>NZ_CP173677.1:730481-1065963 GCF_045055315.1 Allobrachymonas wangyanguii
TCCGTGGCAGCAGGCCTTCGAGGGGTTCATGGCCGAGTACGGCCCGATGTGCACGGTGGAAGAGCTGGATCCGGAGCCGGCGCTGGAAATGGCGGCGCGCTGCGTGGTCGAAATGGGCACCACTACCTACTACCACACGCTGCGCGAGCTCAGCGACGAGCCGGTGCTGACCGGCTTGCTGAGCCAGGTGCGCGCCGACGAGGTCAACCATTACAAGCACTTCCTCGCCTATTTCCGCCAGCTGTCGGCGCAGCAGCCGGTGTCACGCCTGCGCGTGGCGCGCGTGCTCTACCAGCGCCTGCTGGAACTGCGCGAAAGCGATTCGGATGTGGCACTGCGTCATGTCTGGGCGCACAAGGGGCCGATGTTTGCCAACGGTGCGCAGAGTTATGAGGCGATCAGCGAGCGCATCTACCAGACCGTGAGCCGCCAGTTGCCGGCCGATCTGGCGGTGCGCATGCTGCTCAAGCCCTTGCAATTGCCGACGCGGCTGGAGCAGTGGATTAGCCCGACGCTGGTGCGGGTGGCACGGCGGGTGGTGGCTTCGTGAGGCAGAATGAGAACTGCCATCTGGGTGATGGCAGTGATACAGCCAAGTGATGCGGGCTGGGTCGAAAGATGCCCAGTGTCAGATGGCTGGATCACACTTCACGTGATACAGCGAAGTGATACAAGCAGGGGATGGTGACCTGTGGTGATTCAAGGTGTTGAAAGACAACAGGAAATTGGAAAAGGGTGACGAGCCTTGACCCCGGCACTGGCTACACAGTTAGGGCTGCTTGGTTCCCCACCTGACCCGGTTGGCCGCTTCACCATGCGGGAAGGCCCGTCGCCCACCATTGTAGACCAGGATGCCCACTGTAACCGTAACAGGGGGCATCGATTGTCTGCTTCTGCGTTTACGAGGCTGACAGTTTCATCAATACCAGGCCGGAGACGATCAGCACGGCGGCGACCAGGCGCATGGCCGTGAGTGGCTCTCCCAGTATCACGATGCCGACGATGAAGGCGCCCACGGAACCGATGCCGGTCCAGATCGTGTAGGCAGTGCCAAGCGGCAGCGTACGCATGGCGACGCTGAGCAGCCAGAAGCTCAAGGCCATGGCGACCAGCGTGACGAGCGAGGGGGTGAGACGGGTGAAACCGTGCGACAGCTTCATGCTGGTGGCCCAGACGATTTCGAGCAGGCCGGCGAGCAAGAGGGCAATCCATGCCATGAGGGGACTCCTTTCCAGGGTGTGGTCGGGTCGTCCCGCAACATGTGCCCGGAATGGGGGAGGTCGTCCTCCTGCAAATGAAAATGGTAGCAGATCGCTCAGCGGCTGGCCAGCTGGCGGTCGCGGATTTCCAGCGCCTGCGGATTCACCAGATTGATCGGCTTGCCATCCAGCCAGGCCAGGATGCTGTCAAAGGCCTGGCTGAAATACAGCTCGTAGCTTTCCTGCTCGACATAGCCGATATGCGGCGTGCACAGGCAGTTTTCCAGGCGCAGCAGGGCCTGGCCCTGCAGTACCGGTTCGTTCTCGAATACGTCGATGGCGGCCATGCCGGGACGGCCACGGTTGAGTGCGGTAATCAGGGCATCGGGCTGCAACAGTTCGGCGCGCGCGGTGTTGACCAGGGTGGCGGTCGGCTTCATGCGCAGCAGGTCTTCCAGGCGCACCGTGCCGCGCGTTTCGGGCGTCAGGCGCAGGTGCAGGCTCAGATAGTCACTGTCAGCAAACAGCTGCTCCTGGCTCAGGGCCGGGGTGTAGCCGAGTTGTGCGGCCTCGTTGCGGGCACGATCGCTGCCGCCTACCAGGACCTGCATGCCAAAGGCCTTGCCGTAGCCGGCGACCAGCTTGCCGATCTGGCCAAAGCCCCACAGGCCGAGTGTCTTGCCGCGTAGCACGGTGCCGATGCCGAAATTGGGCGGCATGGAAGACGCCTTGAGACCGGACTGCTGCCAGACGCCATGGCGCAGATTGGCCATGTAGTGTGGAATACGGCGGCTGGCGGCCATGATCAGGCCCCAGGTCAACTCGGCGGCGGCGTAGGGCGAGCCGGTACCGGCCGCCACGGCAATGCCGAGGTCGGTACAGGCGTTGAGATCCAGATGGTCACCCACGCGGCCGGTCTGCACGATGAGCTTGAGGCGCGGCAGTTTTTCCAGCAGCGAGCGGTTGAGAGCGGTGCGCTCACGGATCAGGACGATGATGTCGGCATCTTTCAGGCGTACCGACAGCTGGCCGATGCCCTTGACGGTGTTGGTGTACACCTTGGCGTTAAAGGCATCCAGCTTGTGGGCGCAGGGCAGCTTGCGCACGGCGTCCTGATAATCGTCCAGAATCACAATGTTCATGCGCACATTGTGCACAAAGCTGAAGTAAAAACAGCGATGACAAGGCGCAAATTTGCATTCACTGCCGAAAGCTTGCAATTTGAAACACTTGCGGGCGCGCCCCCGATGTGTTGCCAGTTTCAGTCGTGGCTTGACGCGACAGTGAGGCGCACGCGACTGGCTATTGCCAGCGTGCGCGTGCCACTTCAGCCCAGACGCAGGAATTGCTCTTCCTGGGCCACCAGTTGCTCCAGCTGCTGGCATACCTCGGACAGCTTGCCGCTCAGGTAGAGGTGCTCGAGTGTAACTGCAGCTAGCTGACGCGGATGGCCGCCAGTTTGCAGGGCCGGTGTGCGGCCTGCGGCATACAGGCGGGAAGGCGGGCGGGTCGCTGCTGTGGCGGGTACCAGCTGCAGTGTGGCTTGAGACTGCTGGCTAGCCTGGCGCAGGGCCAGGCGGGCGGCCGCGCTGTAGGGCCGCGTTGCTGGCAGTTGCGGACGCGTCGCTGCGGTGGTGTTGGCTGGCTTGTAGGCCTGGCTTTCATCGCGCAGGATGGCCATGGGGCGCTGGGCAGCTTCAGACTGCTGGCCGGTGAACCAGTTGCGGATGGCCTGGAAGGTGGTATTGGCATTCATGGTGGTGCTCCTATGGGCTTGTGGTGACACATAGGCAGGATTGGGAATGCTGGCTGACCGCAAGGGTTGTCCCTGCCACCCGTGAGGCAGCATCAACAACGCCCGCCACCTTGTGGCAGCCTGGGAAAAGGGGTGTGCTTAAGGAATGTGCTTACATGAGCACGCTGTTGCGGATCAGGCCAACGGCCAGACCTTCGATGGCGAAGGGTTCGCCGGGCTGGACCACGATGGTGGGGTAGTCCGGATTTTCTGCGTGCAGGGCGATGTGGTCGGGGCGGCGCTCGTAGCGCTTGACGGTGACCTCGTCACCGACGCGGGCGACGACGATCTGGCCGTTGCGCACGTTTTGCGTGGCCTGCACGGCGAGCAGGTCGCCATCGAGGATGCCGACATCGCGCATGGACATGCCGCGTACCTGCAGCAGATAGTCAGGCTTGTGGGCAAACAGCGTGGGGGCGACGTGGTAGACCGTATCGACATGCTCCTGTGCCAATACCGGCGAGCCGGCGGCGACACGGCCAACGAGTGGCAGCGCCAGTTGCGACAGGGCTTCAAGCATGCCAGGCTGGGCATCGCCTTCGGGGTGGCGCAGGCGAATACCGCGTGAGGTGCCGCTGACCAGTTCGATGGCGCCCTTGCGAGCCAGCGCCTGCAGGTGTTCTTCTGCAGCGTTGGCCGACTTGAAGCCGAGTTCGGCTGCAATTTCGGCACGCGTGGGAGGCGCGCCGGTATTGGCAATGGCCTGCTGGATCAGGTCCAGGATCTGTTGCTGGCGAGCGGTGAGTTTGATCGCGGGTTTCATAGTCTACACTGCCGGTTAGGGGTCTGGGGATGCATACATGCTGTTTGCACATACAGTACCTGTATTTTTAACCAGCTTTTTGCCTTTGGCAAGAGGAAATCGCCCAAATGGAAAAAATTGTTGTTTTGGCCACAGGTGGCACGATTGCCGGCGAGGCTGCCAGTGCGGCCGAAGCCGTTGCCTACCAGGCCGCGCAACGCCCGGTTGCAGCCCTGCTGGAGGCCGCGCAGGCGCTAGGCGACGGGCGCCATGCGCTGGAGGCACGGCAGCTAGTGCAGATTGACAGCAAGGACATGGAAATTGCTATCTGGCAGCAGCTGGCACAGGCCTGTGCCGATGCGCTGGCACGACCGGATGTGCGTGCCGTGGTGATTACGCATGGCACCGATACGCTGGAAGAAACCGCCTACTTCCTGCAACGGGTGCTGGCTGCAGCGCCAGGCAGCTGGCAGCAACAGGGCAAGGCGGTGGTGCTGACGGCGGCGATGCGTCCGGCCACGGCGCGCCTCAGCGATGGCCCGCAGAACCTGGCCGATGCCCTGACGCTGGCGGCAGATGCGCGGGCCTGTGGCGTGCTGGCCGTGGTGGCGGGCAAGGTGTTTGCTGCCAGCGAGGTCAGCAAGATCCATCCTTATCGGCTGGATGCGTTTTCTCCCGGTGATGCCGGCCTGCTGGCGTGGATGGAAGAGGGTAGCGTGCGCTGGCTGCGTACGGCAGCGCCCTGGCCGCAGGCGGATAGCCGCTTGTGGCGCCAGGTGCAGGACACGCCGGCCAGCGACTGGCCCTGGGTGGAGCTGCTGGCCAGCCATGCCTGCAGCAGTGCGCGCGCGCTACAGGCGCTGTTGCAGGCGGGAGTGCACGGGCTGGTGCTGTCGGGCACCGGCAATGCCACCCTGCACCACAGCCTGGAGCAGGCGGCTACGCTGGCGCAGCAGCAGGGTGTGCCGGTCTGGCGCAGCAGCCGCTGCCTGGCTGGCCATGTCGTGCCTGGAGCGGCCGCAGCTGTCCCGCTGGCGCTGGAGGATGGCTTGCCGCTGACGCCGGTCAAGGCGCGCATCGCCTTGTTACTGGATTTGCTGCTGAAGGCCAGTTGAGCGGATGCCGGTCAGCCGGCGGCATGCTGCAGTACCTGTTGCAGCGCTGGTCGCAACGGAGCCAGACAAGCCAGTTCGCGAATCCACGGTGCCAGTATGCGCAACTGCCGGCCTGGCATGACCGCGGTCATGTCCATGCCGACATGGTCGGTCTGCCCAGGTTGCAAGCAGGGCATGGGCTGGCTGTCATGCAGGCTGAAGTAGCGGTCGTGGATCAGGCAGGATTGCCGCACCATGCACCAGACCCGGTCGCGCAGGAACCACTGGTCGATATTGGCAGTTTCCACCGCGCCGGAGTGGTAGGCGAGCAGCATGGGTGCCAACGGCGGCAGCACTCCGGCCACGCCACCCCACATGCCGGCCAGCATCAGGTCGGTATGGCTCCACCAGTCGCGCATGGTGTGGAACCAGCGCCCGGAATCCAGCCATTCGCGTACTGCCTGCTCTTCACGGGGATTGATGACGGAATCGGCATCACGGCAGAGAAAATAGCCGACGCCCGGGTCATTTGCTACCTGGAAGCGCCAGCACAGGCGCTCGCGCAGGCTTTGCCCGGTCGGCTGCCGGCGTACGTCCACACCGAGCTGTTCCAGCGCTATAACGTAATCGGCAGGGACCGAATCGTCCAGGTAGCAGCGCAGCTCCCAGCCGGGGTAGATCACCGGTGCCATCAGTGCGTTCTGCAGCAGGCCCAGCAGGTAACGTGGCTGCTTGCCCCAGAGCGAGAAGGCGATCACGTGCTGCTTGCCGGACTGCAAGGCCAGCTCGGACGGCTTGCCAGCGGGCAGTTGCCAGCCAGGCGTGGCAGACGGCTGGGCCTGGTCCTTGATGCGCAGCGAGGTGCTGCCGGCCTCGCGTGCTTCTTCCAGTTGGCCAATACGTCGTAGCGAAGCGGCCAGCACGTCCCAGGCGAGTGCGTTGTCCGCCTGCAGCCGGGCAGCCTTGCGGGCATACTCCACGGCCTGTTCCAGCTGGCCGGCCTTGCTGCAGCAGGTCGCCATATTGGCCAGGATGGCCGGATCGTCAGGGCATTGTGCCAATGCCTGTGCCGTGATCGTGGCGGCAGACCGGTAGTCCTGCTGGCCGTAAAAGTAGTACGCCAGCTGCTGCAGCATGTCGACCGGCTTGGTACTGCCCAGGGTATTCAGGTGAGCAATCAGGGTCTGGATCGCTTGCGCCTGCCGACCCTGCAACCAGTGGTCCTGGCTGGGGTGATGCCATTTTTTTGGGTGCGATGTCGAAGCCATGTTGCCTGCAATAAAAAAGGAGCTGCAGGCAGCTCCTTGGGGTGTCAGATCAGCCGATCAGTTCGCCAGCGCAGCAAACGCAGCCTGGGTGATCTCGTCAACGCTGCCCATGCCGTTGATGGCACGGTACTTGGGCGCAGCTGCCGGGTCTTCCTTGGCCCAGTTGCTGTAGTAGTCGACCAGCGGACGGGTCTGTTGGCTGTAGACGTCCAGGCGCTTCTTGACGGTCTCTTCCTTGTCGTCATCGCGCTGCACCAGCGGTTCGCCAGTGATGTCGTCCACGCCTTCGGTCTTCGGCGGGTTGAACTTGACGTGGTAGGTACGGCCGGAAGCAGGGTGGCTGCGGCGGCCGCTCATGCGTTCGATGATGGCATCGAAGGGCACGTCGATTTCCAGCACGTAGTCCAGCTTGACGCCGGCTTCCTTCATGGCTTCGGCCTGCGGGATGGTGCGCGGGAAACCGTCGAACAGGAAACCATTGGCGCAGTCGGCTTCGGCGATGCGCTCTTTCACCAGGTTGATGATCAGGTCGTCGCTGACCAGACCGCCGGCGTCCATCACCTTCTTGGCTTCCAGGCCCAGCGGCGTGCCGGCCTTGACGGCAGCGCGCAGCATGTCGCCGGTGGAGATCTGCGGGATGCCGTATTTCTGGCAGATGAAGTTGGCTTGCGTGCCCTTGCCGGCGCCGGGTGCGCCCAGGAGAATCAGTTTCATAGGTGGATCCTTGGTCTGGTTCGGAGCCCGGAATCAGGTCCGGGATGCTTGTTTGTCATGGGTGACCCGCAGGTCACCTGTCTTCCTCCCGCACCGCCTGGCGCAAGGGAACACCCAAGAATACCATGGCAACCAGCTGTAGCAACAGTTTGTCCGGGCGTGATATTCAGGGTTTGCCCGGATGGGCTCAGCCGAGCTGCGCCAGGCGCATCACTTCACGCGAGAGTGCGGCCTTGCCTTCGGCCAGCATGGCGCGATGGCGATCCAGCCGACCCAGGTCGTACAGGTAGTTGACCATCAGGCCCCAGGACTGGCGCTGGCCCTTGGCCGAAGGGTCAGCCAGCCAATGCACATGCTCGAGCCGGGCACCGTTGCCGAGGTGGAAGCGCGCTACTGGATCAAGCGGTTGGCCGCGTTCGTTCAGGCTGCTCAGGTAGCGCGCCGCCGCGCCGCGCAGCAGTTGCTGCGCCGGGTGATTGGCGTCGCGCGGCAGGGTGCTGTCGATCTTGGCCGGCCACTGGCGCATCCAGTCGGCTTCGGACAGGCCGCTGGCCTCGACCAGCGGCTGGCGCAGCTTGGGCGTGGTGGCTTGCGCCACGCTTTCGGCATTCTGTTCCTGCTCCAGCCACTTGCGGAAACCGGGAATCGGCGACAGCGTGGCAAAGCGCTTGATCTGCGGCAGTTCGGTCTGCAGCGCCTCGACCACGCGCTTGATCAGCGAATCGCCAAAGCCGACGCCGCGCAGGCCGGTCTGGGTGTTGCTGATGGAGTAGAAGATGGCGGTGTTGGCACGGGCCAGATCGACATCGCCGGCGCTGACGTCCAGCAGCGGCACCATGTTGTCGGCCAGCTCGCGCGTGAGCGCGACCTCGACAAAGATCAGCGGCTCGTTGGGCAGGCGCTGGTGGAAGAAGGCGAAACAGCGGCGATCGTGGTCCAGCCGGTTCTTGGCATCGTCCCAGCTGACGATATCGTGCACTGCCTCGTACTTGATCAGTTTTTCGATCAGCGATGCGGGTGAATCCCAGTTGATGGTCTGCAACTGCAGGAAGCCGATATCGAACCAGCCGGTGAACAGGTGCTCCAGCTCGGCGTCCAGCGGCAGCAGCGCCGGTTCGCGCTTGAGCTGGGGCATCAGTTCGGTGCGCAGGTCCAGCAGGAAGCGCATGCCGTGGCGGGTGGCGCTGATGCGCTGCAGCAGACGTGTGCGCGGCGAATGGAAAGCCTTGCGCAGGCGGATTTCGGCCTGGGCTTCTTCTGCCGTGCCGAGGGCGGCATCGTACTGCTGCTTGGCCTGGCGTACCTTGGCGGTATCGGGCGCAAACTGCTCGGTCATCAGGCGCCAGGCGTCGGCGCGCGATTCCGCATCGGCCTGCAGGTACCAGTCGACAAAGGGCTGCGCCTGGCGGATCGCCTCGGCCTCGCTGATGCGCGGCTCGACAATCGCCTGCAGCTCGGCCAGCAGCTTGCGCAAGTTGCGCGGACTCAGCTGTTCCGGCTCCACGCGCAGGTAGGCGTCCATGCGCTCCTGGGTGGAGCGGGTGGGGGTGCGCGGATCGGGCTTGTTGCCCTGGCGTGGTGCATCGACCAGGCCGCTCATGCCCACGGTTGACAGCGCCTGGGGCAGCAGGCGGGCCAGTTGGCGGCTGAAGGTGCTGCTGGGGGAGCTGGTGGTGGGCATGGTTTTCTCCTGTGTCTGTGAATGATCTCTGTAGCTGGGGATGGTCAGGAATGCTTCAACCGGGATCGGCTCAATCCAGCGGCTGGCGTTCGAACACCAGATCCCAGACGCCGTGGCCAAGGCGCAGGCCGCGGTTCTCGAACTTGGTCAGCGGGCGGTAGTGCGGCTTGTCGGCGTAGCCGTGCGCGTGCGGGCTGGTGTTGCGCAGCATGACCTCGGCACCGAGCACTTCCAGCATCTGTTCGGCATAGGGCTGCCAGTCGGTGGCGCAGTGGATATAGCCGCCCGGCGCCAGCCGTTCGGCCAGCTTGCGTACCAGCGGTGGCTGGATCAGGCGGCGCTTGTTGTGGCGCTTCTTGTGCCAGGGGTCGGGGAAAAACACGTGCACGCCGTGCAGGCTGCCATGCGGCAGCATCTGGTCGATCACCTCGACGGCATCGTGCGCGCAGATGCGGATGTTCTGCAGGCCTTGTTCGCCGATGCGCTTGAGCAGCGCGCCCACGCCGGGTTCGTGCACTTCGCAGCAGAGGAAGTTGGTGTCGGGCAGCACACCGGCGATATGTGCCGTGGCTTCGCCCATGCCAAAGCCGATTTCCAGCACCACGGGGGCCTGGCGGCCAAAGGCCTGCTCCATGTCGAGTGCTTCGGCGGTGTAGGGTTGCAGGAAGCGATCACCGAATTCGGCGTAGGCCTTGGCCTGACCGGTGGTGACGCGGCCGGTGCGGCGCACAAAGCTGCGGATGGTGCGCGGATGCGCCACGCCCTCGGGGGCAGGAGCGGCATCGGAAGAATCGGGGGTGGGCAGGGACGGGGTATCGGAGCTCATGAAGTCTCTTGAAGCCAGCAATGCAGGGAGGCCGCCTCTTGGGCGACCTGGTCAGACTGCATCGTACCCGATGCGCGCCGGGATCGGCAGTGCCGATGCGCCGACAGGACGCTGAATCAGCTCAGTCCTCGCTTTCTTCCTCGTCGTCTTCGTCGTCGTAGTAATCGTAGGGCAGCGGCTGGCCCTGCAGTTCGTTGATCAGGGCTTCGCGGTAGTGGGCCAGGCGCTCGGCCAGCGCGCCCACTTCGGAGCTGTCGCAATCGACGATGTCACCCACCAGCAGGTCGGGCTGGGTGGACAGGATGGTTTCGATGTAGCGGTCGGCCAGATCGGCGGCGGCCAGCAGCTTGCTTGTATCGCTCATGGGAATCTCCTCGTGCATCGGGTGGACAGGGCGGGCATGATGCAGATGCCACCCGGCTACCGTAGCAGTGCGGCATGACGCGGGCGTGACTCCGGGGTGACGGCGGGTATCTGCCGGTTACGGATAGCGTTGCTGCCAGTGCGGAATCCAGCTGGCGAGCAGGGCGTCCAGCGTGCTGGCCGACTGCGCTGGCAGGTTGAGTGCCTGGGCGGCCAGCTGCAGGTTGTCCATTTCCTGTCCGGCCGGCAGCGGCTGCGCCGCATTCTGCTTGGACAACTTTTCGCCATTCGGGCCCAGCACCAGCGGCGTGTGCAGGTAGCGTGGCGCCGGCAGGCCGAGCGCCTGCTGCAGCACGATCTGGCGCGCGGTGTTGTCGGCCAGGTCCTCGCCGCGCACCACATCGGTGATGCCTTGCAGCGCGTCGTCCACCACCACCGCCAGCTGGTAGGCCCAGAGGCCATCGGCACGACGCAGCACGAAGTCGCCCACGGCTTGCAGCACCGGCTGCTGCTGCGCGCCCAGCCGGCGATCTTGCCAGTGCACGCTGCCATCGGGCGGTAGGCCGATGCGTTGCAGGCAGGCCGCGACATCGAGCCGCCAGGCGCGCGCCGGCTTGCCCTGCAGCCCGCCACGTGAGGGGTGGCAGGTGCCGGGGTAGACCAGTTCGCCATGGCGCGCCTGCTGCTGGCCGCTGGCAGCCAGCGCCGTCGCAATGTCCTTGCGCGAGCAGCCGCAGGGGTAGGCCAGTCCGGTATCGATCAGTTGTTGCAGCGCCTGTTCGTAATGGGCACTGCGTTCTGATTGCAGTACCGGAGTCTCATCCGGATGCAGACCGTGGTCATGCAGCTGCTGCAGGATTTGCGCGCTGTACGCCGGGCTGCAGCGCGGCGTGTCCACATCCTCGATACGCACCAGCCAGCGTCCGCCATGGGCGCGCGCATCCAGCCAGCTGGCCAGTGCGGCGACCAGTGAGCCGGCGTGCAGCGCGCCGGTGGGGGAGGGGGCGAATCGACCGATATACATGAGGCAGCCGGCAGTGTAGCAAGTGCCTCAGCAACGCTGGCGCTGGTGGCCGGCGAGCAGCGCGCATTGCGTGGCCGGGCTGTCCAGCTGCTGTAGCCACCATTGCAGTGCCTGGCCTTGCAGCTGCTTGCCACGGTGCCAGGCGTAGTAGCTGGAAAAATGGGTTTCGTGCTGTTCCTGCGCCAGCTCCTTGCGCACCAGCGCACCGCGATCCAGATGCGGCTGCACCAGATGCAGCGGCACATGGCCGACGCCGATGCCGCAGAGCTGGGCCGTGATCTTGGTCGCCATGTTCGGTACCGCCAGCACGTCCTGGCCCGCCAGCAGGCCAACGGTGCGCCCTTGGCCGCGCGAGGCGCTATCGGCCACGGCGACGGCGCGATACTGCAGCAGGTCATCCGGCGTCAGCGGCCGGTCGATCGCCGCCAACGGGTGGCTGGCCGCCACCGCATAGACGAATTCCACATCGCCCAGATGGCGCGCCTCGATCAGGTGGTCGTTCCAGCCGGTATCGAGCACCACGCCAATAGCGAGATCGGCCTGGCCCAGACTCAGCGCCTCCAGCGTGCCGCTCATCACCTCTTCGCGGATGCGGATGCGCGTGGGCGCGCCCAGCTCGAAAAACGCCTGGCACAGCTCCAGCACGGTGCCGCTATCGATCAGGTTGTCCATCACGATGCTCAGGTGCGATTCCCAGCCGGTGGCGATGCGGCGCACGCGCTGGGCAATGCGGCCGGTTTCGGTCAGCAGGCGCGCACCTTCCTGCAGCAGCTCCAGGCCGGCAGCGGTGGGAATGGCGCGGCGCCCCTGGCGGTTGAACAGCAGCACGTCGAGCGCGTCTTCCAGCTGGCGCACGCGGTAGCTGAGCGCGCTGGGCACCAGATCCAGTTCGCGCGCGGCAGCGGCAAAACTGCCGTGATCGGTAATCGCCTGCAGCATGCGCAGATTGGCCGGGTTGAGCTGGTCGTGCAGGTGGTCCAGATTCATGGTTCAAAAAATTTGAATGTTGACATCAATATAGATCGTTATTGATTGATGGGACGAGTTCTACCATACACATCGTGGTTCGGCCAAGACGGGCTGCACCAGTTTTCACTCATTATTTTTCATACAGGTAATCATCATGTCCCAAACCACTGCTTTCCAGACTGCCTCTTCTTCGTCCAGCACCGCTGCCGATTCCGCCAACCTGATCGGCCGCCTGCTGCTGGCAGCGCTGTTCCTGCCTGCCGGTATCAGCAAGCTGACCGGTTTTGCCGGTACCGTGGGCTATATCCAGTCCGTCGGCATGCCCCTGCCAGAACTGGCCGCCATCGTCGGTGCAGCGGTTGAAATCCTCGGCGCGCTGGCCCTGATCGTCGGCTTCCGTACCCGCATTGCCGCGCTGGTGCTGGGCGGCTTCACGCTGGTGGCGAGCTTCTTCTTCCACGCCTACTGGTCTGCCCCGGCTGATGCGCAAATGGTGCAACAGCTGCTGTTCAACAAGAACATCGCTGTGGTGGGTGGCCTGCTGGTGCTGGCAGCCGCAGGTGCCGGTCGCCTGTCACTGGACGCACGCCGCGCCTGAGAGTTTGCTAAGCTAGCTGCCTGATTGTTTTCAGGAGCAGCTGCCCATGTCCGCCAAGATTGTTGTCGTCTACCATTCCGGCTACGGCCATACCCAGCGCATGGCGCAGGCCGTGGCCGACGGTGCCGGGGCCCGCGCCATCGCCATTGATGCCGATGGCAACCTGCCTGAACCGGCCTGGAAGCTGCTGGATGCGGCAGACGCCATCATTCTTGGCGCACCCACCTACATGGCCGGCCCGAGCTGGCAGTTCAAGCGCTTTGCCGATGCCACCTCCAAGAAGTGGTTCGTGCAGGCCTGGAAAGACAAGCTGTTTGGCGGCTTTACCAACAGCGCCGGCATGAACGGCGACAAGCAGGTCACGCTGCAGTACCTGCAGTCGCTGGCCAGCCAGCATGGCGGCCTCTGGGTCAGCCTGGGCCAGCTGCCCGCCAGCCACAAGGAGGCCGGCCGCAACGATCCCAACTACCTCGGTGCCTACGCCGGTGCCATGGCGCAGACGCCATCTGACGCCAGCGTGGAAGAGATGCTGCAAGGCGATCTGGATACCGCGCGGGCCTATGGCGAGCGCGTGGCTGCTGCTGCGGCGCGCTGGCAGCAAGGCTGAGTGCAATCACTTGCCTGCCATGGGTGCTTTGCAGACCGGGCAGCACCCATGGGCTACCATGACCCTCACCCACTGAACCCATCCTGTGTGAGGAGCAATCCATGGATACCTGGCTCGATTCCCTGATCACCGACACCCCGCAACAAGGCTTCGAGCTGGCGATCACGCTCAGCCGCCGCGGCGTCAAGTACACCCAGCCTGATCCGGTCGTACTGAAGGAGTTGCGTGCCCATTACGCCAACTCTGCCGATGCGCTGACCGCGGCATCGCATGTGGTCGCGGTCAACTTCCAGACTGTGGCTGCAGCCAACAACTACTGGCGCAAGTGACAAACCCTCCGGGCGCGGACGGCAGCAGGCCCGGCCGCTAAAATGCCCGGATGTTTGTCCATCTCCGCCTCCACTCCGAATTTTCTGTCGTCGACGGCACCGTCCGTATCGATGACGCCGTAGCCGCTGCCGCCAAAGACGGCCAGCCGGCCATGGCTCTGACCGATCTGAACAACATGTTTGGCGCGGTCAAGTTCTACAAGACGGCGCAGAAGAAGGGCGTGCAGCCGATTCTGGGCGCGGAGGTGATGCTGGAAGACCTGCTGCCGCCCGTCAAGGACCGTCCGCTGCCGCGCGTGCTGCTGCTGGCGCAGGGGCACCAGGGCTATCTCAACCTGTGCGAGCTGCTGTCGCGTGGCTGGATCCACGTTGGCAACAAGGCCCAGGCCAGCCTGCGCTGGGAATGGTTGCAGGAGCTGTCCGATGACCTGATCATGCTGTCGGGCGCGCAGGCCGGTCCGCTTGGCCCGGCCTTGCTCGCCGGCGATCCGGAGCAGGCGCATGACGTGGCCATGCAATGCGTGCAGGCTTTTCCGAACCGTTTCTACCTGGAGCTGCAGCGTGCCGGCCGCAGCACCGACGAACCGCATGTGATCGCCGCCGTGCAGCTGGCGCAGCGCATGCAGCTGCCGGTGGTGGCCACGCACCCGATCCAGTTCCAGTCCCCGGCCGAGTTTGAGGCGCACGAGGCCCGCGTCTGTATCGCCGAAGGCGAAATCCTGGGCAACCAGCGTCGTCCGCGCCATTTCACGCAGCAGCAGTATTTCCACAGCAGCGCGCAGATGCAGGCGCTGTTTGCCGATATTCCCTCGGCGCTGGAAAACACCGTCGAGATTGCGAAGCGCACGCACCTGACGCTGACGCTGGGCAAGGCGCAGCTGCCGGACTACCCGATCCCCGATGGCCTGACCATGGACGAGTACTTCCGCCAGCTCTCCTACGAGGGGCTGGAGCAGCGCCTGCAGCATCTCTACCCCGATGTGGCGAAGCGCGATGCCGAACGCCCGCGTTACGTGGAGCGGCTGGAGTTCGAACTCGGCACCATCATCAAGATGGGTTTTCCGGGCTACTTCCTGATCGTGCAGGACTTCATCAACTGGGCCAAGGACAACGGCTGCCCGGTGGGGCCGGGCCGTGGCTCCGGTGCCGGTTCGCTGGTCGCCTACGTGCTCAAGATTACCGACCTGGATCCGCTCGAATACAACCTGCTGTTCGAGCGATTCCTGAACCCGGAACGGGTCTCCATGCCCGACTTCGATATCGACTTCTGCCAGACCAACCGTGACCGCGTGATCGATTACGTGAAGGACAAGTACGGCCGCGCTGCAGTGAGCCAGATTGCCACCTTCGGCACCATGGCGGCGCGTGCCGCGATCCGTGACGTTGGCCGCGTGCTGGACCTGAGCTACACCTTTTGCGACGGCATCAGCAAGCTGATCCCGAACAAGCCGGGCAAGCCGGTAACGATCCAGTATCCGCCCGCTGGCCTGAGCGGCGAGGCGCTGGAAAAATACGCGATTGCCGCCGAGCCGCAGCTGGCCGAGCGCATCGAGAACGATGACGAGGTCCGCACGCTGATCGAGATGGCGCAGAAGCTCGAAGGCATGACGCGCAACATCGGCATGCACGCCGGTGGCGTGCTGATTGCGCCGGGCAAGCTGACCGATTTCTGCCCGCTGTACCAGCAGCCCGGCAGCGATTCCGCCGTGAGCCAGTACGACAAGGACGACGTGGAAGCGGTTGGCCTGGTCAAGTTCGACTTTCTGGGGCTGGCCACGCTGACCATCATGGAGCTGGCGCGCGAGTTCATCCGCAAGCGCCACAAGGGCCGCGAGGACTTCAGCTTTGACGACATCCCGCTGGACGACAAGCCGACCTACCAGCTGTTCCAGGATGGCAAGACCGAAGCCGTGTTCCAGTTTGAAAGCCGCGGCATGCAGGGCATGCTGCGCGATGCGCGTCCGACGCGACTGGAAGACCTGATTGCGCTCAACGCGCTGTATCGCCCCGGCCCGATGGACCTGATTCCCAGCTTCGTGGCGCGCAAGCACGGGCGCGAGGAGGTCGAATATCCGCATCCGCTGGTGGCCGACATGCTGAGCGAGACCTACGGCATCATGGTGTATCAGGAACAGGTGATGCTGACGGCGCAGATCCTCGGCGGCTACACGCTGGGCGGCGCCGACTTGCTGCGCCGCGCCATGGGCAAGAAGAAGGCTGAGGAGATGGCCGAACACCGCCTGATCTTCCGCAAGGGTGCGGCCGAGAACGGCATCAGCGAGCAGAAGGCCGACGAGATCTTCGACCTGATGGAGAAGTTCGCAGGCTACGGCTTCAACAAGTCGCACGCCGCCGCCTATTCGCTGCTGGCCTACCAGACCGGCTGGCTCAAGGTGCACTACACGGCCGAATTCTTCTGCGCCAACATGACGGTGGAAATGGACAACACCGACAAGCTCAAGGTGCTGTACGAAGATGCCTGCAAGATGGGCATGGGCTTCGAGCTGCCGGACGTGAACCGCAGCAACTATCGCTTTGAGCCGGTCACGGATCAGGTGATCCGCTACGGCCTGGGCGCGATCAAGGGCACTGGTGAAAACGCCATCAAGGCGATCACCGATGCGCGCGAGGAGGGCGGGCCGTTCACTAGCCTGTTCGACTTCTGCAACCGCGTTGATCGCACGCGTCTGAACAAGCGCACGGTGGAGGCACTGATCCGTGGCGGTGCCTTTGACAGCCTGCACCTGAACCGTGCCGAGCTGATTGCCAGCGTCGATCTGGCGTTTGAATTTGCCGCCACCCAGGCCGCCAACGCCAACCAGGGCGGCCTGTTCGACATGCTCGATGGCCCTGGCTCCAGCACTGACGAGCCGCCGCTGGTCGAGGCGGCGCCCTGGGGCATCAAGGAGCGGCTGGTGCAGGAAAAGACCGCCATCGGTTTCTTCCTGTCCGGCCACCTGTTTGACGAGCACGAAATCGAAATCCG
Source organism: Allobrachymonas wangyanguii (assembly GCF_045055315.1). GTDB lineage: Bacteria > Pseudomonadota > Gammaproteobacteria > Burkholderiales > Burkholderiaceae_C > Brachymonas > Brachymonas wangyanguii. Next base: position 746,677 of record NZ_CP173677.1, read on the forward strand.
CCGCTTTGCGCGCACCCGCCTGGACGACCTGAGCGACAGCCGCGACACCGTGGTGCTGGCCGGCATCGTCAGCGATTTCCGCGTCATCAATGGCCGCAGCGGCAAGCTGGCGCTGTTCAAGCTGGATGACAAGTCGGCAGTGTATGAAGTCAGCGCCGACGAGCAGGTCTGGGGTCGCCAGCCCAGCCTGCTCAAGGACGATGCGTTGATCATCGTGCAGGCAGTCACGCGCTTTGACCGCTTCAGCGGCAACCTGCGCCTGAACCTGGAGCAGATCTGGGATCTGCCCTCGGCGCGCGTGCGCTTTGGCAAGTACCTGCTGGCCAGCGTGCAGCTGGCGGGCGATGCCGCCGGCCCGGACCTGCAGCGCGTGCTGCGCGAGCATCCGGCCAAACGCGAGATACTCGATACCGGCGATGAAATCGTGCGCGGCCTGCCGGTGCGCCTGCAGGTGCAGCAGTACTATCCGGACGAGCAGGTGCAGGGCATGCTCAAGCTCGGCGATGCCGCGCGCTTCTATCCGAGCGATGCGGCATTGGCGGGCTGGATGGCGCTGCTGCCGCGTGGGGATGTGCGGGTCGTGTACGAGTGAAGGGCGGGTGACGGGTTTGACAATCCGTCCTGTTCTGGGATGATGGGAAACAATAGCATTGCTACTGTTTTTGCTCATCTATGGCAGTCATAGTCCGGATTGGTCCCATGCGCCCCTCTGTAGCCCTTCGCCACCAACGTCAGGCCGTACTGGCCGCAGCACGGCGCTTCCGCATGTCGCATCCGCGCGTATTCGGTTCGGTGCTGCACGGCACTGATGCAGATGGCAGCGATCTGGATCTGCTGGTGGAAGTGCAGCCGGGCGTGACCCTGTTTGATCTGGGCGGTTTTCAGGACGAAGTACAGCAAATCCTGGGCGTGCAGGTTGATGTGCTGACGCCAGGCGACCTGCCAGCGAAATTCCGCGCCGCTGTCTTGTCCGAGGCACAGCCGGTATGAGCCAGAACCGCTTGCCGGATTATGTCCAGCACATGCAGCAGGCGGCTGCAGATGCCTGCTCTTTCGTGGAAGGGCTGGGCAAGGATGACTTTCTGCAGGACAAGCGCACCCAGCAAGCCGTCATCATGAGCCTGATTATTCTGGGCGAAGCGGCGACCAAGGTTATGTATGCCTATCCGGGTTTTGCTGCCCAGAATGCCAGCATTCCCTGGCGCAACATGCGGGGCATGCGCAATCGCATCGCTCACGGCTACTTTGATATCAATCTGGAGGTGGTCTGGGATACGGTACAGCTGGCCTTGCCACAACTCCTGGGTGACTTGCCGGCTGTGCACCAGGCAGCCCTTCAGCAGGCCTGATCGCGGCAGGGATCAACCCGGCCGAAGCTCCAGCACAATGGTGGCCGGCACGCTACCATCCACATCCTTGGGCAGGGTGCGCGTGCGGTCTACCGCGCGCAGGGCGGCCTGGTCCCAGGCCTTGATCCCGCTTGGGCGGACGATGCGGCGACCGATGATGGTGCCGTCAGGGGCGGCACGTACCTCGATGTCGGTGCGCGGATTGTCGCGATCGTAATCGTTGTAGATGATGTTGGGACGTACCTTGGCGCGGACTTTTGCGGCGTAGCCGGCCGACGGCCCGCCCCTGCTGCGTGCGGCCTGTCCACCGCCCTGGGTGCCCTTGGCCTGGGCAGAGCCAGTGCCTGATCCGCTGCCACCCGCCTGTGCCTGTAACCGCGCCATCTGCGCGGCATGGTCTGCTGCATCGGCGCGCGCGCGCGCAGCAGCGGCGGCATCGGCCTTGCGTTTTTCTGCCGTGGCGGCTGCGGCTTGTTGCTGTTTGCGCGCCTCTGCCTGCTTGCGGTCGGCTTCGGCCTTGTCTCGGGCGGCCTGCTGGCGCTGTTGCTCCTGCTGTTTGCGTGCTTCTGCCTGCTTGCGCTCGGCCTCGGCCTTGTCACGCGCCGCCTGCTGGCGTTGCTGTTCCTGCTGCTTGCGGGCATCGGCCTGGCGCTGTTCCTGTTCCTTGCGGCGGCGTTCGGCGATGTCGGCATCGCGTTGGGCTTGCGCGTGTGCCTGCGCGGCGGCGGCCTGGCCCTCGGCTTGTGCTGCCTTGCGTGCTTCAGCTGCTTCGGCCTGACGCTGCTGGGCAGCCGCGGCGCGCTCGGCGGCCGCCTGCTGGCGTTGTTCGGCCTGGCGTTGTGCTGCAGCGGCTTGCGCCTGCAGTTCAGTGGGGCTGGGAGCCGCAGCTGGCGGCTGCTCCGGCGGCGGGCCGGCATCGCCTCGTGCCCCTTCCTGCTCTGGCTGCGCATCCCAGATTTCGGCAACAAAGCCACTGTCCTGCGGGGCGGTCTTCCATTGCAATCCCAGCGCCAGCAGGCCGATCAGCGTGCCATGCACCAGCAGCGCACCCAGCAGCGGCAGGCCGCGCCGTGGCGTGGCCGGCGGCATCAGCTGCGCATGAGACATCTGCAGGCTGTTCATGTCCCGGATCAGCGCGCCGCGACCGGCTGTACTGCCAGCGCTATGCGCTGCACGCCGGCCTGTTTCAGCTGGCTGTAGACTTGCATCACGCTGTCGTATTGCAGCGTCTTGTCGGCGCTGATCAGCACCGGCACATCGGCCTGGCCGGCCTGGGCCGCCTGCACGGCGCTGGCCAGATCGGTTGTTGTCACGGTCTGCGGCTGGCCCTGGCGATCACGGCCAACGCTGATGGTACCGTCTGCCGTCAGCACTATGCGCACCGCGTCCTGCTGCTGGCTGGCGCTGCTGCCGACACTGGGCAGATCGACGCGTGAAGGCTGGATCATCGGCGCGGTGACCATGAAGATGATCAGCAGCACCAGCATCACGTCGATGAACGGGACCATGTTGATCTCGTTCATGGCACGGCGGCGACGGTGGCGGGGCGCAAATCCGGGCATGACAGGCTCCGCTCAGTGCGCCGCAGCGTGGCTCTGGCGCTGCAGGATGTTGAGGAACTCCTCGGCAAAGGTTTCCATGGCCACCGACTGGCGATCGATATCGCGGCTGAAATGGTTGTAGGCCAGCACCGCCGGAATCGCGGCGAACAGGCCGAGTGCGGTGGCCACCAGGGCTTCGGCGATGCCGGGCGCGACGCTGGCCAGCGTCACCTGTTCCATGGCCGACAGGCCGGTAAAGGCGTGCATGATGCCCCAGACCGTGCCAAACAGGCCGATATAGGGCGAAATGGAGCCGACCGAAGCCAGGAAGGACAGCTTGCCTTCCAGCGTATCCAGCTCGCGCTGGTAGCTGGCGCGCATGGCGCGGCGCGTGCCGTCCAGCGTGGTGGCATCGTCCACCTGGCGCTCGCGCTGCTTGAGAAATTCGCGCATGCCGCTGGCGAACATGCGTTCCAGTGGACCGGCCAGCTTGGCATTCTGGCTGGCGGCAGCGTGCAGTTCCTGCAGGCCCTTGCCGGACCAGAAGTCGCGGTCAAATTCGGCGTTTTGCGTGCGCGAGCGGCGCAGCTGGCCGATCTTGGCAAAAATTGCGGCCCAGCTGGCTACCGATATCACCAGCAGCATGGCCATTACGGCCTGCACGATCCAGCTGGCATTCAGCACCAGCTGCAGGATATTCATGTCGTTGTTCATTCCGGTCCTTGTTGGCCACCTTCAGGCGGCACCATCCTCGAGTGCCTGCAGCAGATCGACCGGCATGCGCGCCGACTGCATGCGCTCGGCGTTCACCCAGCCGATGCGGATAGTGCCTTCGCACAGCAGCGGCCCGTCCGGGGCACCCAGCCGTGCACTCTGGCCGATCACGACCGAGGCGCGGCCCAGCTGCAGCGGCGTGGCACTGACGCAGAGCACATCGTCCAGTCGTGCCGGACGGTGGTACTTCATTTCGGTGCCGGTGACCACGAACATGCCGCCGGTCTGCTCGCGCAGCGCCTGCTGTTCGATGCCCTTGGCGCGCAGCCATTCGGTGCGTGCCCGCTCGAAGAATTTCAGGTAGTTAGCATAGAAGACGATGCCGCCGGCATCGGTGTCTTCCCAGTAAACGCGGATGGCAAAGTGAAACATGATGTTGCGGTGCAGCAGTCGGTTACAGCTGCTGCAGGCGGGTGATCGCCTGTTGCAGCAGCGGCAGGGCGCTGGCAGTAGAAAAACGCAGGAAGCGGCTGGTATCGGCGGTGCCGAAATCACGCCCCGGCGTGGCCACGATATGGGCGCGCTGCATCAGGGCAAAAGTCGCGTCCCAGCTGTTGTCCACGCCCAGCCGTTCGAACCAGGGACTGCAATCGGCCCAGGCGTAAAAGGCACCATCGGGCATCACCGGCACGTCCAGGCCGAGAGCCTGCAACTGTGGCACGAACCAGTCGCGGCGTGCGCGGAATTCGGCGCGGCGCTGCTCGTACAGCGCCAGGCTCTCCGGTTCGAAGCAGGCCAGTGCCGCATGCTGCGATACCGTGCTGGCGCAGATGAACAGGTGCTGCGCCAGCAGTTCGACCTGGCGTGCCAGTGCCGGCGGCAGCACCAGCCAGCCCAGGCGCCAGCCGGTCATGCAGAAATACTTGCTGAAGCTGTTGATGCTGATGATGTTGTCATCGATTGCCAGCGCGCTGTGGCTGTAGGCATCGTCGTAGCTCAGGCCCAGGTAGATCTCGTCCACGATGGTGACGCCGCCACGGGCCTTGACCACCTCGTGGATGGCACGCAGTTCCTGCGGCGCAATCGAGGTGCCGGTCGGGTTGGACGGCGAGGCCAGCATGACGCCGCGTGTGGCATCGGTCCAGTGCTGCAGCACCTGCTGCGCGCTGAGCTGGAAGCGCTGTTCCGCTGTGGCCGGGATCATGCGTGGCGTGCCACCGGCGACACTGACAAAGTGGCGGTTGCACGGGTAGCTCGGGTCCGGCATCAGGATCTCGTCGCCAGCCTGGATCAGGGCCAGGCAGACCAGTTGCAGCGCCGCCGAGGCGCCGGCGGTGACGACGATGCGGCCCGGATCAATCTGCAGGCCGAAACGGTCGGCATACCACTGGCTGATGCGTTCGCGCAGCGCGGGCAGGCCATTGGCGGCGGTGTACTGGGTCTGGCCGTCACGGATGCAGCGTTGCGCTGCCTCGGCGACCAGCGGAGCGGCGGTGAAATCGGGTTCGCCGATGTTCAGGTAGAGCATCGGATCGGCATCGGGCGGCAAGCCGGCCTGCAGCGCCTGCGCCGCCTTGGCGATCTCCATCACATGGAAGGGTTCGATGGCCCGGGCACGCTCGGCCAGGCGCAGGGCGGGCTGGCTCATGCGCGCGGCTTGCTGTCGTGCGCGACCTCGGTGGCACGCAGCTGGCTGGCCAGCGCGTGCAGGATGCCGTTGACGTACTTGTGACCATCGGTGCCGCCAAAGGACTTGGCCAGCTCGATGCACTCGTTCAGCACCACGCGCCAGGGCACGTCCGGGCAGTGGCGGAATTCGTACACGCCGATCCACATCACGGCATGCTCGATCGGGGAGATTTCCGGCCAGCTGCGGTCCAGGTGTGGCGTGATCAGCGCGTCCAGCTGTTCGGCCTGGTCCACGCAGCCGTGGAACAGCGCATCGAAATGTGCCATATCGCACTTGTGGAAGCCGCTCAGGTCACGCGTGAAGGCATCGATGGCGGCGGCATCGTTCTTGCCGACCAGGTACTGGTAGAGCGCCTGCACGGTGAATTCGCGCGCCAGGCTGCGCGGTGCCTTGCCGCTCTTGGCGCGTGGCTTGCCGGCAGCCCTGGCCGGCTTCTGTTGCGGCGGCTGCTGTGCTTGCAGCGAGGCGCTCAGCGCCTGTTCCGGCGTTTGCGGGGTATCGGGGGTATCAGGGGTCTGCATGGTGATCAGCTTGCCATGGTTTGCATCAGCAGCGCCATTTCCACGGCCACGCGGGCCGCATCGACGCCTTTCTCGACCTGGCGTGCCTGCGCCTGCTCCAGGTTCTCGACCGTGAGGATGGCGTTGGCAATCGGCAGTCCGTGGTCCAGCGAGACGCGCGTGACGCCGGCACCGGATTCATTCGCCACCAGCTCGAAGTGGTAGGTTTCGCCACGGATGATGCAGCCCAGCGCGATCAGGGCATCGTAGCCGGAGCGGTCGGCCAGCGATTGCAGCGCCAGCGGGATTTCCAGGGCGCCCGGGACTTGCACCAGGGTGACATGCTTGGCCTTCACGCCCAACTCCATCAGCTCGGACAGGCAGGCTTCGGTCAGGGTATCGGTGATGTCGGCATTCCAGCGCGCCTGCACGATGCCGATGCGCAGCTTCTTGCCATCCAGCTGGCCGGTGATCTCGGGGTTGCCCTTGTTCGCGTCTTTCATGGGGTGTTCTCTCAGGTAAGGATTCAGGACTCGGTGGGGGCAGAGGTAAAGCCGACCACCTCCAGGTCATAGCCGGCCATGCTCGGCATGCGGCGCGACTTGCCCATGATGTTGATCTTGCGCACGCCGCATTCGCGCAGCACCTGGGCACCAATGCCGTAGCTGCGCAGGTCGTGGCTGCGGTTGCCCGGTGCCACGCTGGGCTGGGCCGTGCCATTGAACTGGGCCAGCAGCTGTTCAGCGCTTTCGCCGCAGTTGAGCAGCACGACCACGCCACGCTGCTGCGCGTGGATGTGGCGCAGGCTGTCTTCCAGGCTCCAGCTGTGCAGCTGGCGATCCACCTCGAGCGCGTCGAGCACCGACAGCGGCTCGTGCACGCGCACCGGCACCACATCGCTCTCGTCCCAGTGGCCCTTGACCAGCGCCAGGTGCAGGTTGCCGCTGGGCAGATCCTGGTAGGCATGGGCCATGAATTCGCCGTGCGCGGTCATCAGCGTGCGGCTGGCCATCTTGCGGATCATGGATTCGGTGCGGCTGCGGTGCTCGATCAGGTCGGCAATGGTGCCGATCTTCAGGCCGTGTTCGGCGGCGAACTTCTGCAGGTCGGGCAGGCGGGCCATGGTGCCGTCATCATTCATGATCTCGCAGATCACGGCCGACGGGCTGGTGCCGGCCATGCTGGCCAGATCGCAGCCGGCTTCGGTATGGCCGGCGCGCATCAGCACGCCGCCATCCACGGCCTGCAGCGGGAACACGTGGCCGGGCTGCACCAGATCGCTGGCCTTGGCGTTGGGTGCCACGGCGGCCTGGATGGTGCGCGCACGGTCGGCGGCAGAGATGCCGGTGGTGACGCCTTCTGCCGCCTCGATGGAGACGGTGAAGGCGGTGGCGTAGACGGTGCCGTTGTTGGTGGTCATGGGCGACAGGCCCAGATGCTGGCAACGCTCGCGCGTGAGGGTCAGGCAGATCAGGCCGCGGCCATAGCGCGCCATGAAGTTGATGGCTTCGGGCGTGACGTGGTCGGCAGCGAGGATCAGGTCGCCTTCGTTTTCGCGGTCCTCGTCATCGATCAGGATCACCATCTTGCCCGCACGCATGTCGGCCACGATATCGGCCACGGGGGAGATGGGAGCGAGCACGGCATCGGCCGGCGCACGGGAAGTATCGGTCATGGGTATCTTCAAGTGGGCGCCCGCGTTGGGCGCTGCTGGGAGGGGTATTTCCCTATTATCGCGCATTGGGCTGCCAGCGCCAGCCATTTGGCGCTGGCTCCCTGCTGGCGATGGGGCCTCGTCAGCCTTGGCCGTCTTGTCGGCGCTGGGCCGCCTGCAGTGCCATGAAGGTCCACAACAGCAGCAGGCTGGCACCCCAGACGCTGGCCATGCCGATCGCCAGCTTGAGCCCGCTGCCAAACAGCAGCGGCACGACAAAGCCGGCCACCGTGGCAAACACCGACATCTGCACAAAGGATTGCATCGATGCCGCCATGCCCTGGTTGCGCGGGAAGTAGTCCATCGCCGCCATGGTCACGCTGGGCGTGAGGAAGGATAGGCCAAAGGAATAGGCAAACAGCGGCAGCACGGCCCAGGGCACGCTGATGGCCGGACCGGCCCACAGGTTGTAGCCGAGGTTGAGGGCTACACCCAGGCCGGTGATCCAGTAGGCCAGCACGACGAAGCGGCGCCGTGTCAGCCGCGCCGCCAGCCGCGCGGCCAGCGCCGAGCCGGTGATCAGGCCGCCGACCAGCGGGATGAACATCCAGCCGAAATCGGTTTCCTCCAGGTGCAGCAGATCCATGATGAAGTGCGCAGCCGAGCCGACGTAGAGCGAGAAGCCGGCAAAGGCCAGCGCCATCAGGAACACCAGCAGCATGAAGCGCAGGTGGGTGACCGAGGACAGATAGCCGCGCGCCAGCTGCGAGGCCTTGAATGGCTGGCGTTTTTCTTCCGGCAGGCTTTCCGGCAGATAGCGCCAGCACAGCACCAGCAGCAGCGCGCCGAAGACCGCCGAAGCGCCGAAAATCCAGCGCCAGCCCAGGTGCACCTCGAGCCAGCCGCCCATGATCGGAGCCAGCGCCGGTGCCAGGCCAAACACCATGGTCATGTGCGACATCATGCGTTGCGCATCCGGGCCGTGGAACAGGTCGCGCACCACGGCACGGCCAACGACACCGCCGCCGCCCGATCCCAGCCCTTGCAGCACGCGGAAGGCCAGCAGCCATTCGATGCTCGGGCTGAAAGCCGCGCCAATCGAGGCCAAGGTGTATAGCACCAGCGAGCCCAGAATCACCTTGCGCCGGCCAAAGGCATCGGACAGCGTGCCATAGAACAGCATCATGCCGGCCATGGCGTAGAGGAACAGGCTGAGCGTCTGCTGCATCAGCACATCGGTGGTGCCGAGATCGGCCCGGATCGAACGGAACGCGGGCAGGTAGGCGTCGATCGCCAGCGGGCCGACCATGGTCAGCGCCGACAGCAATAGCAGCATGCGGAAATAAAAGGACATCCCGTGAATGTAGCCGGGAATGGCGCGCGCAAACGGGACGCAGTTGCAATGCGCTGTAACGCCAGTCGGAGATCAGCGGGCCAGAAAAACGGCATGCCGTCAATGACCGCATGCCGTCCGGGGCAGGCCACAGCCTGCCAGGAGTGGTGCCGGATTACTGCGCCGTCCAGCCGCCGTCCATGTTCCAGGCCGCGCCGACGATGTTGTTGCCGGCCGGCGAGCAGAAGAACACCGCTAGCGCGCCCAGCTCTTCGGGCGTGGTGAAGCGCAGCGAGGGTTCCTTTTCGCCCAGCAGGTCCTTTTGTGCCTGCTCCACGCTGATGCCTTGTGCGGCAGCGCGGTCATCGATCTGCTTTTGCACCAGCGGGGTCAGCACCCAGCCCGGGCAGATTGCGTTGCAGGTCACGCCGTTCTGGGCGTTTTCCAGTGCCACGGCCTTGGTCATGCCGACAATGCCGTGCTTGGCGGCGACGTAGGCGGTCTTGCCGGCCGATGCCACCAGGCCGTGGATGGAGGCCACGTTGATGATGCGGCCCCAGCCGGCCTGCTGCATGGCCGGCAGTGCCAGGCGCATGGTGTGGAAGGCGCTGCTCAGGTTGATGGCGATGATGGCGTCCCACTTTTCGACCGGGAAGGATTCGATGTTGGACACGTGCTGGATGCCGGCGTTGTTGACCAGGATGTCGACGCGGCCGAATTCCTGCGCGGCAAACTGCATCATGGCTTCGATCTGGTCCGGCTTGCTCATGTCGGCGCCGTGGTAGGCCACGCGCACGCCGTGGTCACGACCGGCTTCCAGTACTTCGCGCTGCGGCCCGTCGGCATCGCCAAAACCGTTCAGTACCACGTTGGCACCCTGGGCCGCCAGTGATTTGGCAATGCCCAGACCGATGCCGCTGGTGGAACCGGTAACCAATGCCGTCTTGCCTTTCAACATGTGTCTCTCCTCGCAAATAGGTGAATATCAGGTAGTATCAAAAATCATCATAACAGCGCCGCGGGGCCAGATTATTGGCATCCCTACGGCGAGCGAGGAGACAACATGACGACATCGGCACCCGCCCTTCATCACATGGTTTGCAACGCAGGGCCGCAGGCCTTCCGGCAGGCCTGGTGGCAGTGGGGCCAGCCTGATGCCGCGCACGTGGTGGTCTGTGTGCACGGCCTGACGCGTCAGGGCCGCGACTTTGACGCGCTGGCCCAGACGCTGCTGGCCGATGCCGCTGCGCGTGGTCTGCCGCCACTGCGCATCATCTGCCCGGACATTGCCGGTCGTGGCCAGAGCGAATGGCTGCGTGACCACACGCTGTACCAGGTACCGGTTTACGTGGGCGCCATGCTGCAGCTGCTGGCACACTTGCAGCAGCAGGCTCCCATCACCCGACTCGACTGGGTCGGTACCAGCATGGGCGGCCTGATCGGCCTGGGCATGACGGCGGCGCAGGCGCTGCCGGTCTGGCCGCAGGGCGTGCCGCACTTCAGCCGCATGGTGCTGAATGACGTGGGCCCGACGCTGTCCTGGCAGGCGCTGAGCCGCATCGGCAGCTATGTGGGCGACACAGGTCATTTCGCCAGTGAGGCAGAGGCAGTGGCGCATCTGCGTGAACGCTTTGCCGCCTTTGGCCCGCATTCGGATGAGGAATGGACGCAATTGAACCAGGCGCAGCTGATGCCGCACCCGCAGGGCGGCTGGCGCCAGCATTATGATCCGGCGATTGGCCGTGCCTTTGGCGATATCAGCCAGGACGCCTGGGCGCAGGGCGAGGCCATGCTGTGGCAGATGTACGACGCGATCCAGGCGCCGCTGCTGCTGCTGCGCGGTGCCGATTCCGATCTGCTGCCGCACGAAACCGCGCAGGCCATGCGGCAGCGCGGCCCGCGCGCCCAACTGGTCGAGTTTGCCGGCGTTGGCCATGCGCCCACCATCGTGGCGCAGGACCAGCGTGATGCCGTCACCGGTTTCCTGCTGAACCCCTTGCCGGAGCCTGAAGCCCAGGCTGCCTGATATTTTTTTTGTGCCGCAGCGGCACCCTGAAGAAAGACATGAACACTGGACAGAATCCCGTCCCACCCTTGCCCCAGCCGGGACAGGGGGTGTCGGACGTGGTGCAGGCCGCCTCGGACATGCTGCCGGAATCGGCAGACATCCTGACGCGGGCGCGCCATTTTGCCGCGCCGCTGCTGGCCAACAGCAAGCTGGGCACCGGCGAGAACGAACTGCAGCATGCCGATGGCATGGCGCGCATCCTGGAACAGATGGGGGGTGCGCCGGCGCTGCAGGCGGCGTCCTACCTGATCTATACCGCCTCGCACCTGAGCAAGCCCGAGGACATCATCGGCCAGAACTTTGGCCAGGAATACACCGAGCTGGTGCTGCAGGCGATGCGCCTGATGCAGCTGCAGAAGCACCACCGCGAACAGGGTCGCGACCAGGTCGCCGACATGTCGAGCCAGCTCGAGGCGGTGCGCAAGATGCTGCTGGCGTTCTCGCGCGACCTGCGCGTGCTGCTGCTGCGGCTGGCATCGCGGCTGCAGACGCTGCGCCACTTTGCCGCCAGCAAGAGCGAATGCCCGTATGCCATGGCCTACGAATCGCTGCATGTGCTGGCACCGCTGGCCAACCGGCTCGGTATCTGGCAGATCAAGTGGGAGCTGGAAGACCTGGCGTTCCGCTTTCTCGAGCCCGATGTCTACCGCGATGTGGCGCGACTGCTGGACGAGAAGCGCGTCGAGCGCGAGCAGCGCGTGGAGCGCCTGCGCATGCAGGTGCATGAGGGCCTGCTGGGCCAGGGTATCAGCGCCAGCCTGCAGGCGCGGCCCAAGCACATCTACAGCATCGTCAAGAAGATGCGCGGCAAGAAGCTGGAGTTTGACCACATCTACGACGTGATGGCGCTGCGCGTCATCGTGCCGGAGCTGAAGGACTGCTATGCGGCACTGAGCTGGGTGCACAGCACTTTCGAGGCGGTGCCGTCCGAATTCGATGACTACATCGTCAAGCCCAAGGCCAACGGCTATCAGTCGCTGCATACGGTGGTGATGCATGCCGAGGAGGGCCATCCGAGGCGGCCGCTGGAGATCCAGATCCGCACCCAGGCGATGCACGACCATGCCGAAACCGGCGTGGCGGCGCATTGGGCCTACAAGGAAGCCGGAGCCAAGGGCTATGCCGGCCACAGCGCCAACAGCAGCTACGACAGCAAGATCGCAGCGCTGCGCCAGCTGCTGGCCTGGGAGCGTGATTTTGCCCAGACTGGCAGTGAGCAGCCCGGAGGCCCAAGCGCCGGCACCCAGCATGCCTTGCTGGAAGACCGCATCTATGTGCTGACGCCCGATGCCGCGATTGTCGAGTTGCCGCAGGGGGCCACGCCGGTGGACTTTGCCTATGCGGTGCATACTAGTGTCGGCCACCGCTGCCGTGGTGCACGCGTGGACGGCCAGATGGTGCCGCTGCAGACCAAATTGCAGAGCGGCCAGACGGTGGAAGTCGTCACCGTCAAGGAAGGTGGCCCGTCACGCGACTGGCTGAATCCGGAGCAGGGCTATCTGGTCAGCAACCGCGCGCGTGCCAAGGTGCGTGCCTGGTACAACGCGCAGATCACGCAGGAAACCGTGGCGCGCGGCCGCGAGGCGGTGGAAAAACTGCTGCAGCGCGAAGGCAAGACCTCGACCAACCTGGTGCATCTGGCCGAGCAGTTGGGTTTTGACAGCCCGGATGCGCTGTTCGAGGTGGTGGGCAAGGACGAGTTCTCGCTGCGCAATATCGAGGCCGTGCTCAAGCCGCAGGCACCACAACTGACCGAGGATGAGGTGGTGCTGCAGAAGACCACCGCCATGGGCGAACGCGCCCGGCGTGCCGGCCAAAAGGGTGGCGTGCTGGTGGTGGGCATGGGGTCGCTGCTGACGCAGCTCGGCAAGTGCTGCAAGCCGGCACCACCTGATGCGATTGGCGGCTTTGTCACGCGCGGCAAGGGCGTGAGCGTACACCGGCTGGATTGCGCCAACTACCGCAGCATGGTGCGCGATCATCCCGAACGCTGTATCGATGTGGAGTGGGAAGGATCTGACAGCACGGCCGGGCAGTACCCGGTGGACGTGCTGATCCAGGCCAATGCGCGTACCGGCCTGCTGCGCGACATCAGCGAGCTGTTTGCCGCCGAGAAGATGCCGGTGCTGGGCATGCACAATGATGTCAGCAAGGGCATCACGCACATGACCATGACGGTGCAGGTGAGCGATACGCACAAGCTGGGCAAGGTGCTGCACGCCTTGCAGGGACTGCCAGGGGTGCATGGCGCGCGCCGTCGATGAAAAAATGTGGAAAGTTGACCGCACGTCTTGCACAAACGCAAAAATCCGGTCTATAATCTCACTTCTGAACAAGTTTCAGGCGCGTAGCTCAGTTGGTTAGAGCACCACCTTGACATGGTGGGGGTCGCTAGTTCGAATCTAGTCGCGCCTACCAATATAGAAAGCACCCAATGTAAAAATTGGGTGCTTTTTTATTGTCTGAAGGCCGGATTTTCCCTGTCATGCAGGGCTTGGTGTTACTATCCGCTGTGGCAGTCCCTATACTGTGCGCTTGCTGCTAGGGCATGCCCATGCTTGGCATTCATACACGTTGACAGGGAGCAGATAACATGAAAAACCGTTTCTTCACCATGCTGGCCGCACTGGCCCTGATGCTGGGCGTAGCCGGCACTGCCCAGGCGCAGGCCGTGGTCAGCAAGACATCGACCGCGCAGCTGGAATCCATCATGAAACAGGAAGGCTACAGCTACACCGTCGACAAGGATGGCGATCTGGTCTGGAAAATCGATGGCTATTCGGCGTTGCTGCTGATTCCCAAGGACAAGGAATCGATCCTGTTCCGTGCCTCGTTTGACCGGAACGTGCCGCTGAGCCGCATCAACAGCTGGAACCGCACCAAGAAATACTCCCGCAGCTACCTGGATGACGAAAACGACCCGGTGCTGGAACTCGACCTGGATCTGGAAGGTGGCGTGACGCAGGCGCGTATCGTGAGCTTCCTGAAAACCAGCAATATCTCGTTCAGCGTCTGGCGCAATGAGGTGCTGGTGGGCGACGAATAAGCGCTTGCTGCCATACGGACAGACAGGCACCTGGGGCTGATGCGCCAGGTGCCTTTTTCTTGTCTGCTCCCGTGTGACTGGCCAGGATGTCAGTCACGGTACTGCCCGATGGCCTCGAGTTGAGCATAGGCAGCGGCCGTACTGCGAGCCAGTGTGGCCTTTGCCATCTCGACAAACTGGCAGGTCTTGTTGGCATCGGAATGCAGGCCGCGAGAGCGGATATGGAACTGCATGCGAAGATCCCGACGCAGATCCTCTGCCGCGTCGGATGCCTGGATCAAATGCCGGCTGGCTTCTTGCAAGGCATTCATCAGCTTCTCGAGATGCGGCCCCATATGGCTGCTCAGAGGACCCTCTGATGGGTATTCGTCCATCTCCTCATCAAGACTGGTGTGACGGTATGGTGCTGGTTTCATGTCTTTCTCCTGTTGATTCAAATACGTGCTCTCAGAAAACCGCCAGGGCAACACCCATACCCACCAATAGCGCCATCAGGTAATCGGGATTTGACCCGCGGCCAATGCGGTGAAGATCATTCAGGATGACGGGTGTCATGCAGATCAGGTAGGCGTACCACGGAAAGCTGGTGTCCATGATGCCGAACCAGGGTTTCAGGATCAGGTAGCTGGCCACGGCACCTATGCCGGCTCCGATTACCAGCAAGGTCCGGGAGGCTTCTTCCGCGGCGATTTTTGCGAATACGAGGCCGGTGATGTTGATGATCAGGGGCGTAATGATGAACAGTCCGACCAGATAGGCGATGATGGCTTGCATGAGGTTTTCCTAAAAAAAGAATGCAGCAGGGCGGGCGCTGACGGGCAGCACCATGCTGGCGCGGGGTTCGCGCTGGGTGGATTCAGGGGGGAATGAAGGCCGTCTACGTTGACGGTGCAGAGGGCTGGCGCCTGGCGGGCTGCACCAGGGCGACATCCAGTACATCGCGCAGATCCACCTGCTGCTCCTGTGCCGGCGCGGTCTCCAGCTGCAGCTGCCAGCCATCGTGCCGGATGCGCAGCTGGGTGGGCGTGCCACTGATGATGGGAGGAGGTGCGCCTTCCGTCGTTTTCAGCGTGATGCGCAATGGCTGTTCGCGCAGCAGGCCATCGATCAGCGTGGTGAATGTCAGGTCTGACAGCTCCGGCACGCCTGGCATCTCGATGGCGATCTTCTTGTCCAGGCGGTGCATGGGGTACTCAGTCTCGAACAGCATGCGCTTGAGCATGTCCCGCATGGGCCAGACGAACGGCCCCAGCAGCTGCGGCGCGATCTTCTCGACCATGTTGTTCAGCGTCAGGAAGGCATAGGCCTGCGCCGGCTTGAGCCAGATGCCGGGCAGCATGCGGCTGGGCACGCCAAAGCCTTGTTCGGGATCGATATGGTAGGTGCCGGTATCCCGGTTCCAGACGATGGGCGTGTTCATCTGGCTGCGCATCAGCTCCAGGTCCCGGTGGATGGTGGCACGCGAGACTTCCAGATCGGCCATGAGCTGGGCCAGGGTCACGCCGGTGGCCCGGCTCATCAGGGCCTGGATGCGGGAAAGACGGACGGAACGTTCCATGTCAGGCAGCGGCCTCCAGCAGAAAGGTGTGGGCGTGGGCTTTCATCGTATTGTCGTGCAAGTCGAGCACCGGACGGATGCTGTCGTTGTCGTCGCGCTGATAGCCGCCGGCCAGGTTCCAGGCTACCGGCAGGCCGAGTTCGCGGCAGGTGGCAAACACGATCTGGTCGCGGCGCAGCATCTGCGCCGTCGTCAGGTAGCCGCCCAGCGGATCATCGATATGGCTGTCGGCACCGGCCTGGTAGATCAGCAGGTCGCAATCGGCAAACCGCTGCCGGATATCCTGCGCCAGCTGGTCAAGAAAAGCCTCGGCCCGGTGCTGGCTGACGCTGCGGCTATCGTGCACCACGACCTGGCCCAGGCCGCGCTTCTGGATGATATCGGCCGTGCCATTGCCCCAGTGCATGTCCAGGTCGAGGATGCCGACCTTTGCCGCCTTGCCGGTTATCAGCAGATCCAGCGCCGCCACCATCAGGCCGTTGAAGGTGCAGAAACCACCGCCAAAGTCGTAGCCGGCATGGTGAAAGCCGGAGCAGGGTGCCACCGCTGCCGTGCGGTTGTGCAGCGCGGCCAGGCAGGCATCGATCATGGCGCCGCAGGTGTAGGGCAGCGATGCCGCAACCTGGGGCGAGTGGTTGCCAAAGCCGTTCTGGATACTGCCGTCCAGCACGCCCTGGACATACCAGCGCTCATGGGCGCGCTCCAGCTGGGTGCGGCTGGCGGGCGTCGGCGGCAGGATCTGCAGCGGCAGACCGAGTGCCTGCCACGATTGCACGACCTCAGTTGGCTTGCCAGCGCTGGGCGAAAAACCCATGGAATCGGCCACCATTTGTTCGGAATAAAAAACGGGAATCTGCATGAAAACCTCCTGTCAACGTGATGGCTTTCATGCTAAGGAGCCCGAGTCTCATGGCGTGAGATACCCCCGGATCGTGTTGCAAGTGCTGACGGATGCGGCCAACAGCTGCCTTGAAAGCGGCAGCGCCTTGCTCCATATGTACAGCCAGATTGAACACAAGCCGTGGAGACCCTCATGCATCTCATCTGCCCCCAATGCCAGGCCAAGAACCGCGTGGCCGAATCCGATCTGGCCAAGGAACTGAACTGTGGCCGCTGCCAGACAAACCTGCTGCCGCAGCAGCCCGTGGCGCTGACCGATGCCAGCTTCCAGCGCTATACCAGCGGCACTGAACTGCCGGTGGTGGTGGATTTCTGGGCGCCCTGGTGCGGCCCCTGCCGCATGATGGCGCCACAGTTCGAACAGGCGGCGCAGGCCATGCAGGGCCAGGCTATCTTTGCCAAGCTTGATACCGAAGCCAACCCGCAGACCGGCACCGCGCTGGGCATTCGCAGCATTCCCACGCTGGCGGTGTATGTGGGCGGGCGCGAAGTGGCGCGCAAGTCTGGCGCCATGCCGGCAGCAGAGCTGCAGCGCTGGGTGCAGCAGGTGCTGGCGGGGCAGGCCTGAGAGCCTCTGGTGCCTGACAGGCCATCGAAATATAATCAAATATATAACGATGCGGAGTCCACCCGGAATCTGCCTTGCCAGGAGCTGTCCATGTCCGCTACCGCTTCCCCGGAAAACCTGTTGCGTCATGGCCTGACGCGTGTTCTGTCAGATGCGCAGTCGGGTGAGTTGCCGCTGTTTGTCTGGACGCAGGGCCTGCCCCAGGACGAATTGCTGGCCGTGGTGCGTTTCTGCCTGCCACGACTGGGCGCAGTACAGCCGATGCCCGCCGCTGAGTATCGACACCTGCAACAACAGGTACCACCCGACGTGGCGGTGCTGGCCTCCCTGTTGCAGCCGCAGCAACCGACGCATGCACCACAGGTGGCCGCCGGCTGGCTGGCACAGATGCTGGCGTGCCTGATCTGTTGCGACAGTCGCGACTGGTGGCAGGGGCTGGGTCTGCGTCAGCCCGCTGACGAGATGCGCCTGCTGCAGCACTATCTGCCGGATTTTGCCCCGCAGCAGGTAGCGCAAGGGCGTGGCCGACAGGCGCTTGTGCAGGCTTGGGTCATGGCAGGTGGCCATCACGCACTGGCACGCCGCGCATGATGGAACCCTTCTTGCTGCATCCGATTGGCACCATCCACACGCCGTTCCGGCAGGCCGTCAATACACCGATCCAGCCGCTGGCAGCTGAAGGCGTGCGCGGCCATATCGATCTGTTGCCGGAGTATGCCGACGGGCTGAAGGATATCGAGGGCTTCAGCCACCTGACCCTGGTCTACCAGTTCCACCAGATCCGCACACCGGCACTGCGTGTGGTGCCGTTCATGGATACCGAGGAACATGGCATTTTTGCCACCCGCTCGCCCAAGCGGCCGAACCGCATCGGACTGAGCACGGTGCGGCTGCTGGAGGTGCAGGGCTGTCGCCTGCTGATCGATCAGGTGGACATGCTGGACGGCTCGCCGCTACTGGATATCAAGCCGTTCTACCCGCGCTATGACAACCGTGCTCCAGAGGGGGTGCGCATTGGCTGGCTGGCGCGCAATGAAAATCCGCCGTTGACGCAGCTGCGCGCAGACCGGCGTTTCGAGGACTGAGGCGGGCGACTTGGCCCAGCAGCTTGCCGCGGATGCCCTGGAAGCGCTTCAGGATCTGGCGCGTGCGCTCGGGCGGGAAGTGGCTCTGGAAGGCTGCGCACCCCGGCAGATAGCCAGTCCATGCGCAGCACCTGGTTGTTGAACCAGCGGAAGATCTCCATGCCGTCACCCTTGCAGAGGATTTATTGTTTCAATACTTGTTTGAATTTTAAATCAACTGCAGGCGAAGTAAAGCGGCGTGGCGCAGGGCGGCACGCCTCCGGTGCATGGCATCAGGCCTTGGCCTCGGGGGCCGGGCCAAACAGGCGCGGCGTGAGCTTGACATACCAGGCGGCGGCCTGCACCTGCACGATGTAGGCGAGTGCAATCAGCAGCGCGGCATCGGCACCGGCAGCGCCAAATACGCCCATGGCAATTGCCAGCGCAATCGACAGGTTGCGCATCACCGTGCCATAGACCAGTGCGATGCCGTCACCGCGCGCAAACAGGCGCTTGCCGATGACGGTGCTGAGCACGAAGTTGATGGCGTACATGACCAGCAGCGGCAGGAAGTAGGCCGGTACCAGGGCCGGATCGGAGACGATGTCACGCGCCTTCAGCGCCATGGAGACGAACACGATGCCGATCACGCCCAGCGTGGACCAGGGCGGGAACTTCTGCTTGATCTTCTGGTGGAAGGCCTGCTCGCCATGGCGGCCAATCAGCCAGCGTTGCGTCAGCAGGCCGAGCAGGAGCGGCAGGAACACGATCAGGGCAATCTGGGTGAAGACTTGCAGCAGCGGGATCTCGACTGTGGCACCGAGCAGCAGTTTCAGGTAGATCGGTGTCAGCAGCGAACCGGCAAGCAGGCCGAGTACCGTCATCTGCACCGCGGCCGGGACGTTGCCCTTGGCAAAGCCGGTCCAGGAAATCGTCATGCCGGAGGTGGGCAGCAGGGAGGTTAGCAGCAGGGCCAGGCGCGCCATCGGCTGGTCGGCAAAGAACAGCAGGCCCAGGCCATAGCCAATCGCCGGCATCAGGATAAAGTTGATCAGCATGGCGGTGAGCTGCAGCTTGCCGGAATCCATGCGTACCAGGGCGCGTGCCTGGAAGCTGACCATCATCGGATATACCATCAGGAAGGTCAGCGGCAGGATGGCATCGCGCAGGAAGCTGGCATTGGTGGCCAGGCCGAACAGTAGCCCCAGCAGCATGGAGATCGGGATGCTCCAGACCAGGTTTTTCTGCATCCAGTTGAGCAAGTTGGACATGTGGCGCTCCGGGAACAGTCAAAAAAGCGAACCTGATCCGGGGACGAGGTTCGCTGCAGGTTGTGGGCGAGAGGATCAGAAGCCCAGGGTGTGCATGCCCGGCTTGACCAGGTGGGCTGCCACGTCAGCCGGTTTGGCCGGCGTCACGCCGTCGATCAGGTCGGACGGCTGCTTGCCGGTGTTGGGCAGGTAGAGCGCGCAGACTTCGACCTTGGCACCGTTCTTGATCAGGCCCTGCAGCAATTGCTGCGGCGTGACGTTGTTCGGCTTGAGGGCGGGCATCTGCTGGCCTTTCAGGGCGATGTCGCCGGCAGCATCGCACAGCAGCACGCGCACGGAGTGCTTTTGCGCCTGGGCTTGCGTGGCCAGGACCAGGCCGGCACCCTGGGCCATGGGCTGGCCGGAGTGAATGTTGACGAGCAGCTCTTCGGCCTGGGCGGCAGTGCCCAGGGCCAGCAGGCCGGCGGCGAGGGTGGCGGTCAGGATCTTGGTCATGCGGGTCTCCTTTCAGCATGGGTGGAATAATCCATGCATTTTAATATCAAAAGATATAAAGTGTGCAGCGATGCCGCATGACCCGCAAGCGAGCTCAGGCCACGCGATAGGCGGTCGAGGTGAACAGCGCCAGCGCGTTGCCCAGTCCGTCGGTGACCATGACTTCGTAGTGGGCGAACTTGCGCGTGCCGCCAACGCGCTTGGCGGTGGCGATCAGCTGCTTGTCCTTGGCCGCGGCCATGTAGCGGATCTCGGCCTGCAAGCCGATAAAGCTGCCTTCACCGGCATTGCAGGCCGAGGCAAAGGCGAAATCGGCCAGCGAGAAGATCACGCCGCCATGGACGCCACCGAGGATGTTGGTGTGCTCTGGCGTGATGTCCATGCGGAAGATGGCCTGCTCGAAGCTGCTTTCCAGCTGTTGGGCTCCGAGGACGAGGGCGAAACGGTCTTGGGCGATGGGGGTCAAGTGAAGCTCCTGTGCAATAAGGGATGTCTGGTCAAGCGTCTATCGTAGGCGATCAGGGCGTGGATGCGGCGGGGCGGCTGTCAGCCTGATCGTGTTAGGCTAGCGGCCTGATTCTTGGAGGAATTGACCGTGACTGCGCCTGTATCCCATTCCCCGCGCCCGCTGCCCGACGCGCTGCGCGATACCTTGCAACAGAGATTTGGCGAGCGTTGTTCGGCGTCCCTGGCGGTGCGCGAGCAGCATGGCCGTGACGAATCGCCGTTTGATGTGGACCCGCCCGAGCTGGTGGTGTTCTGTGAGTCCACCGAAGAAGTCGCCTTTGTCATGCAGCAGGCGCATGCGCATGCGGTGCCGGTGATTCCCTACGGGGCCGGCTCCTCGCTTGAAGGGCATCTGCTGGCAGTGCAGGGCGGCATCAGCCTGGATGTATCGCGCATGAACCGCGTGCTGCGCGTGAGCGAGGACGACCTGAGCGTGACCGTGCAGGCCGGCGTGACGCGTGAACAGCTCAACAGCGAGATCCGCCATACTGGGCTGTTCTTTCCGCTGGATCCGGGTGCCAACGCCAGCATTGGCGGCATGACGGCCACGCGTGCCAGCGGCACCAACGCGGTACGCTACGGCACCATGCGCGAGAACGTGCTGGCCCTGACGGTGGTCACGGCCGACGGCCGCATCGTGCGGACCGGCACGCATGCGCGCAAGTCCAGCGCCGGCTACGACCTGACGCGCCTGTTCGTCGGCAGCGAGGGCACGCTGGGCGTGATCACCGAAATCACGGTGCGTATCTACCCGCAGCCAGAGCATGTGGCGGCGGCCGTGGTGCAGTTCCCCACGGTGGCCGATGCCGTCAACACCACCATCCAGATCATCCAGCTGGGCGTGCCGATTGCGCGCTGCGAGCTGCTGGACGCCAATGCCGTGCGCGCCGTGAACCGTTACGACAAGCTGGAGCTGGCCGAATCGCCGATGCTGTTGATGGAGTTTCACGGCAGTGCCGCGGGCGTGCAGGAGCAGGCCGAGCTGGTGCAGGAGATTGCCGCCGGCCATGGCGGTAGCGCTTTCGAGTGGGCGCACCAGCCGGAGGAGCGCAGCCGCCTGTGGAAGGCGCGCCACAATGCGCTGTTTGCCGGCTTGCAACTCAAGCCTGGCAGCCGTGCCGTCACGACCGATACCTGCGTGCCGATTTCGCGCCTGGCCGAATGCGTGGTCGAGACGGCGCAGGAGGCCGATGCCTCGGGCCTGCCTTACATGGTGGTCGGCCACGTGGGCGACGGCAACTTCCACATGCTGTACCTGACCGATCCGGCTATTCCGGCCGAGCGCGAGCTGGCAGAATCGCTCAATCGCCGTCAGGCGCTGCGCGCCATTCGCGCTGGCGGCACCTGCACCGGCGAGCACGGCGTTGGCCTGCACAAGATGGAGCTGCTGCAGGAAGAAGCGGGAGATGCCGCGATTGACCTGATGCGCACGCTCAAGCAGGCGCTGGACCCGCGCAACATCCTGAACCCGGGCAAGATCTTCACGCTGTAAACAGCACGACCGGGGCTGGCCCGGTCGTTGCTGTGGTCGTGGCTGGCGATCAGGCCGACTGCTGTTCGCGCAGCGCCTGCAGGCGCGCGATCACTTGCGGATCAGGCTGCTTCACGGTGGCAATCGTGCCTTGGTAGATCAGGCCCTGGTTGCCGTCCAGCGTCAGCGTGTCGCCTTCGCGCAGTTGCAGCGCGCCGAGTTGCAGGCTGCGGCTGCCCATGTCAATGCTCAGTGTTTCGCAACCGACCAGGCAGACCTTGCCCAGCTGGCGTGCCACCACCGCGGCGTGCGAGGTGCGCGCGCCGTTGCGCGTGAGCAGGCCGACCGAGGTTTCCAGTGCGGCGATGTCGTGCGTTTCCGCATCGGGGCGCACCAGGATCACGGCCGCGCCTTCGGCAGCACGCTGCAGGGCGCGCGCGGTATCGAGCGCGATCTCGCCGCTGCAGACGCCGGAGCAGGCGCTGGCGGCCTGGCCGGCGGGCTGTGCCGGCGTGCCGCTGTCATCGGCCAGATGGCTGGTGGCCAAGTCCTCCGGTTGCAGCGCGGCGGTGCGCTCGAGGGCGGTGTCGGTATCAATCAGGCCTTCGGCATGCAGGTCCAGCGCGATGCGGGCAGTGGCCAGCGGCGTGCGCTTGCCGGAGCGCGCCTGCAGCAGGTGCAGCTCGCCTTCCTCCACGGTGAATTCGAAATCCTGCATGTCGGCAAAGATGTCTTCCAGCGCGTCAGTGGCCTGTTCCAGCGCCTGCCAGGCTTCCGGCAGCAGGTCGGCTATGACCTCGTGGCCATGCGCGTTGCGGCGGCCGGACACCACGTCCTCGCCCTGGGCATTGGCCAGGAAGTCGATCCACAGCAGCGGCTCGCCAGTACTCGGGTTGCGCGTGAAGCCGACGCCGGCGCCGGAGCGGCCACCGGCGTTGCCGAACACCATGCGCTGGATCGTCACGGCGGTACCCATGGCGGCATCGATGCCGTTCAGGCGGCGGTATTCGCGTGCCTTGTCGGCTTCCCACGAGGCAAATACCGCCTGCACTGCCTGCAGCAGCTGGGTGTGCACGTCCTGCGGGAAAGCGTGGCCGGCGTGCTGCTGGTAGAGCAGCAGAAAGCTCTGTGTCAGTTCGCGCAGCTCGCTGAAGTCCAGCTGGCGCTCGTCACGGCCCTGGGTCACGCGCTGCAGCTCGTTTTCGAACAGCGCGGCTGGCAGGCCTTCCACCACTTCGCCATAGCTGGCGACCAGGCGGCGGTAGGCGTCCCAGACTAGGCGCGGGTTCCCGGTCTGGCGCAGCAGGCCGGGCACGGTGGCATCGCACAGGCCGATGTTGAGCAGCGTTTCCATCATGCCGGGCATGGATACCGGCGCACCGGAGCGCACCGACACGATCAGCGGCTTGCGCGGATCGCCAAGCTTGAGGCCGGTGGCCTGTTCCAGCGCCGGCAGGCCGATCTCGCGCAGCGGTGTCTGGTACTGCTTGCGGTGGTGGGCAAAGTAGGTGCCGACGACCAGCGCCGCCGGTACCGGCAGGCCGGCCTGCGCCATGCGCAGCAGGTTGAAGGCCTTGGAGCCCATGCTGTCGCGGCCGGCGTCTTCGGCCAGGCTGTGTTCCAGCGTGCGGGAGGAATCGATCAGGTAGAAATGGTCAGGCCAGACGGTGGCCTGGGTGCTCAGGGGGGCGTTCATGCGTGGACTCCGGATTTCTCGAATGCCATCTGGCGCAGGGCGTAACCGGTCGCGACCAGCGCGTCGGAGGCCTTTTCCAGCGTGGTGGCCAGCTCGGTGGCCAGCTGCATCGCGGCAGGCTGGTCATGCAGCGTGATGACGATGGTGCGGCGCGCTTCGCGCAGCAGTTCGTCGCAGGTGCGCTCGGCGCGCAGCATGCGCCACAGGGTTTCCAGGAACACATCGCTGTCGCGGCTGTCCAGCTCCGGGTCCAGCAGGCGGCCAATCTCGATCGCCTTGACCAGATCCTGGATCGCTGCCAGCGTGGTGTCGGCCAGCTTGCCGACGGTGGCCTGCACGGCGGCCGGCAGCGGTGCCGGATGCAGCTGCACCAGGGTCCAGAGGAAGGCAGTTTCTTCCAGTGCGTCGGCCACGTCATCGGCCTGCAGCAGCAGCTGCACCACCGGCTTCCAGCGCGGCTGGCGCTCGGCGCGCTGGCGCGCCTGCACCACCAGGCCGTCGGCGCGATGCTCCCAGCGCTTGATGCGCGCCACCAGCTGGCTGCTGTCTTCCTCGCCTTGCGCGATCAGGTCGCACACGGTCTGCGCCAGCGCGTGGCAGTAGGCGGCATGTTCCGCCATCAGGTCGAATTCCAGATGGTGCTGGGCCAATGCGCGGCCCATCAGCAGACGTGCCTTGTCCTCGATCACCGCCTGCGGCTGCTGTTCCAGCATCAGTGCGGTACACATGCGCATCAGCTCCAGCAGGAACTGGCGCGCGCCGGTTTCACCCAGCACGGTGTCGAGGCGGTCACCAAAGCGGAAGGCATCGCTGCCGACGGCTTCCATGGTGCTGTAGACCAGCTGCTCGCCGCCGGACATCAGCCAGCCCATGTGGCCATGGCCACGCGAGGAGGCGCGCTCCAGCAGGTCCACCGCCGTCGCCTTGTTGACAAACATCTGCAGGCGCTTGCGTGCGCGGTTCCAGTCGATCACGAACACGATGCGTGCCGCCACGTCTTCCAGGCCCTGCTCGAGTGCGGCATCGTCTTCGGCGTGCAGCGTGGCCTGGCCCACGGTATAGGGCTTGTTCTCGTTCATGCCCGGCGTCATCACCGATTCCGCCACTTCCCAGCTGAAGCCGGCCTGTTCCAGCAGGCGCTGGAAGAACTTGAAGCGGATCACGTGCAGCTCGGAGTAGGTCAGGCGGATGCTGCGGCCTTCGACCGTGATCACCAGCACGTGGGCATCGTTGGTGCCGATGTCGTTCTGGATCAGCAGGCGCTCGCCGTCCCGCGTGACGGCGGTGTCCAGGCCCGGGTGGCCGAACTTGAGCGGCGCCGTGCGGTTCAGGCCGCGCATGAAGGCGCGCACCAGCGGGCGGTCTTCCGGCTGGATATGCCAGACGTGGGCGCCGTCCAGGTTCTCGGTGGCGATCGCGCTGGCCAGGCCGTTGATCTGCTTGTGCAGGTCCATCACCAGCAGGTGGAAGCTGTCGCCGGAGCTGCGGTCGCCATGCGTCAGGCTGTTCAGGTTGGCGGCGCTCAGGCCTTCGTCGTCATGGCGCGATGTCAGCCAGTCATGCCAGTGTTCGCGGCGCTTGCGGAAGGACTCGGCATCGGCCACCATGCCGCCGTCGGTGATCGGGCGGGCCATGGTTTCCAGGTCAGCGTCCAGCGCCTGCAGCAGCTGCGCCATGTTGGGCAGCACCAGCAGCTGGTCGTCCATGTAGGCATGGCGCACCAGATCCTGCGTCCAGCCGGTCTGGCCAAGGCCGGCACGCGCCAGTTCCTGGCTCCAGTTGATATTCGAGTCATCGGCCGTCAGGGCATGGCGCGAGGCGGCCTGCAACAGCGAGAGATAGAGCTTGAGCCGGTCATTGGCTGCCAGGGCAGCGGTGATCCAGGCGGGCATCAGCAGCGACTGCTGGCCGAGGGAGGCAACGGCTTTGTCTTTTTGCAAGGCGGGTGTCCTGTCTGTGAAAAGAGGGCAGCCGCTTGCATGGACGCGAAGCTGCCCGGGCGCTGCAAGCATTGTCCCGGGCCAGCATGAAAGTTCCGTGTCACGCCGGTGACATGGAGCGGGCCGGCTCGCGTGGGCCGGCCGTCGTTGGGCAGATTACTGCTTGAAGGCCTCGATCGTGGCCAGGATGCGCACGCTCTTGGGCATGCCAAAGTCCACGCCGTAGTTCATGCCCCACTGGGTGCGGTCGATTTCGGCTACGAAATCGCCACCGCAGGCTTCGGTCTTGGCCATCGGGTTGGGGTAGCAGTTGAACTGGTTGGCGTTGAAGGTGATCGGGTGGGTCTGGCCCAGCAGCGTCAGCTTGCCGGTCACGGCCTTGACCTTGTCGCCATCAAAAATGAAGTTGTCGGACACGAAACGGATGTCCGGGTGCTTCTCGGCGGCAAACAGGTCGTCGCTCTTCAGGTGGTCGTCAAAGGCCTTGGTGCCGGTGTTGATCGATGCCGCCTTGAAGGTGATGTCGATCTTGCCGGTCTTGCGGCGCTGGTCGAATTCCACCGTGCCGGACTTCTCGTCAAAACGGCCACGGTTCACCGAAGCGCCAAAATGGCCGATCTCGAACGTGGTGAAAGTGTGCATCGGGTCGATCGCGTAGGTAGCGGCCTGGGCCGGTGCAGTTGCGAGCAGGGGCAGGGCAGCCACGGCGGCCAGGGTGAGCAGTTTTTGCATGGGAATCTCCAGAGGGAATCAGGGGGGCTGTGGGACTGTGAATAGAAATTGATTTCGTTTACTTTAACAACTGATGTGACGTAAATCACGCAACAGTCGTGTGTAAACGTAACTATTGGCGCCTGGCCGACAGTGCCAATACCCGGCCTCCGGGAGTAGCGCGGCTGTCATGGCCGGCACTTGTGCAGCGACTACAATGGCTTACATTGCACCCATGCCGGGTGCCAGTCCACGCCCATGAAAATCCTGATTTGTAACGACGACGGCTACCAGGCCACCGGCATCGAGGCCTTGCACGATGCCTTGCGCGACCTGGCGGATGTCGAGGTCATCGCCCCCGAATACAACAACAGCGCCAAGTCCAACGCGCTGACGCTGCATTCGCCGCTGTACGTGCAGCGCGCCGCCAATGGCTTCCGCTACATCAACGGCACGCCGGCCGACTGCGTGCATATCGCGCTCACCGGCCTGCTGGATGACCCGCCGGACCTGATCGTTTCCGGCATCAACAACGGTGCCAACATGGGCGACGACACTATCTATTCCGGCACCGTCGGCGCGGCGATGGAAGGCTATCTGTTCGGCATCCCGGCGATCGCGTTCTCGCAGGTCGAGCGCGGCTGGGGCCATCTCGATGCCGCGGCGCAGGCCGCGCGCCGGCTGGTGCAGCACATGATGCAGTTCCTGCCGGAAAAGCCCGGCACGGCTGATCCCTGGCTGCTCAACGTCAACATCCCCAACCTGCCGCTGGACGAGTTGAAGGGCTTCCGCCTGTCCCGCCTGGGTCGCCGCCATTCGGCCGAGAGCGTGATCGTGCAGCAGAACCCGCGCGGCGAGACCATGTACTGGATCGGTGCTGCCGGTGCCGCCAAGGACGATGCCGAAGGCACCGATTTCCACGCCACCACGCAAGGCCATATCGCCATCACGCCGCTCAAGGTGGACCTGACCGACCATGGCGCGCTGGGCTACTGGGCGCAGGCCTTTGCCGTGGGCGGACCGAAGCTGCACGATGGGGAGGGCGGCTAAAGTGGCTCGCCCGACTTTTCCGGCGCGCAACCAGTGGAATCCGGAAGCGCCGTCACCGGCAGCCTCCAGCCGTCCGGCAGCGCGGCTGCCGCTGGGCACTGGCCCGCTGGTGCCGACCCTGCCGCTGGATGCCACGCCACAGGAGCTGGCTGCGGCGCGTCAGGCGCTGGCGGCACGCCGCCCGGCTCAGCCGCTCATGCCGCACATCGTCCAGGTGAACCGCCCCGGCACCGTCGGCAGTTCCGGTACCGGTAATGCGGCGGCGATGCGCGCCCACATGGTGCAATCGCTGCAGCAATCCGGTCTGCACGATGGCCGTGTGGCGCAGGCGCTGCTGGCAGTGGAGCGGCACTGCTTTGTCGATAGCGCGCTGTTCACCCAGGCCTATCTGGACACCAGCCTGCCGATCGGCCTGCAACAGACGATTTCCAAGCCGAGCGTGGTGGCGCGCATGATCGAACTGCTGCTGGCCAGCCCGGCGATGCGCGAGCAGGGGCCGCAGGCGCGGCTCGGCCGCGTGCTCGAAATTGGTACCGGCTGTGGCTACCAGGCCTGCGTGCTCGGTCAGGTCGCGACCGAGGTCTACAGCATCGAACGGCTCAAGGGCCTGCACGAGAAGGCGCGCGCCAACCTGCGCCCGTTCCGCATCCCCAATGTGCACCTGATTCTGGGCGATGGCATGATCGGTTACCCGTCCGGCGCACCCTATGCCGGCATCATTGCCGCCGCCGGTGGCGAGCATATCCCGCAGGCCTGGGTCGACCAGTTGGCCATGGGCGGACGCATTGTGGCGCCGGCCGCCATGGGCACCGGCCAGCAGGTGCTGGTGGTGTTGGACAAGACTGCTAACGGTTTGCAACAGGCTTTACTCGAACCAGTACTTTTTGTTCCCTTAAAATCGGGCATGGCCTGAATGCTGCGGCATCCGGGCTGTTCCGCCATTTCCTGTCCCGCCCTGCACCTGTCGATCCCTTTCCGGGCGGGATCATTCTGCTAGCTGTTACAAGGATTTTCCGCATGACCCGCACTTCAGCCCTTGCCCCCGACACCTGGCGCCACGCGCTGCGCATCACGGTGTGTGCTGGCATGGTGGCCCTGATTGCTGCCTGTGGCTCTTCTCCGCGAGCGCCTGTCGAAAACCGTTCCACGGGTGGCATCGTCCGTGTTGATCCGGCCACGCTGCCCGGTTACGAATTCCGCAACCAGCCCGGCTACTACTCGGTGCAGCCCGGCGACACCATCTACGGCATTGCCCGTACCCATGGCCGCAGCCCGCTCGACATCATGAGCTGGAACACCGCCTGGGTGCCGAACCCCAACCTGATCGAAGTCGGCCAGGTGCTGCGCGTGGATCCGCCGGCCGGCAGTGCGCCGGTGGTGACCAGCACGCCGCGCCGTCCGGCTGCCACGTCGGCGCCCAGCCGCCCGTCCGCCACCAGCACGGCAACTGCCGCAGCGGGCGAGATCGCGCTGTCCTGGCCCACGCAAAGCCGCAGCATCGTGACTCCGTTCGATTCCGTGAAGAACAAGGGCATCGGCATTGGCGGCAAGCAGGGCGATCCGGTGATGGCCGCTGCTGACGGCCAGGTGATCTACGCTGGCTCCGGCCTGCGCGGCTATGGCAACCTGGCCATCGTGCAGCACAACAAGACCTACCTGACGGTCTACGCCCACAACAGCAAGCTGCTGGTGCGCGAGAACCAGAACGTGAAGAAAGGCCAGACGATTGCTGAAATGGGCAATACCGATGCCGATCGCGTCAAGCTGCACTTTGAGGTGCGCCGCAACGGCCAGTCGGTCAACCCGACCAGCTATCTGCGTTGATCGCACCAGCGCCTGATCGCGCCTGACCCGCATCGCTTCTTGTGCCTGGCGCAAGAAGCGATTTTTGTTGCTAGCATGCTGCCCATGGAAACCTCCCAATTCCCCGAATCCCCCGAAGCCTCCCAGGAACACGATGCCATCACGCGGCTGCGCGACCAGTTTGGTCCGCCGCCCGAAGGCGTGCAGCCCGACTGGCTGCTGGTACACGCCATGGACCTGGACGCCAAGGGCGTGGCGCGCCGCGATGACGGCAAGGTGATCTTTATCGATGGTGCATTGCCTTACGAATGGGTCAGCGCCACCAGCCACCGCAAGAAGAACAACTGGGAAGCCGCCACGCTGACCCGGATCCACAAGGAATCGCCGCAGCGCGCGCGCCCGGCTTGTCCGCACTTTGGCCTGCATGCCGGTGCCTGCGGCGGCTGCAAGATGCAGCATCTGGATCCGGCGGCGCAGGTGGCGATGAAGCAGCGCGTGCTGGAAGACAACCTCTGGCATCTGGGCAAGTGCACCGCCGGCCAGCTGCTGCGCCCGATCCACGGTCCGGATTGGGGCTACCGCTGGCGCGCGCGCCTGTCAGTGCGCCATGTGGTCAAGAAGGGCCAGGTGCTGATCGGCTTCCACGAACGCAAGAGCCGCTACATTGCCGACATGCAGAGCTGCGCCGTGCTGCCGCGCCATGTCAGTGATCTGCTGCTGCCGCTGCGCGCGCTGATTGCCAGCATGGATGCGCGCGACACCTGCCCGCAGATTGAGCTGGCCTGTGGCGACCATGTCACGGCACTGGTGCTGCGCCATCTGGAGCCGCTGAGTCAGGGCGATCTGGACAAGCTGCACGCCTTTGCCGCCGAACATCCGGGCGTGCAGTGGTGGCTGCAGCCCAAGGGGCCGGACACGGTGCACTGCATCAGTACCGATTCGCCACAGCTCTCGTACAGCCTGCCGCAGTTTGGCATCACCATGCCGTTCCGTCCGACCGATTTCACCCAGGTCAACCCGCATATCAACCGCGTGCTGGTGAGCCAGGCGCTGCAGTGGCTGCAGGTGCAGCCCGATGAGCGCGTGATCGACTGGTTCTGTGGCCTGGGCAACTTCACGCTGCCGCTGGCGACGCAGGCGCGCGAGGTGTTCGGCATCGAGGGCAGCGAGGCGCTGGTGGCACGTTCGCGCGAGAACTATGCTGCCAACAACCCGAACGCCCATGGCCGCACGCTGGCGCCGACGCAGTTCGTGGCGCGCAACCTGTTCGAGATGACGCCGGAGATGCTGGTAGCCGACGGTGCTGCCGACAAGTGGCTGGTCGATCCGCCTCGCGAGGGCGCGTTTGCGCTGTCCAAGGCGCTGGCCGATATCCACCAGCAGCGCATCGGCCAGGCCGACGAGGGGGCTTATGTCGCTCCGGCCGACTGGCAGCCGCCGCGCCGTATCGTCTACGTCAGCTGCAACCCGGCTACGCTGGCGCGCGATGCCGGCCTGCTGGTGCACCAGGCCGGCTATCGCCTGCGTGCAGCGGGCGTGGTCAACATGTTCCCGCACACGGCGCACGTGGAAAGCATGGCGGTGTTTGAGCGCGATGATGCGCGCTGGGGGCTGGCGCAGTAAGTGCTAGGGATCCGACCAGTCTGGATCGTTACAGCCCATCACCCACGAAAAAGCCCCGCAGAGCGGGGCTTTCGTCGTTCAGGCGGTCAGCTGATTAGTCGCTGCTGCCACCACCCAGGCCGAAGATGGCCAGGAAGCCCTGGAACACGTTGTAGATGTCCAGGTAGAGCGCCAGCGTGGCGGAGATGTAGTTGGTCTCGCCGCCGTCAATGATGCGCTTCAGGTCGTACAGGATGTAGAGGCTGAACACGCCGGTCATCAGCACGGACAGCGCCATCATCATCGGGCCGGAGCCAATGAAGATGTTGGCCAGCATGCCGAACAGGACGACCAAGGCACCGACGAACAGCCAGGAACCCATGCCGGACAGGTCACGCTTGATCACGGTGGACAGCACTGCCATCACGCCGAACACGCCGGCGGTACTGGCGAAGGCGCTCATCACGATGCCGGCACCGTTGCCCATGCCCAGCACGGCACCCAGGATGCGCGACAGCATCAGGCCCATGAAGAAGGTGAAGCCCAGCAGCACCGGCACGCCGGCAGCGGAGTTCTTGGTCTTCTCGATGGCGTACATGAAGCCGAAGGCGCCGCCGAAGAACAGCATCAGGCTCAGGCCGGTGCCCAGGCCGGACACGATGCCGGTGCTGACACCGATCCAGGCGCCGATGACAGTCGGGATCATGCTCAGTGCGAGCAGCCAGAAAGTGTTGCGCAGCACGCGGTTGCGCTGTACGGGGGTGATCGAAGCGCGGCCCCAGCTGGGGGAGTGCAATCGGTCGTTCATGGGCGGGAAGCTCCTGTAGTAATGAAAGATCAGGTGGTCTTTGTGCCCACCATGATGATTTGGATGTGGGCCAAAGCTTGCAGTTCACTGCAAGATGCGAATCATTGTAAACAAGTATGTCACATTCTGATGACGGGGAAATGTATCCGTCAGTTCAGGTCGATGGCGCCGCCAATGCCGATGTGCGACTGGTGGCTGGACAGGCCGCTGCGGCTGTAGCCTGTGGAGCGGCTGCTGCCGACGCTGATATCGGCCAGGCCATAGGCCTGCACGCCACTGCCGGAAACGCCCGAGGTATTGGTCGAGCGCACACCGGCGCAGGCCGAGAGCAGGGACACGGCGCTGATCGCCAGAATGGCAGCCGCCGTCGTGCGGAAGCGGGAAGAAGAGATGTGAATCATGCGTAATACTCCTTGCATACAAGGGTAACGCAAGCCAGTCTGCTGCAGCTGTAGCGAATCGTGAGCGAAGGTAAATGGTGGGCTGGGCTACTTGGTCAGGATCAGCTTGCCCTGGCGCGTCGCTTGCAGCTGGTAGGTGACGCCGCGGTGCACGATGGTGATGCTGCGCTGGCCGCGCATCAACTGCTCGCTCGGGATCGCTGGCGGCGCGGCTGCTGGCGTGCCGTCCGTGGCAGCCGCCGGAGTCGGGGCGGCAGCGGGCGGGCGAGGCTCGTCCGACGCCATCATCGCTGTGGCTCCGTGACGAAGCCGACCTGGCTCAGTCCGGCCTGCTGGGCAGCAGCCAGGGTCTGCGCCACGGCCTCGTAGCGCACGTTGCGATCGGCCTGCAGTTGCAGCTGCGGTTGCGGTTGTTGCGTGGCGGCGGCCTGCAGGCGCGGCTGCAGTTCGCTGGCTGGCAGCGCCTGGCCGTTCCAGAACAGCGCGCCCTGGGCATCGATACCGAGCTGGATCGCATCGGGCTTGCGCTGTTCGGGTTCGCTGCTGGCTTGCGGCAGCGACAGGGGTACGGCGTGGTTCAGCACCGGCACGGTGATGATGAAGACGATCAGCAGCACCAGCATCACGTCCACCAGCGGGGTCATGTTGATCTCGTTCATCACGTCGGTGTCATCCGATTCGAAAGAAGAAAATGCCATGGGAAGACTCCTTGCGCTGCGGCTCAGTGGCTGTCCGGGGCGGTCTGCACGCGCGAGCCGGTCACCAGCCAGGCGTGCAGGTCATGGGCGAAGCGGTGCATGCGCTGGCCGACGCGCTTGTTGCCGCGCAGCAGGAAGTTGTAGCCGAGCACCGCCGGAATCGCTACCGCCAGGCCCATGGCGGTCATGACCAGTGCCTCGCCGATCGGGCCGGCGACCTTGTCGATCGAGGCCGAGCCGGAGCTGCTGATGCCCATCAGCGCGTGGTAAATGCCCCAGACCGTGCCGAACAGGCCGACAAACGGCGCGGTGGAACCAATGGAGGCGAGGATCGCGAGGCCGGATTGCAGGCGTGCCTGGCTGCCGTCCAGGCTGCTGCGCAGGTTCATGTGGATCCAGTCGCTGAGGCTGAGGCTGCTGTGCAGCTCGTTGTCACTCTGTTCGTGGTGTTTCTTGGCCTCCTTGCCCTGCAGCGCAAGTTGGCGGAACGGACTGCTGTTGCCGCCGAGCTGGTCCAGGCCTTCGGCCAGGCTGGCGCTGTGCCAGAACTGGTCGGTGCGGCTGGCGAGGCGGTTGTGGCGCCACAGGTCCCAGGCCTTGATCAGGATCACGGCCCAGGTGGCGACCGACATGAGCAGCAGGATCAGCGCCGTGGTGCGGGTGACCCAGTCGCCCTGTGTCCAGAGCAGGGCCAGGTCCATGGAGGAGCTAGAGGGAATCGACATGGTGAAAAAACCTTTGGATGAAGAAAGGGAAAAACAGGGGGAATCAGCGATTGAGGCGGAAGGCGATCGGGACTGTCACGGCCATGGCAGTGGCTTCGCCGTTGCGCTTGCCGGGCACGAAGCGCCAGCGGCGTACCGTTTCCAGTGCCGACTGGTCCAGCTCCGGGTAGCCGCTGGATTGGCGCAGCGTCACGTCCTGGGCGTTGCCCTTGGCATCAACCATTACGCGCAGCAGCACGGTGCCGGTATCGCCGTTGCGCTTGCTGGCGGGTGGGTAGGGCGGCTTGGGGTTGTGCAGGTAGCTGGCGCGGGTGCTGGGCAGCACGACTTCGGCTGGGGCCTTGTCCTGGCTGCTCGGGCCCGGGCTGGTGTTCGTGGCTGGCGCTGGCTTGGCGGCGGGTGCGGTACTTTCAGCGGCCGGGCTGGGCTGGGTTGGTGCAGCCGCTGCGGTCATGCGCGGTAGCGGGTTCGGCGCTGGCTTGTTGCTGACCGGTTGCGGGGCAGGCTTGGGCTGGGGCCGTGGCTCTGGCCTGGGCAGCGGTTTGGCGACCGGTGGCTTTGCTGGCTCTGGCGCGGCAACGAGCTCCGGCTGCGGGGCAGCCTGCAGCGGAGCCGGTGTCAGCAGTTGCACCGTCAGTGGCGTGGGTGGCTCCGGCGGCGTCGGGCGCGTGGCGTTCAGGCTGGCCAGCAAGGCTGCATGGGCGAGCAGGACAGCGGCCACGATGGCGCCATCGCGCCAGGCCGGCGTGAAACGGGGGGAAGACAGGATCAGGGTGCTCATGGGGCAGGGTGGCGGTTCAACGCTGTGACACCAGCCAGGCGCAGGGCGCCACCACGGCAAGCGACAGAATCAGGCTCCAGATCATGGAAACAAGTCTCATTCAAATTAAAGAAGTGCATTATAAATAGAAATGATTCTCAATCAATAAAAAGATGGGAGGGTTGGATGCTGGCGACGTGCGGGCAGCCGCACAGCAGCATGGCGGCCTCGAATTCATCGCGCAGCAACCGCAGAACATGGGCGACGCCGCGCGCACCGGCATTGGCCAGACCAAAGACTTGTGGCCGTCCGAGCAGGGCGGCATCGGCACCCAGCGCCAGCGCCTTGAACAAGTCGGTGCCACGGCGGATGCCGCCATCGACCAGCACGGGGAAGCCACTGCCCACTGCCTGGCGTACCCGCGGCAGCAGGGTGGCGGTAGCGGGCATGGTGTCCAGCGTGCGGCCGCCATGGTTGCTGACGATCAGGCCGGCCACCCCCAGCGTCTGCGCCAGGCGTGCATCGTCCGGGTGCGTGATGCCCTTGAGCAGCAGCGGCAGCGCGGTCTGGTCCAGCAGCCAGCGTACATCGTCCCAGGTGGGTGCGCTGCTGGCCAGGCCCTGGCACAGGCCGGCGCCGGGCTGATGCACGGCTGCGGGCAGGTGGGCGGAACGGATCTCCGGCGGCCACTGCAGCGGATGGCGCCGTTCGGCATCGCGGATGCCTTGCACCGGTGCATCGACTGTCAGTACCAACGCCTGGCAGCCGGTGGCTTCGGCGCGGCGCAGCAGCGCCAGCGTGTCGGCGCGATCGGGCTGGAGGTAGAGCTGGAACCAGAGCGGCGGTGCCAACGCTGGTTCGTGCTGCAGAATGGCGGCCACCTGTTCCACCGGCGTGTTCGAGAGCGTGCTCAGCACCATGCCGGTCTGGCTGACCTGGGCGGCAAAGGCGGTGGCGATCTCGCCATCGGGATGGGCCAGCCGCTGGTGCGCGACCGGTGCCAGTAGCAGCGGCCAGTCCAGCGTCTGGCCCAGCAGGGGCGTGCGCGTGTGGCTGTCCTGCATCGATGCCAGCACGCGCGGTGCCAGCTGCAGCCGTGACCAGGCCGCACGGTTCTCGGCATCGGTCAGGCCATCGGCAGCGGCACCGGTGAAGAAGGCCAGGCGGTCCGGACCCAGCCATTGTTCGGCATGGCGCTGGTGCGCATCGAGCGAAACCAGACCGGGCGGCAACGGATCGAGGCGGGGCGGCTGCATCAGGTTTCGGCCCACAGGCGCAGCAGGTTGTGATAAGTGCCGGTGAGCTGCTTGGTCTCGGCCGATTCGCCATGCTGCTGGCGCAGGCGCGTCAGCGCCATATCCAGTTCGTAGAGCAGGCGGCGCTGTTCGTCACTGCGCACCAGGCTTTGCAGCCAGAAGAAGCAGCCGATGCGCTCGCCCTGCGTTACCGGCAGGACCTGGTGCAGGCTGCTGGAGGGATAGATCACAGCGCTGCCGGCGGCCAGCTTGATGCGCTGCTCGCCAAAGGTATCGGCAATCTGCAGTTCGCCGCCCGTGTAGCTGGCGGGATCGTTCAGGAATACGGTGCAGGAGACATCCGACCGTACATAACCGTCCGGGCCGCGCAGCACGGCATTGTCGTAATGCGGGCCGTAGTATTCGCCCGGGCCATGGCGGTTGACGCGTGGCGGGAAGATCCGGTGCGGCAGCGCGGCGCTGAAGAACAGCGGGTGCTGGTGCAGCGCCCCCAGCACGATCTCGCGGATGCGCTGCGAGGCCGCGCTGTCGGGTGCCAGTTGCTGGTTGCGCTTGATCTGGCGCGCCACCACGCCGGCGCTGTGGCTGCCGTCGCGCCAGTCGGCATCGTGCAGCAGCACCTGGTGGATTTCGGCAAGTTGGCTGGCATCCAGCACGGAATCAATTGTCAACAGCATGGCGGGACAAGGGAAGAAGACCGGCGACTGCAGGCAGCGCCGGTCGAGTGGCGGAAATCAGAACTGGTGTTTCAGCGTCAGCTGAACGCGACGCGGCTGGCCCGGGCCGTAGAAGCCGCGATACAGGGTGTCGGCGTAGAGCTCGTCGGTCAGGTTGCTGACGTTGAGCTTGAGTGCGGTGGCATCGGTAAAGCTGTATTCGGCCAT
The DNA here is from genome assembly GCF_045055315.1 of Allobrachymonas wangyanguii. GTDB lineage: Bacteria > Pseudomonadota > Gammaproteobacteria > Burkholderiales > Burkholderiaceae_C > Brachymonas > Brachymonas wangyanguii. The sequence continues at coordinate 782,740 of NZ_CP173677.1, forward strand.
GGCATCCCAGGTCACGAAGCTGTCGGCCTTGACGGCGCGGCTGCCATCCGGATGCTGGCTGCTGCGGTAGTTGGCACCGGCCCCCAGGCGCAGCTTGGGCAGCACGCGGTAGGTGGTCCAGAGGCTGCCACTGTGTTTGGGCGTCAGGCCCGGGCGATCGCCTTCGACCTGGGCACCACCGCCGTTGGCGGCCAGCACCTGGTTGCTCTTGTCGATCTTCGCCGTCGGAATCCAGGTGTGGTTCCAGAACACTTCCCACTTGGGCGTCAGGCGGCCGGCAGCGTTGAATTCCATGCCCATGGCGTGGCGCTTGCCGGACAGTAGGTACTGTTCGGCGGCGCTATCCGGGTCCTGGTTGCGCTCGTTGTACTTCTCGGAATAGAAGGCGGCTGCCCCCAGCGACAGGCGCTGGTCCAGCACGTCCCACTTGCCGCCAATCTCGAAGTTGCGCGACTTCTCGGCTGGCGTGTTGGCCAGCTTGCGGTTGGCATCTGAGGTCGGGTTGGGCGCAAACTGGTAGGCATCGCCCGAGGTGTTGTACGAGGTGCCGTAGGACAGGTAGTAGGACGACAAGTCATTCGGCTGGTACAGCAGGCCCAGGCGCGGACTGAGCAGGGTTTCGCTCTTGTCGAAGCTGTAGGCGTCCGCAGTGGCAGTAGCCGCCGTGTTGTAGCTGCCCTTGAAATGGTCGAGGCGCAGGCCGGCAATGGCCTTCCAGTGATCGTTCAGTGCCACCGTGTCCTGTACGTAGACGCCGATATTCTTCGATTGGAAGGTGTTGTAGACTGGCTCGCCGCGCAGGTCCGGGCGCCAGTCGCCATTGTTGGGCTGGCCGACGGTGGTCGTCAGACCGCTCGCAGCACCAGGAAAGTTGTTGTTGCGTTTGGCATCTTCGTGGTACAGGTCGATGCCGGCCAGCAGCTTGTGCTCGCGGCCGCCCCAGTGGAATGTATTGCTGTAATCGCTCTGGAACTGCGTCACGTCGCTGCGACCGACACGGCCCTTGGGTGTGCGGGTAATGGTAGTGTCCGGGCCAAAATTCTCGATCGTGGTGGGTTGGCCGTTGGTCTCGCCCAGGCGGATCACGCTGGCCCACAGGTCGCGCTCATAGCGGCCATGGCGCAGCTGCGATTTCAGCTCGCCGCCATCGTCAAAGCGATGCGTGTGCTGCAGCGTGCCATAGGTGGCCTGGGTGTTCAGCTTGTCGCTGTCCAGGCCGTAGAAGCTTTTTGCTTCCAGCGTCGGAATGATGGTGCCGGAGCGATTGGCGGGGTCGCTCAGGAACCACGGATGGCTGTAGCTGGAGCGGCCTTTGGTATCCAGGTGGTACAGGCCCACGGAGAACTCGTTTTTGGTGCCGATGCCCCAGCGGAAGGTCGGTGCCACGCCCCACTTGTCTTGCTCGGCGCCCCAGTTGTCGGCTTCCTGCTTCATCACGTTCAGGCGGAAGGCGGCATCGTCGCCAGTCTGCCAGTTGAAGTCGCCCTGGATGCGCTTTTCATCGCCGCTGCCCACGGTGGCGCTGACCTCGTGCTGCGTCATCAGGAAGGGCTGCTTGCTGGCCTGGTTGATCACGCCGCCGGTCGAGCCCTTGCCGAACAGCATCGAGGCCGATCCCTTGATCACCTCCACGCGGTCCTCGTTGAAGGTATCGCGCTCGTACAGACTGCCGTCGCGCAGGCCGTCGCGGTAGATGTCACCGGCGGTGCCGAGCGAGAAGCCGCGCAGGCGCACATCTTCCTCGCCGGTCTCGCCAGCCAGGAAAGTCACGCCGGCAGTGGTGCGCAGCACCTCGCGGAAATCATCCAGGTTGCGGTCGCTGATGAGCTTTTCCGTCATCACGGTGACGCTTTGCGGAATGTCGCGCAATGCCTGGTCGCCCTTGCCGATCTGGGTGCGCGTGGCGCGCAGATCGACCTTGCTGGCGGGCGTGACCAGGGTGTCGGTCACTTCCACCGTGTCCAGGATGGTCTCGCCACCGTCGATCACGGGCTGGGCCAGCGCCGAAGCGCTGACCGATCCCATCAGCAGGGCAGCGCCCAGCGGCAGGATGCGGGAAGTAGAAGAGGAAACAGGGGTGTCGGCAGGAGAAAGTGGTCGTGCAGATGGAGTCATGGCCAGATAAACAGAGGTGAAAAACACATGCTGGCTATGTCTGCATCAACCGTCCTGGAGAGGGTGCGCCAGAGGCGGGACAGATGGCAGTGTGGCTTGCAGGAACGTCAGTCCAGATGCTGACGAACCCGCATTGTACACAAATGAGAATTGTTATCGTTACTTTTCTTGCGATTGTTGACGCGCTGCAACATCAGCTCCAGCGTTGCAGCAAGGCCAGCAGTTTCTCGATGCGCGGGCCGTAGGGCGGATACAGCAGGCGCGTGCCGCTCCAGCGCGATTGCAGGAAGACTGGCTTCTCGTGGCTGAAGCGGCGGAAGCTCCAGACGCCGCGATAGGCGCCCTGGCCACTCGGGCCAATGCCGCCAAACGGCTGATGCAGCTGCGCCACCTGCCAGATGCAGTCGTTGATGCCGACGCTGCCGGCATGGGTTTCGCGCAGCAGCTGCTGTTGCGCCTGCCGGTCCTGGCCAAACCAGTACAGCGCCAGCGGGCGAGGCTGCTGGCGCAGCTGCTGCAGCACCTGCTCCGGCTGGTCGTACACCAGCACCGGCAGGATCGGGCCGAAGATCTCCTCCTGCATCAGGCGCAGGTCGGGTGCCGGTTGCAGCACCAGGCTCGGTCCGAGCAGGCGGCGCTGCATGTCGGTCTCGGCCAGTGCCTCGATCTGGCAGCCGGCGTCGTGCGCTTCTTGCAGCAGGCTGATCTGGCGCTGGAACTGGCGCGCATTGATGATGGCGCAGTAGTCCGGATTGGCCGGCAGGCCGGGGTAGAGTGCCTGCACGGCTTCGCGGTAGTGCGATACAAACGATGCCAGCTGCGAACGATGCACCAGCACATGGTCCGGTGCGACGCAGGTCTGGCCGGCATTCAGCAGCTTGCCGTGCGCGATGCGGCGTGCCGCCTCCGCCATGTCGGCCGACAGGTCGATCAGCGCCGGCGACTTGCCACCCAGTTCCAGCGTCACCGGTACCAGCTGGCTGGCCGCCGCTTCGGCCACCTGGCGGCCCACCTGGGTGGAGCCGGTAAACATCAGGTGGTCAAACGGCAGCGCGACAAAGGCGCGGCCGACATCGGCATCTCCTGTCACCACGGCCAGTTCGGCCGGGTCAAACAGGCGTGCCACCGCTTGTTGCAGTGCTTCGGCAAAGCGCGGCGTCGATTCGGAGGGCTTGATCATCACCCGGTTGCCGGCGGCCAGCGCGCCTATCGCCGGCGACAGCGCCAGCTGCAGCGGGTAGTTCCAGGGCGAGACGATGCCGACTACGCCGAGCGGCTGCGGCAGCAGGCGGTTGCCGGCCGGCCAGAAGGCCCAGCCGGTGCGCACGCGGCGCATGCGCATCCAGCGGCCCAGTCGCTGGCGGGCATGGCGCAACTCCTGCTGCAGTACCAGCAGCTCGGCCATGCGCGTCTGTACCATGCTGCGCTGGCCAAAATCGGCACAAATCGCTTCGGCCAGGGATTCGCCCTGCAATTCCAGCAGGCGCTGCAGCCGCGCCAGGCGATCCTGGCGCTGTGCGTGCGAGGGGTAGGGTTGGACCAGCGCGGCATCGCGCTGCAACTGCAGCAGCTGCTGCAGTCCGGCATCAGGTGGGGGGGTGGACATCAGACCTCCAGCCAGACACTGCCGCTTTCGGCAGTGGCCAGCATGATCTCGTCGAGCGCACGGTCGAGCCCGGCCGCCAGCGCGGCAGCGGCCAGTTCCGGGCGGTTGTTGCGTTCGCTCAGGTGAGCGGCCAGCACATGGCCGAGCCGGTCGTGCTTGAGCAGGCGTGCCAGTTCACCGGCAGCCGCATTGCTCAGATGGCCATAGGCTCCCGCCACGCGCGCTTTCAGGAATCGGGGATAACGGGATGCTTCGAGCATAGCCGGATCGTGGTTGCTTTCGAGTAACAGCGCGTGACACTGTTGCAGCATCTGTACCACGTGGACGCTGGCATGGCCGAGGTCGGTCACCAGGCCCATGCGGCGGTCGCCGTCGCTGCAGACCAGTTGCAGTGGCTCGCGCGCATCGTGTGGCACGGTGAACGGCTGCAGCTCCATCGCGCCAAAATCGATCGGTTCGCCGTCGCGCGCAAAGCGGATCAGCTCCGAGAGCGATTCCGGCTGGCCGACGGCGGCGTGGGTGCCGCGGCTCATCCAGACCGGAATGCGGTGCCGCGCAGCAAAGCCGGACGCGCAGCCGATATGGTCGCTGTGTTCATGCGTGATGAAGATGCCGCTGAGCTGCTCCGGCTCCACGCCGGCCTGCTGCAGCCGCGCCGTGAGCTGGCGCTGCGGCATGCCGCAATCGACCAGCAGGCGGCTGACGGAAATGCCTTCGCGCGCTTCGATCAGGGTGGCATTGCCGGCGCTGCCGCTGCCCAGGCTCTTGAATCGGATACTCATGGAATCGTGCCAGGCCAGCCTCCAAAAGCAAGCGCCCGCACAGGAGGCGGGCGTTGCAGGAGGGCTGGCGGATCAGGCTCAGAACTGGCGCAGGTCCTCGGCCAGCACGCGCAGGATCGGAGCGCTTTCGGCCTGGCTCACCGGCTGGCCGCCTTCGTTCAGCACGCGCACCAGGCTGCCCTGGGCTTGCGGCTGCACCTGTACCTGGTAGCGCACCGGCTTGGGCGTGTCCTTCTTGCTCTTGCCGAAGAGGCGCGTCAGGATGCCGGGATTGCTTTCGCGTTCGGCGCTGGGCTGCACATAGCGCACCAGGTAGCTGCCCGATTGCGGGTTGCTGCTTTCCACCGTGTAGCCGGTGCGGTCCAGGGCCAGGCCCAGGCGGCGCCAGGCCTGTTCGGTACCGTCCTGCAGCAGCAGCGTACCGGCAACCGTATCGTGCTGTACGGTGGCGCGGGCCTGCTGGCTGGCGGTCTTGGCAGCAGCGCCTTGCTGGCGTACCACGGCATCGGCCTGCGCCTGCGGCACGCCCAGCGACACCATCAGGCGGCGCAGCATCTCGTTTTCCAGCTCGGGGCTGTTCGGGCGCGAGCGCCAGGTCGAGGTTTCCTTCTCGCGACCGGTCAGCACTTCTTCCATGCCACGGTGCGTGATAAAGATGTTGGTGCCGCCGGCGGCATTGCTTTCGACGCGGGTGCGGTAGCGGTCCAGCTCACCGGTGGAGTAGAGCGAGTCGATGGCCTTGCCCAGCAGCTTGCGCAGCGGATCCAGCGGGATATTGGCGCGGTTCTCGGCCCAGTCGGTTTCCATCACGCCCAGGCGCGGGTCGTCGGTGGTGAGCACGAAACCGTTGTTTTCCCAGAAGGTCTTGAGCGGATTCCAGAGCTGGTCCGGCTTGCGCGGCACCACCAGCCAGCGCTGGTTGCCTTCGCGCTTGATCTGCACGTCACCGATCTGGTCGGTGGCGACGTTCTGCACGGTGCCGACCTGCTTGTCCGTCACGGCGCGCTGCGCCTCGAAGGTGGCGGCACTGGCGTCACCCGGTACGTTGTAGCGGGTACTGGTGTCCAGGCGCGTCAGGTCCGGCGGGATTTCCAGCGCGTTGCCGCGTTCGGCAGACTTGTAATCGATGCCGCTGGTGCCACCGGCAAACGGGGAGCAGGCGGCCAGCAGGCTGGCAGCCAGGGCAGTCAGTGTCAGTTTGTGCAGATTCTTCACGGGGGAATGTCCTTGGTACATCGGGAGTCGGTCGTCAGATCAGGCCGGAGGCCTTCAGTGCAGCTTCCACCACGGCGTGGTTGGCGCTGCTCAGCGGGGTCATCGGCAGGCGCATGGTGCCACCGCACAGGCCCATGCGTTCCATCGCCCACTTGACCGGAATCGGGTTGGCTTCCACGAACAGATCGCGGTGCAGCGGCAGCAGGCGGTTCTGGATCTGCATGGCGGTGTTGCGGTCGCCGGCAATCGCGGCCACGCACAGCTCGTGCATCAGGCGCGGTGCCACGTTGGCGGTCACGCTGATATTGCCCTGGCCGCCGCACAGCATCAGCGCCACGGCGGTCGGGTCGTCGCCGGAATAGATGGCAAAGCCCTCGGGCACGTCACGGATCAGCCACTGTGCCTTGGCGATGTCGCCAGTTGCTTCCTTGATGCCGATGATGCCCGGGATCTGCGCCAGGCGCAGCACGGTGGCGTTGTCCATGTTGGCCACGGAACGGCCCGGCACGTTGTACAGCACCATCGGCAGGTCGCCCACGGCTTCGGCAATCGACTTGAAGTGCAGGTACTGGCCTTCCTGGGTCGGCTTGTTGTAGTAGGGCACCACCTGCAGCTGGCTGCTGGCACCCACGCCCTTGGCGTAGCGCGCCAGCTCGATCGCTTCGGCGGTGGAGTTGGCACCGCAGCCGGCCATTACCGGCACGCGGCCAGCGGCTTGCTCGACAGCGACGCGGATGATTTCGCAATGCTCTTCGACGTTGACGGTAGGGGACTCGCCCGTGGTGCCCACCACGCCGATGCAGTCGGTGCCTTCGGCGATTTGCCAGTCGATCAGCTTGCGCAGCGCGGCGTAATCGACTTGTCCATCAGGCTGGAACGGAGTGACGAGGGCGACAATGCTTCCGGTGAGGGTGGTCATGCAGGACTCTTTTCAGGTACGGTGCGAAACGGTGCACGCAGCACGCCATGCAGCGGCTGCCTCTGCCTCGGATTGTAATCCTGGGATGTTGCCACATTTTGCCGATTTCGTGCAGGACTTGCCGGCCGGCAAAGGTTACGGCAGGTTAACGTACACGTCAGCGCGGCGCCAGCCCGAAGCAGCTCCACATCAGCGCGTCCACGTTGAGCATGAAGTCGGGCTGGGTGTAGAGCAGGAACACGAACAGCAGCGCCAGGCCGGCCAGCAGCCAGGCGCCGATGCGGAGCAGGGGGGATCGATGTGTCATGGCCATCAGGATGCCACGACCCGGGTCGGTCGCGCAATGGCGGATTCCCGGATCGGCAGGTTCAGCGCCGCTGCCATGATGCCCAGCGCAATCGCCAGATACCAGACGATGTCGTAGCTGCCGGTCTGGTCATACAGCAGACCGCCCAGCCAGACGCCCAGGAAGGAGCCAATCTGGTGGCTGAAGAAGGCCAGGCCGCCGAGCATGGACAGGTGCGCCACGCCGAAGATCTGCGCCACCAGCGCGTTGGTCGGCGGCACCGTGGACAGCCAGAGGAAACCCATCACGGCCGAGAAGATATAGACGCTGGTCGGGCTCAGCGGTACCAGCAGGAAGATGATGATGGCCAGCGAGCGCAGGATGTAGATGCTGGCCAGGATCACTTTCTTGCTCATGCGCTGGCCCAGGCTGCCGGTCAGGTAGCTGCCGAACACGTTGAACAGGCCGATCAGTGCCAGCGAATAGCTCGCCACCTGCGGCGAGAAGCCGTAGTCGCGCAAATAGCTCGGCATGTGTACGCCGATGAACACGACCTGGAAGCCGCAGACAAAGTAGCCGGCAATCAGCATCAGAAAGCTCGGATGGCTGGTAGCTTCGCGCAGGGCATCGGCCACGCTCTGTTCGCGCTGGCGCGGCGCGCTGCCGTGAAAGCCGGGCTCACGCAGGCCCCAGGCCAGCGGAATGATCAGCAGCGCCGCCATGCTGAGCCAGACCAGCGACAGCTGCCAGCCGGAGGTGGCAATCAGCCAGCCTTCCACTGGCACCATCAGGAACTGGCCGAAGGAGCCGGCGGCGGCGGCCACGCCCATTGCCCAGGAGCGGCGCTCTACCGGCGCGTTGCGGCCGATCACGCCGTAGATCACGGCATAGGTGGTGCCGGCCTGTGCCATGCCGATCAGCACGCCGCAGGTCAGCGCCAGCATCATCGGCGTGGTCGAATACGCCATGCCCAGCAGGCCCAGCGCGTACAGCAGCGCGCAGCCGACCAGCACCTTGAAGGCGCCGTAGCGGTCCGCCAGCATGCCGGCAAAAATGCCGCAGAAGCCCCAGGCCAGGTTTTGCACCGCCATGGCAAAGGAGAAGTGCTCGCGCGTCCAGTCATTGGCCTGGGTCATGGGTTGCAGCCACAGGCCGAAACCGTGGCGCACGCCCATCGACAGGGTCACGATCATGGCGCCGCACAGCAGGATTTGCCACAGGGGGAGCGGGGGGTGGGCCGGGCTGGGCGTGGGGGTGCTGGACATGGGGCTGTCAGGAGGGCTGGAATATAGAGATCGCACACGCGCGTGCGCAACAGAAGGCTGATGGTAGCAGTTTTGACCTGCGCCTGCTGGTCGTCGCATACCTGTAAAAATTCACAGGTATTGTCGGAGGAATCCTACTAAAATGAAATGATGGTCAGTACCGCATCCCATCTTCCTTCCTATTCCGAAGGCTCCATCCGTGTCCTCAAGGGGCTGGAGCCGGTCAAGCAGCGTCCGGGCATGTACACCCGTACCGACAACCCCTTGCATATCGTGCAGGAGGTGATCGACAACGCGGCAGACGAGGCGCTGGCCGGTTTCGGCAAGAAGATCAAGGTGATCCAGCACGAAGACGGCTCGATCTCGGTCGAGGACGATGGTCGCGGCATCCCGTTCGGCATGCACCCCGAGGAAAACGCGCCGGTCATGGAACTGGTGTTCAGCCGCCTGCACGCCGGCGGCAAGTTCGACAAGGGGCAGGGCGGTGCCTACAGTTTCTCCGGTGGCCTGCACGGCGTTGGCGTCAGCGTTACCAATGCGCTGTCCAGCCGGCTCGAGGTCAGCAGCTACCGTGACGGCCAGGTGGCGCGCATGGTGTTCTCGCACGGTGACGTGATCGAGCCGCTGCAGCTGCGCCCCAGCGCCAGCGGTGATCGCCGACAGGGCAGCACGGTGCGCGTCTGGCCCGAGCCACGCTATTTTGAAAGTGCCCAGCTGCCGCAATCTGACCTGGTGCACCTGCTGCGCAGCAAGGCAGTGCTGATGGCCGGTGTCTCGGTCAGCCTGCATAACGAAAAAGCGCGCGAGACGCTCTCCTGGCAGTTCAAGGGCGGCCTGGCCGACTACCTGTCGCAGACACTTACCGCCGATCCGCTGATTCCGCTGTTCCATGGCGAGCAGTTTGCCGAAGACGGTTCCGAGCAGTTTGCCGAAGGCGAGGGTGTGTCCTGGTGCGTCGCCTTCACCGAAGAAGGCAGCCCGGTACGCGAAAGCTATGTCAACCTGATTCCCACCCATTCCGGCGGCACCCATGACAGCGGCCTGCGCGATGGCCTGTTCCAGGCGATCAAGAGTTTTGTCGAGCTGCACGCGCTGCTGCCCAAAGGCGTCAAGCTGATGCCCGAAGACGTGTTCGCGCGCGCCAGCTATGTGCTCAGCGCCAAGGTGCTGGATCCGCAGTTCCAGGGCCAGATCAAGGAAAAGCTCAACTCGCGCGATGCGCTCAAGCTGGTGTCCGGCTTTGTCCGTCCGGCGTTTGAGCTGTGGCTGCACGAGCACCTGGAAGACGGCAAGAAGCTGGCCGAACTGGTGATCCGTGCGGCGCAAAGCCGCCAGCGCGCCGGCCAGAAGGTCGAGAAGCGCAAGGGCAGCGGCGTTGCCGTGCTGCCCGGCAAGCTGACCGATTGCGAAAGCCGTGACCTTGGCCTGAACGAGGTCTTCCTGGTCGAGGGCGACAGCGCCGGTGGCAGTGCCAAGATGGGCCGCGACAAGGAAACCCAGGCCGTGCTGCCGCTGCGTGGCAAGGTGCTGAACACCTGGGAAGTCGATCGTGACCGCCTGTTTGCCAACACCGAGATCCACGATATCTCGGTGGCCATCGGCGTTGATCCGCATGGCCCGGGCGACCGCCCCGACTTGTCCAACCTGCGCTACGGCAAGATCTGCATCCTGAGCGATGCCGATGTGGACGGCTCGCACATCCAGGTGCTGCTGCTGACGCTGTTTTTCCGCCATTTCCCGGCGCTGATCGATGCCGGCCATGTCTACATCGCGCAGCCGCCGCTGTTCCGAGTCGATGCACCCGCGCGCGGCAAGAAGCCGGCCTCCAAGCACTACGCGCTGGATGAAGCCGAGATGCAATCGATCCTGGAAAAACTGCGCAAGGATGGCGTGGCCGACAGCAAGATCAGCATCAGCCGCTTCAAGGGCCTGGGCGAGATGTCGGCCGAACAACTGTGGGAAACCACACTCAATCCCGATACACGCCGACTGTTACAGGTGCATCTGGGAACCTGGGGGCTGGAACAGACTCAGGAACTGATGGGCAAGCTGATGGGCAAGGGCGAAGCTGCTGCGCGCCGCGAGCTGATGGAGCTGCATGGCTCGGCCCTCGAACTGGAACTGGATATCTGACATGAAACCTGTTTTTCGCACCTGGCTGCTGGCTATCCTGATTGGTGGCGGCCTGCCGCTGGCGGCACACGCCGATGTTTGGGGTTACGTGGACGATCAGGGCATGACCCATTTCGCCGAATCCCAGCTGGACAGCCGCTACAAGCTCTATTTCAAGAACGAGAACTTCGACTTTGACCCGCGCAAGTCGGCGCTGGCGCAGAAACAGCAGCGCAAGCCCGGGCCTGCGGCCAGCGGCCTGGTCTTCAATGCCTCGGCCGATGCCGCTGCCGGCAGCAAGGCGATCCGGCTGGCATCGCAGATCAACCGCTCGCGCTCCTACAGCCAGGTCAGCGGCCATATCAGGCGCGAAGCGAATCGCAACGGCCTGGATTACAACCTGGTCAAGGCGGTAATCGCGGCCGAATCCGGCTTCAATGCCGGCGCCGTCTCGCCAGTGGGTGCCGTCGGCCTGATGCAGATCATGCCGACCACCGCCATGGACCTCGGCCTGCGCTCCGACGCCCAGTATTCGGTCGAGGACAAGCTGACCGATCCGGCGCTCAACATCCGCCTGGGTACGCGCTACCTCAAGTTCCTGGTCAACAAGTATCCGGGCCGTCTGGATCTGGCGGTAGCTGCCTACAACGCCGGCCACGGTGCCGTGGCACGTGCCGGCAACCAGATTCCGCGCTACCGCGAAACGCAGAACTACGTGCGCACCGTGATGGCGCTGTACAACACGCTCAACCCGGCCAGTGCCAGCCAGCTGGCCGTCGCGCGCGCCATGCCACTGGGCAAGGCGCAGGTCGGCAAGAACCGCGTCAGCATGAGCATCCCGGCCACGGCCAGGGTTGCTCCGCCACCTCCCGCGGATCCGATCGTGGTGCAGCGCCTGCGTTCCGAGAACCGGCTGGCAGAGCTGGCGCCACCAGAGGGCAACACGCCGTCAGCGCTCGATACCGTCTCGACCAAGATCGCCGAAGCCGACCTCGATGCCACCCGCCTGGGGGCAGATGTGGTAGTGCAACCGGCATCGCTGGCCCACCCCTGACCTGATTCCTGCAGCCTGCGCGCTGTGGCCTCCCCCTGAGCGGGCAGGCCGGTTGCCGCAGGCTGTCTGCCGCCCGGCAGCCTGAACCGATTCACCATGAGTACCGATACCACTTTCCCCGAACTGATGCCCGACGGGCAGGACGACCAGCCCAACCTGGCCATGTACGCGCAGCGTGCCTATCTGGAATACGCCCTGAGCGTGGTCAAGGGCCGTGCGCTGCCCGATGTCTGCGACGGCCAGAAGCCGGTGCAACGCCGCATTCTCTACGCCATGGACCGCATGGGCCTGTCCTTTGGCGGCAGCAACGGTGCCAATGGTGCCAAGCCGGTCAAGTGCGCGCGCGTCGTCGGTGACGTGCTCGGCCGCTACCATCCGCATGGCGACCAGGCCGCGTATGACGCGCTGGTGCGCATGGCACAGGATTTTTCGCAACGCTACCCGCTGATCGATGGCCAGGGCAACTTCGGCAGCCGTGATGGTGACGGTGCCGCCGCCATGCGCTACACCGAAGCGCGCCTGTCGAAAATTGCCACGCTGCTGCTCGACGAAATCGACCAGGGCACGGTCGATTTCATTCCCAACTACGACGGCAGCACCGAGGAGCCGGCGCAGCTGCCGGCGCGCCTGCCGTTCGTGCTGCTCAACGGGGCCAGCGGCATTGCCGTCGGCATGGCGACCGAAATCCCGAGCCACAACCTGCGTGAAGTGGCCGATGCCTGCATTGCGCTGATCAAGCAGCCCAACCTGCCCGATGAGGAGCTGCTCCAGCTGTTGCCCGGACCGGACTTTCCCGGTGGCGGCCAGATCATCAGCAGCGCCGAAGACATCGCCGACGCCTATCGCAGCGGCCGTGGCTCGCTCAAGACACGCGCGCGCTGGGTGATCGAGGACCTGGCGCGCGGCCAGTGGCAGCTGGTGGTGACCGAGCTGCCGCCCAACGTCAGCGCGCAAAAGGTGCTCGAGGAAATCGAGGACCTGACCAACCCCAAGATCAAGAGCGGCAAGAAGGCGCTCAGCCAGGAGCAGCTGCAGCTCAAGGCCAGCCTGCTGGCGGTACTCGATGGCGTGCGTGACGAATCGAGCAAGACGGCGCCTGTGCGTATCGTGTTCGAGCCGCGCACGCGAACCGTCAGCCAGCAGGACCTGATTGGCGCGCTGCTGGCGCACACCAGCCTGGAAACCTCGGCCTCGATCAACCTGACGCAGATCGGCATCGACGGCAAGCCGACGCAGAAATCGCTGCGCCAGATGCTGCAGGAGTGGATCAGCTTTCGCCAGACCACGATCCAGCGCCGCAGCCGCCACCGGCTGGACAAGGTGCTGGACCGCATCCATATCCTGGAAGGGCGCCAGCTGATCCTGCTGAATATCGATGAGGTGATCGCCATCATCCGTGCCAGTGATGATCCCAAGGCGGCGCTGATCGAGCGTTTCCGTCTGACCGAGCGCCAGGCCGAGGACATCCTGGAAATCCGCCTGCGCCAGCTGGCCAGGCTGGAAGCGATCAAGATCGAGCAGGAACTGTCCGAGCTACGCGCCGAACAGCAGCGGCTGGAAGATATCCTCGGCAGCGAGGCCAGCCTGCGCCGCCTGATGATCAAGGAGATCGAGGCCGACGCCAAGCAGTTTGCCGATGCGCGCCGCACGCTGATCCAGCAGGAGCGCCGCGCCGTGGTCGAGGTCAAGGTGGTGGACGAGCCGGTCACCGTGGTGATCAGCGAAAAAGGCTGGGTGCGTGCGCGCACCGGCCACGGCCATGCGCCGGACAGTTTCAGCTTCAAGTCCGGCGATGCGCTCTACGGCACTTTCGAATGCCGCACGGTGGATACACTGCTCGCCTTTGGCAACAATGGTCGCATCTACACGGTCGCGGTCTCCGGCCTGCCGGGTGCGCGCGGCGATGGCCAGCCGATCTCGGCCATGATCGAGCTCGAGGCCGGCACCCATCTGCTGCACTTTATCGCCGGTGCGCCACAGAGTACCTGGCTGCTGTCCGGCAGCGGGGGCTACGGTTTCCTCGCCAGCATCGAGCACATGAGCTCGCGCCAGCGTGCCGGCAAGGCCTTCATCACCTGCAACGCGGGTGAGACGATTTGCGCACCGTCCCGCGTCAGCGCTGCCGATACACCCGGCCAGCAGCTGGCCGAAGCCACCCATGTAGCCTGCGCCAGCACCGATGGTCGCCTGCTGACTTTTGCCATCACCGACTTGCGCACCATGCCCAACGGCGGTCGCGGCCTGATGCTGATGAGCCTGGAGGACAAGGCCAGCCTGGTTGGTGCTGCAGCGTATGCCCGCAGCATCCGGGTCAGCGGCATCGGTCGTGGCAGCAAGCCGCGCGAGGAGACGCTGGAAATCCGCAGCCTCAACAACGCCGCCGGCGTGAGGGGCCGCAAGGGCAAGGACGCCGGCTGGACCTTCAAGCTGCAACGCATCGAGAAGGTACAGTAAGCCATGGCCAAGACAGAGAAACTGCGTCCGATGGCGCTCGATGACATGCTGTTCCAGCAGGGCTTTGGCACGCGCCGTGTCTGTGCCGGGCTGGTGCAGCAAGGCCTGGTGCAGGTCGAAGGCGAGATCGTGCGGGATGCACTGCACCCGGTGGAGCCGCGCGAAGGCCTGCGCTTCAGCGTGCAGGGGCAGGACTGGGAATACCATGCCAAGGCCTACCTGATGCTGCACAAGCCGGCCGGCACCGAATGCTCGCAAAAGCCCTCGGCCTGGCCGAGCATCTATACGTTGCTGCCGGCACCGCTGCGCCAGCGCCCGCAGAAAAGCAGTGTGCAAGGCGTACAGGCCATCGGCCGGCTGGACCAGGACACCACCGGTCTGCTGATCCTGACCGATGACGGCCAGCTGATCCACCGTATGGCCTCGCCACGGCATCAGGTGCCCAAGCTTTACCAGGTACAGTGCAAGCACCCGATCGAGGAGCGCCAGGTCGAACGCCTGCTGGCCGGTGTGGTGCTTGATGACGATCCGAAACCGGTGCAGGCGGCTGCCTGTGTCATCACCAGCGAGACCACGCTGGACCTGACGCTGACCCAGGGCAAGTACCACCAGGTCAAGCGCATGCTGGCCGCCGTCGGCAACCGGGTCGAAGGCCTGCATCGGCACAGCATCGGTGCGCTGCAGCTGCCAGCCGATCTGGCGCCGGGTCAGTGGCGCTGGCTGACGCCGGACGATCTGCAGGCGCTGCAACAGAAATAGGCCGCTTCGCTACACTGCTGTCTATCATGAAAATCCTGCTTGATGCCTTCTGGCGCGCCGTCGCCTACTGCCTGCGGCCGCGCGTGATCCTGCTGTCGCTGCTGCCTTTTGTCGTGATGCTGCTGGCCGGGCTCGCCTTTGCCCAGTGGGGCTGGTGGCCGGCGGTCGATACCGTGCTGGAGTGGCTGGAAGGCACGACGCTGCTCGCCACCCTGCACCAGGCGCTGGACTGGCTGAATCTGCCACATTTCAAGAACGTGATCGCGCCGCTGGTGGTGGTGTTTTCCATCACGCCGCTGATCGTGCTGGCCTCGTTGCTGCTGGTGGCCGGCTTCATGACGCCGGCACTGGTCAAGCTGGTAGCCGAGCGCCGCTTCCCGCAACTCGAGCGCAAGCACGGTGCCTCGCTGCTGGCCAGCATCGGCTGGTCGCTTGGCCACACTGTGCTGGCGCTGTTGCTGCTGTTGTTCAGCATCCCGCTCTGGTTCATTCCGCCGCTGGTGCTAATCGTGCCGCCGCTGATCTGGGGCTGGCTCAGCTACCGCGTGATGAGTTTCGATGCCTGGTCCGAGCACGCCAGCAAGCCGGAGCGCCGCCAGCTGATGCAACGCCATCGCACCGAACTGCTCATCATCGGCATCATCACCGGTCTGCTCGGTACCGCGCCCAGCATTGTCTGGGCCTCGGCCACGGTGTTCCTGGTCGCTTTTGCCGTACTGATTCCGGCGGCGATCTGGATCTACATGCTGGTATTTGCGTTTTCCTCGCTCTGGTTCGTGCACTTCTGCCTGGCCGTGCTGCAGCAGCAGCGCCAGCAGGAAGAGCGTGAACGCGCCGCCTTTGTCGCCAGCCAGCCCGGCTTTGATGTCGGGAGCCGTCCCGTCGTGCCGGTTGCCGAGACCCTGACTCTTCCCGCTGCGGCCAGCCGCGCCTCCAACAAGGATTCCGCATGACTGCTCCCGTTCTGCCCCATGGCATCCAGGCGCCGCCGGCACATGCCAGCATGCCGCGCTTTCACCTGCTGCTGATCGGTGACGAGCTGCTGTCCGGCCGCCGCCAGGACAAGCATGTGCCGCACACCATCCAGACCCTGGCCGAGCGTGGCCTGACGCTGAGCTCGGTGCGCATCGTCGGGGACGGTCGCGCCGATATCGTTGCGGCCCTGCGCGATGTCCTGGCCTGCGGCGATGTGGTGTTTTCCTGTGGCGGCATCGGTGCCACGCCGGATGACCAGACACGCCAGGCGGCTGCCGAAGCCCTCGGCGTGGAGCTGGCGCTGCACCCCGAGGGTGCGGTGCTGATCGAGCAGCGCTTCCGGCAACTGGCCGAGCAGCGTGGCGTGCCGTACAACCCGACCGATGCCGAACACCAGCAGCGCCTGCAGATGGCGATGTTCCCGATCGGCTGCCAGATCGTGCCCAACCCCTACAACCAGATCGCCGGCTTCTCGATCGGTCACGTGCATTTCTATCCCGGCTTCCCGGCCATGGCCTGGCCCATGATGGCCTGGACGCTGGACCAGTACTACGCACGCTGGTTTGACCAGCGTGAGTGGGCCGAGCGTTCGCTACTGGCCTGCAAGGCCTCCGAGGCCAGGATCACGCCGCTGCTGGAAGCCATCGAGGCGCGCTACCCGCTGGTCAAGGTGTTCAGCCTGCCGACACTGCAGCATCCGGTGCATGGCCCGCACATCGACCTGGGCGTCAAGGGCGCGCCAGACCAGGTGCCAGCCGCTTTTGCCGAGATGGAGCAGGGCCTGCGTGAACTGGGCATTCAGCTGGTGTATCCGCAGGCTGCGGATCCGGCCTGATTCGGCAACGACCAATGCACCAAAAAAGTGCGTCATTGTCCTCATTTTGGTGCGTCATGCAATTTTTTCATGAGCGGACAGATACGCGTTGGCCGGCAACAGGCACAATACCGGGATAGTTCCGTCTGCAGCCGTGGGTTTCGCCCTTTCTGGCGTGAAAAACACCCTGATCTGAAAGTTGGCACGCTTGTTGCATGCAATTCCGGATATCCAGAAGACCTCCGGAATGTCCCGGCGGAGCGGCGGATCTGAACAGTCACTTTGTTAGGAGAAAGTACGATGGCCAAAAGCGTCCAGGACGTGATGAACATGGTGAGCGAGAATGAAGTCAAGTTCGTTGACTTCCGTTTCACCGATACCCGTGGCAAGGAACAGCACGTCACCGTGCCGGTCTCCCACTTCGATGAAGACCGCTTCACCGACGGTCAGGCCTTTGACGGCTCCTCGGTAGCCGGCTGGAAGGGTATTGAGGCATCCGACATGCTGCTGATGCCTGATCCGAACACGGCCAACATCGATCCCTTCTTCGAGGAAACCACCCTGGTGCTGACCTGCGACGTGCTGGAGCCGGGAGATGGCAAGGCCTACGAGCGCGACCCGCGCTCCATCGCCAAGCGCGCCGAAGCCTACCTGAAGGCTTCCGGCCTGGGCGACACGGCTTACTTCGGTCCGGAGCCCGAGTTCTTCATCTTCGACAACATCCGCTGGAAGACGGAAATGTCCGGCTGCTTCGTCGAGATCGACGAGTACGAGGCACCCTGGAACTCCGGCCGCCAGTTCGAAGGCGGCAACAAGGGTCACCGTCCCACCGTCAAGGGCGGCTACTTCCCGGTGCCCCCGATCGACAGCACGCAAGACCTGCGCGCCGAAATGGTGCTGATCATGGAAGCCATGGGCATCCCGGTCGAGGTGTTCCACCACGAAGTGGCCGGTGCCGGCCAGTGCGAGATCGGTACCCGTTTCAGCACCTTGGTCGAGCGTGCCGACTGGACCCAGCTGCAGAAGTACATCATCTGGAACGTGGCCAATGCCTACGGCAAGACGGCTACCTTCATGCCCAAGCCTTACGCCGGTGACAACGGTTCCGGCATGCACGTGCACCAGTCCATCTGGAAGGACGGCAAGAACCTGTTTGCCGGCAACGGCTACGCTGGCCTGAGCGATTTCGCCCTGTACTACATCGGCGGCATCATCAAGCACGCCCGTGCCTTGAACGCCATCACCAACCCGTCCACCAACAGCTACAAGCGTCTGGTGCCGCACTTCGAGGCGCCGGTCAAGCTGGCTTACTCCAGCCGCAACCGCTCTGCCTCCATCCGCATCCCGCACGTGGCCAGCGACAAGGCGCGTCGTGTCGAGGCCCGTTTCCCGGATCCGATGATGAACCCCTACCTGGGCTTTGCCGCGCTGCTGATGGCCGGCCTGGACGGTGTCGAGAACAAGATCCACCCGGGCGAAGCCGCCACCAAGGACCTGTACCACCTGCCGCCGGAAGAGGACAAGCTGATCCCGACCGTCTGCCACAGCCTGGACCAGGCGCTGGACGCACTGGATGCCGACCGCGCCTTCCTGACCAAGGGCGGCGTGTTCAGCGACTCCATGCTGGATGCCTACATCGAACTCAAGATGGGTGAAGTCACGCGCATGCGCATGGCACCGCACCCGCTCGAGTTCGAGATGTACTACTCGCTGTAAGCGTAGCAGCAGGGCGGCAGTCGTCGCTCTTGCCGGTACACCAGCCTCGTCACTCCGGTGGCGAGGCTGTCTTGTTTGTGGCATGTCATGCACATGTCATCGGCATGTCAAATGCCTTGCCGACAATCGATGCGTTTCTGCGGCTAGAATGGCTGCAGAAATTAATACTTAATAGTTCACATGTTTCGCATCGATTCCCGTCTGCCGGTCGGCCTGCTGGTGCTGCTGTCGCTCATGAGCCAGGGCGCGGCAGCCAGCCCGATCTACCGTTGCGGCAACGAATACACCAACCAGGCCAGCCGCATCAAGCAGGGCGGTTGCGTGCCGGTCGCCGGCCAGGTCACGCGCGTGGCGCGCCCGGATGTCAACTGGGCCAAGCCGGCCAGCAACAGCAAGCGCAGCACGACGCCGCCGCGCGTACAGCGTACCAACCATGTGCCGGCACAGCAGCAGCAGGCACGTGATCGCGATGCCCGCGCCATCCTGCAGGCCGAACTGAACAAGGCCAGCGCCCGCCTGCGCGAACTGCAGCTGGAATACAACCATGGCCAGCCCGAACGACTCGGTTCCGAGCTGAATAACCACCAGAAATACCTGAATCGCGTGGCCGGCCTGCGCAATGACATCCAGCGCGTGGAAAGCGATCTGGCTGGCCTGCGCCGTGAACTGGGTCGCGCCGGCGGCTGATCCCGGCAGGCGTTAGACTGGAGTTTTTCCGCCACTACCGCCCATGTCCGATTCCCTGTCGCACCCGTCAAGCCGTCGCAGGCAGGCCGATGCCCGTTTGCTGCAAGAGGCTGGCTCCTGGGCGGCGTTCGATACGCTCGCCACGCTGGTCGCCGTGGTGCGCCAGGATGCCACGCTGCTGTTCGTCAATGCCGCGCTGGAAGATGTACTCGGCCATTCCCGCCTGACCTTGTGCGGCCAGTCACTCGCTCCCTGCTTTGCCGAACCGGAGGCTTTGCTGCAGGGCATCCACCAGGCCTGCACCGCACAGTTTGCCACCCAGCGCTACGACGCCCAGTTGCTACGACAGGGCGCCGATGCGCTGCCGGTACATGTGGTGATCGCGCAGACCGACAATCCGGAGCAGGTGGTCATTGAACTGGTACAGCTGGACACGCAAAACCGCCATGATCGTGAAGGCCGCCTGCTCAGCCAGGGCCTGGCAAACAAGGAGCTGGTGCGCAATCTGGCGCACGAAATCAGGAACCCGCTTGGCGGCCTGCGCGGTGCCGCCCAGCTGCTCGACATGGAGCTGGAACAGCCGGCACTGCGCGAATACACCCAGGTCATCATCCGCGAGGCCGATCGCCTGCAGGCCCTGGTGGATCGTCTGCTGAAGCCGCACCGCAGTGCCCCCGAGCTGGGCCAGGTCAATATCCATGAAGTTTGCGAGCGCGTGCGCAGCCTGGTACTCGCCGAGTACCCGCAGGGCCTGAGCGTGGTGCGCGATTACGATACCTCGATTCCCGAATTCACCGGCGACCGTGAGCGCCTGATCCAGTCGGTGCTGAACCTGGTGCAGAACGCCGCGCATGCGCTGGAAGCGCGGCGCCAGGCCGGCGATGCGCAGATCGTGCTGCGTACCCGCGTGCTGCGCCAGGTCACGCTGGGCAAGCAGCGCTACAAGTTGGCACTGGAATTGCTTGTCATCGACAACGGACCGGGCGTGCCGCCGGCCATGCAGGACCAGGTGTTCTATCCCCTGGTCACGGGCAAGGCCGGTGGCACGGGCCTGGGCCTGACGCTGGCGCAAACCTATGTGCAACAGCATCAGGGCCTGATCGAATGCGACAGCGTTCCCGGTCATACGGTATTCCGGGTGCTGATTCCACTGGCGTGAATCGATCTGGCTGCCATTCACGGGCAGACGAGCTGTTGACAGCCCATGCGTCTGCCACTTGACAAGGCAATGCACTAATATGGTGCATGCCTGATGCGATGAGGAAAGCCATGAAAGCAGTCTGGATCGTGGACGATGATGCGTCCATCCGTTTTGTGCTGGAGCGCGCGCTGCAGCGCGAGTCATTGCCGGTACGTTGTTTCGAGCAGCCATCACAGGTACTGCAGGCGCTGGCAGAGGAGGGCGAACTGCCCTCGGTACTGATCAGCGATATCCGCATGCCCGATGCGCAAGGCCTGTCTGGCCTGGACCTGCTACAGCGGGTGCAGCAGCAGTGGCCTGCATTGCCGGTGCTGATCATGACGGCGTTTTCTGATCTGGACAGCGCGGTGGCTGCGTTCCAGGGCGGTGCTTTCGACTATTTGCCGAAGCCGTTTGATCTGCCCAGGGCCGTCGAGCTGGTCCGTCGTGCCATCGAAAGCAGCGAAAGCCAGTCCGGCACGGCCGATGACAGCCCGCTCGAGCATCAGGAAATGCTGGGTCAGGCACCGGCCATGCAAGACGTGTTTCGCGCCATTGGACGGCTGGCGCACAGCCAGGCCACGGTGCTGGTGACCGGCGAAAGCGGCTCCGGCAAGGAGCTGGTGGCACGTGCGCTGCATCGCCATTCCTCGCGCGCCGGCGGGCCGTTTGTGGCGATCAACACGGCAGCGATTCCGCGCGACCTGCTGGAAAGCGAGCTGTTCGGCCACGAACGCGGCGCTTTTACCGGGGCGCAGCAACTGCGCCGCGGCCGCTTCGAGCAGGCCGAGGGCGGCACGCTGTTCCTCGACGAAATCGGCGACATGCCGCTGGAACTGCAGACCCGGCTGCTGCGTGTCCTCAGCGATGGCCATTTCTACCGCGTCGGCGGCCAGCAGGCGATCCGGGCGAATGTGCGCATCATCGCGGCCACGCACCAGCAGCTGGAGCAACAGGTGCAGCAGGGCGTGTTCCGCGAAGACCTGTACCACCGGCTCAACGTGATCCGGCTGCGCCTGCCGCCGCTGCGTGAGCGTCAGCAGGATATCGGCATGCTGGCACGCCACTTCCTGCAGCGCAGCGCACAGCAGCTGGCGGTCGAGCCCAAGCGTCTCAGTGATGCGGCCTTGCGCCAGCTGCAGCAGTTTGCCTTTCCGGGCAATGTGCGCCAGCTGGAAAACATCTGTCACTGGTTGACGGTGATGGCGCCTTCGCAGCTGGTGGAACGGCAGGATTTGCCGGCCGAGGTGCGGGATATGGCGGGCGTGGAGGTGGATGCCGGGAATGGGGCGGTGGGGCTGGATTCTGGTGGACTCCGGCTGGTTGAAGAGGGCGACTCGGCAGCGCTGGCTGGGGGGACGGGTGTCAGCCGGACTGAGGACGCGCAGAGACGGGCTGCGGATGCGGTCGCTGCGAAAAGCTGCGACACGTTACCCGCTGTGAGTGGCATCGCTGGGGGCGACGGTGATACTGCTGCGGATCCGGACCTGCCCGACAGCGACCTGCCGTGGCAGAAGGGCTTGCGTCAACATGCACGCAGTCTGCTGATGGAGGGCCATGGCGGGGTGTGGGACACGCTGATGGCCGAATGCGAACGGGCGCTGATCCTGGCGGCCATGGAGTGGACCGGGCAGCGCCGAATCGAGGCGGCGCAGCGGCTGGGCATCGGCCGCAATACCATCAGCCGCAAGATGCAGGAGCTGGGGCTGGATTGACGGGAGGCCGTGTATGTGGGACTTGTCTGTACCGTGGTGGGAACTGGTGCTGCGTGCAACAGCGGTGTTTGCCTTTCTGATCCTGCTGCTCAGGGTGACCGGCAAGCGGCAGATCGGGCAGCTCTCGCCCATGGATCTGGTGCTGCTGCTGGTGTTGTCAAACGCGGTGCAGAACGCCATGAATGCGGGCGACAACTCGCTGACTGGCGGACTGATTTCGGCGACGGTGCTGGTCACCCTGAACTGGCTGCTGAACTTCGTCACCTTCCGCAGCAAGAAGCTGGCTGATCTGGTGGAGGGGCGTGCGCAACTGCTGATCCACAACGGGGTGGTGTACGAGGATGTGCTGGTGGCGGCGAAGATCACGCGGCACGAGCTGAATGCGGCGCTGCGCGGAGGGGGTTACCTGTCGGTGGAGGATGTGCATACGGCAGTGCTGGAGACCAATGGCAGCATCAGCTTCACGCCACGTATCGCGAAGAAGCAGGAGGCCGAGGGCGGAACCTCCGCCAGTACCTCGTCGCCGGTCTAGCGCCCCAGCCTGAGCCAACCTGCGGTGGCCAGGCCCAGTAGGGTCATCAGCAGCGAGCCGGCTACATGGAGGGTGATGGCGCTCGCTGCCATCAGCATTCTGCCCTGCTGCAGCAAGGCCACCACCTCAGCCGAGAAGGTGGAGAACGTCGTCAGCCCTCCGAGAAATCCGGTAATTACTAGCTGGCGCCATGCGACGGGCAAGTCAGGGTAATGCGCAAACCAGGCAATGGCCAGACCAATCAGATAGCCCCCGATGAGGTTTGCGAGCAGCGTGCCGAGAGGGATGGCAGGGAACAGTGCGTTCAGGCCCAGACCGAGCAGCCAGCGCAACACGGCACCTGCAGAGGCGCCGAGGCTGATGGCGAGGAGGGACTGGAGCAGGGTACTCATGGAAGACAGTGAGAAGCGCTTGTTCTAAAGAGGATTGTAGGGAACTCGGACCGGCCGGACTCACGTTTGCCCTGTCTTGCAGGAGGGGTCGACTGGCGGACTGCGATGGCAAACCCCTCGTGCCGGGATTTTTGCGTGATTGAGGGTGAACCCCGAGCCAATATTGGGGTACTCAAAGGGGTTCTTCAAGGAGAAATTTCTAGCATCTATGCAACATAAATTTTGGTGGTGTTGCGTGACGCGGGGAAAGGTTCGGAGTCTTGCTGGAAGCAGCATGAAATTACGTGTAATAGTTCACGCTTCAGAGGGGAAGTTTCGTCTCATCTACTTTTATTTCACGTTACAATCTATAGCTAATTGTATCCGTAATCATAGAACTTAAGCTGTTTTAAAAGACCCCCAAATTTTGTCGGAGGCGGTATGGCGTGCGCGAAGAAATCCATTGAACCAAAATCTTATTTTAAGCCTTTAATCTTATTTGTCGGAGTGTCTGGAAGCATGCTTTTAGCGGGGTGCGCGCCTACAGTCGGAATGGGTGGAAATGGCACCGCGATAGAGCGGTGGCACAACTTCGATCTAGGACAGGTGCACGGGGTGAAGGAAAACGAGGCAAGCGTCGTCTTCCTGCGCGAGAAGGACGCCATTGCCGGCAAGTCGGTCAATGTCTTTGTCAATGGCGAGTACCTGGCGTCGCTGCTGTCCGGCGGGTTCAAGCAGTCGATCGCCTGTGTGGGCAACAATCGCCTGACGGCCCACTACACCGATGTGCGTAGCCGCTATCACGAGAAGGAGCGCCAGGGACAGATGTTTGATGTGCCCGCCGGCAAGGTCTCCTATTTCCGTGTGGTGACGGATGCGCAGGGCAAGCCCGCGCTGCAGGCGCTGGATGGCAAGGCAGGCCAGGCTGCGGTGGATGCGCTGAAGGAGCAGGTGCATACGTTGCCGCGCGTGGAAAACCGCCTCGTGTGCGCCAAGCCGGTGGTGGCGCAGTTCAAGAAATTCACACTGGATGCGTCGGCGCTGTTCGCTTTCGACAAGTCGGACTACGCCAATCTGCTGCCCCAGGGCAAGCAGGAGATCCGCAAGGTGGCGGAAGAGATTGCGCAAAGTGAATCGACCCGGATCTACTAGACACTCGCGAGCCGCTGGTAGTGACGTTTTTCGAACTCTATCGGGGATACCGCCCCGCATGTATTGTGGCGTCGTTTGGGGTTGTAGAACATCTCGATGTAGTTGAAGACATCGGCCCGCGCATCCTGCCGGGTGGAATAGATCTGGCGACGAATCCGCTCGCGCTTGAGCAGTTGAAAGAAGCTCTCCGCCACCGCGTTATCGTGGCAGTTGCCGCGCCGACTCATGCTGCTGACCAGATTGTGCGCGCGCAGCAACTTCTGCCAATCCTGCCCCGTGAACTGACACCCCTGATCGGAATGCACCAGAACCGACTCCTTGGGCTGCCTGCGCCAGATGGCCATCAGCAGCGCGCTCAAAGCCAGATCGCTATCGATGCGACTGCCCATGGACCAGCCAATAACCTGCCTGGAGAATAGATCAAGTACGACAGCCAGGTACAGCCAGCCCTCGTGCGTGCGGATATAGGTGATGTCCGTCACCCATGCCTGATTGGGACCCATCGGCGTGAACTGCCGATTCAGATGATTGGGAGCCACCACGGCAGGCCTGCCGCCCCGGCTGCCATGGCGGCGCCGATAGCCCGTCTGTGAACGGATACCTGCTGCGCGCAGCAGACGTGCCACACGATGCTTGCCGCACGGCTCACCCAGATCGCGCATGTCCAGAGTCAGCTTGCGGTACCCATACACGCAGCCACTTTCCAGCCAAGCTTGCTTGAGCAGGCCCAGCAGACGCTGGTCATCGCGTTGCTTGTCGCTGTAGGGTTTGTGCTTCCAGGCGTAATAGCCGCTGGGATGGACCCTCAGCACCGAACATAGACGGCGTACCGCGTGTACACCCTCATGGCGCTGGATAAACGCGTACCTCACCCGGACTGCCTGGCAAAGTACGCGGCGGCTTTTTTTAGGATGTCGCGCTCCTCGGTAACACGCTTGAGTTCAGCCTTCAGGCGGCGCAGCTCCTCGGACTGGCTCAATTGCTCCTGGCGCTGGCCGGGGGACATCTGTCGCTGCTTGATCCACTTGTACAGGCTGTGTTGGCTGACGCCCAGGCGTTCCGATACTTCGGCCACCGCATGACCGCGCTCCACAATCTGTCTGACCGCTTCGATCTTGAATTCTTCCGGATATCTCTTCTGACTCATGGCACCTCCTATTAGACCTCAGTTATGAGACTCACAGGTGTCTACAGGATCCGGGTCGATTCAAATCCCACAAGAAATACATGCCTCGGGCCGGGCAACGGCCTGAACAGTCAGCAGGACAAAACATCATGAGTCTCAAGCACATCACCCTCCGCATCAACAACGCAACTGAAACCATCCTGACCCGCAAGATCGACGGGGGCGAGGGCGGAGTGGGTTCCCAGGACAAGGCAGTGCATATCCAGGCGCAGGCCAATGTGCACTATCACTTCACGGATGAGGCGACGGGCTTCGGCCCCGAGAACATCGCGACGAAGCGGGTGGGCAAGAACCTGCACGTTGCGTTTGAAGGCGGCGATGTGAATGAGCCGGATCTGGTGATCGAGAACTACTACAAGGACAACGGCGAGATCGGCTACGAGAGTGGTACAAACAACATGCTGGTGGGTACGCACGAGAACGGGAATGTGTATCCCTACGTGCCAGAGAGTGCCGAGACGACGGATGCGGTGTCCATGCTGGGGGATGGCGTGGAGGCCGGGCAGGCGCTGGGCGGTGAAGGCGCGGTGGTGGTGCCGTTCTTCTGGTGGCCTGCGTTGCTGGGGGTTGGGTTGCTGGGGGCTGCTGCTGGGGGTGGTGGCGGTGGTGGCGCTGCGCCGGTTCCGGCCAAGCCGTTGATTACGGTGGATGCGCCGGACAACACGCCTGACACGACGCCGACGATCACGGGCACGACCGATGCGCCGGTGGGCAGCACGGTGACCGTGGTGGTGAAGGACAGTGCGGGTGGCACGCAGACGGTGACGACGACGGTACAGCCGGACGGCACGTACAGCGTGGACGTGCCCAAGGCGCTGCCAGAGGGTGGCTACACGGCGACGGCGACGGTGAAGGATCCGGCGGGCAATACGGGAATGGCGACCGATCCGGGTAGCGTGGACACGACGGCGCCGGCGATCACGGTGGATGCGCCGGACAACACGACAGACACGACGCCGACGATCACGGGCACGACCGATGCGCCGGTGGGCAGCACGGTGACCGTGGTGGTGAAGGACAGTGCGGGTGGCACGCAGACGGTGACGACGACGGTACAGCCGGACGGCACGTACAGCGTGGACGTGCCCAAGGCGCTGCCAGAGGGTGGCTACACGGCGACGGCGACGGTGAAGGATCCGGCGGGCAATACGGGAATGGCGACCGATCCGGGTAGCGTGGACACGACGGCGCCGGCGATCACGGTGGATGCGCCGGACAACACGACAGACACGACGCCGACGATCACGGGCACGACCGATGCGCCGGTGGGCAGCACGGTGACCGTGGTGGTGAAGGACAGTGCGGGTGGCACGCAGACGGTGACGACGACGGTACAGCCGGACGGCACGTACAGCGTGGACGTGCCCAAGGCGCTGCCAGAGGGTGGCTACACGGCGACGGCGACGGTGAAGGATCCGGCGGGCAATACGGGAATGGCGACCGATCCGGGTAGCGTGGACACGACGGCGCCGGCGATCACGGTGGATGCGCCGGACAACACGACAGACACGACGCCGACGATCACGGGCACGACCGATGCGCCTGTGGGCAGCACGGTGACCGTGGTGGTGAAGGACAGTGCGGGTGGCACGCAGACGGTGACGACGACGGTACAGCCGGGCGGCACGTACAGTGTGGAGGTGCCCAAGGCGCTGCCGGAAGGGGGCTACACGGCGACGGCGACGGTGCAGGATCCGGCGGGCAATATTGCTAGTGCCAGTGATTTTGTGGACTCTCCTGAGACGGTGACGACGGACGAAGACACGCCGGTCAGCGGCAGTGTGCTTGATGGCACGACGAGCGTGGACGGCCCGGTGACGGTGACCGAGTTCACGGTGGGCGGCACGACCTACCAGGCCGGAGAGACGGCGACCATCACGGGCGTGGGCACGATCGTGGTCAATGCCGATGGCACGTACACGTTCACGCCGAACGACAACTGGAACGGCACGGTGCCGAGCGTGGGCTACACGGTGACGGACGGCAGCAGCACCGACACCTCCAAGCTGGACATCACGGTGACGCCGGTGGACGACCCGTTCACCGACGCCGATGAGACGGTGACGACGGACGAAGACACGCCGGTCAGCGGCAGTGTGCTTGATGGCACGACGAGCGTGGACGGCCCGGTGACGGTGACCGAGTTCACGGTGGGCGGCACGACCTACCAGGCCGGAGAGACGGCGACCATCACGGGCGTGGGCACGATCGTGGTCAATGCCGATGGCACGTACACGTTCACGCCGAACGACAACTGGAACGGCACGGTGCCGAGCGTGGGCTACACGGTGACGGACGGCAGCAGCACCGACACCTCCAAGCTGGACATCACGGTGACGCCGGTGGACGACCCGTTCACCGACGCCGATGAGACGGTGACGACGGACGAAGACACGCCGGTCAGCGGCAGTGTGCTTGATGGCACGACGAGCGTGGACGGGCCCTGGTGACGGTGACCGAGTTCACGGTGGGCGGCACGACCTACCAGGCCGGAGAGACGGCGACCATCACGGGCGTGGGCACGATCGTGGTCAATGCCGATGGCACGTACACGTTCACGCCGAACGACAACTGGAACGGCACGGTGCCGAGCGTGGGCTACACGGTGACGGACGGCAGCAGCACCGACACCTCCAAGCTGGACATCACGGTGACGCCGGTGGACGACCCGTTCACCGACGCCGATGAGACGGTGACGACGGACGAAGACACGCCGGTCAGCGGCAGTGTGCTTGATGGCACGACGAGCGTGGACGGCCCGGTGACGGTGACCGAGTTCACGGTGGGCGGCACGACCTACCAGGCCGGAGAGACGGCGACCATCACGGGCGTGGGCACGATCGTGGTCAATGCCGATGGCACGTACACGTTCACGCCGAACGACAACTGGAACGGCACGGTGCCGAGCGTGGGCTACACGGTGACGGACGGCAGCAGCACCGACACCTCCAAGCTGGACATCACGGTGACGCCGGTGGACGACCCGTTCACCGACGCCGATGAGACGGTGACGACGGACGAAGACACGCCGGTCAGCGGCAGTGTGCTTGATGGCACGACGAGCGTGGACGGCCCGGTGACGGTGACCGAGTTCACGGTGGGCGGCACGACCTACCAGGCCGGAGAGACGGCGACCATCACGGGCGTGGGCACGATCGTGGTCAATGCCGATGGCACGTACACGTTCACGCCGAACGACAACTGGAACGGCACGGTGCCGAGCGTGGGCTACACGGTGACGGACGGCAGCAGCACCGACACCTCCAAGCTGGACATCACGGTGACGCCGGTGGACGACCCGTTCACCGACGCCGATGAGACGGTGACGACGGACGAAGACACGCCGGTCAGCGGCAGTGTGCTTGATGGCACGACGAGCGTGGACGGCCCGGTGACGGTGACCGAGTTCACGGTGGGCGGCACGACCTACCAGGCCGGAGAGACGGCGACCATCACGGGCGTGGGCACGATCGTGGTCAATGCCGATGGCACGTACACGTTCACGCCGAACGACAACTGGAACGGCACGGTGCCGAGCGTGGGCTACACGGTGACGGACGGCAGCAGCACCGACACCTCCAAGCTGGACATCACGGTGACGCCGGTGGACGACCCGTTCACCGACGCCGATGAGACGGTGACGACGGACGAAGACACGCCGGTCAGCGGCAGTGTGCTTGATGGCACGACGAGCGTGGACGGCCCGGTGACGGTGACCGAGTTCACGGTGGGCGGCACGACCTACCAGGCCGGAGAGACGGCGACCATCACGGGCGTGGGCACGATCGTGGTCAATGCCGATGGCACGTACACGTTCACGCCGAACGACAACTGGAACGGCACGGTGCCGAGCGTGGGCTACACGGTGACGGACGGCAGCAGCACCGACACCTCCAAGCTGGACATCACGGTGACGCCGGTGGACGACCCGTTCACCGAC
Source organism: Allobrachymonas wangyanguii (assembly GCF_045055315.1). Lineage (GTDB taxonomy): Bacteria > Pseudomonadota > Gammaproteobacteria > Burkholderiales > Burkholderiaceae_C > Brachymonas > Brachymonas wangyanguii. The sequence continues at coordinate 811,575 of NZ_CP173677.1, forward strand.
GCCGATGAGACGGTGACGACGGACGAAGACACGCCGGTCAGCGGCAGTGTGCTTGATGGCACGACGAGCGTGGACGGCCCGGTGACGGTGACCGAGTTCACGGTGGGCGGCACGACCTACCAGGCCGGAGAGACGGCGACCATCACGGGCGTGGGCACGATCGTGGTCAATGCCGATGGCACGTACACGTTCACGCCGAACGACAACTGGAACGGCACGGTGCCGAGCGTGGGCTACACGGTGACGGACGGCAGCAGCACCGACACCTCCAAGCTGGACATCACGGTGACGCCGGTGGACGACCCGTTCACCGACGCCGATGAGACGGTGACGACGGACGAAGACACGCCGGTCAGCGGCAGTGTGCTTGATGGCACGACGAGCGTGGACGGCCCGGTGACGGTGACCGAGTTCACGGTGGGCGGCACGACCTACCAGGCCGGAGAGACGGCGACCATCACGGGCGTGGGCACGATCGTGGTCAATGCCGATGGCACGTACACGTTCACGCCGAACGACAACTGGAACGGCACGGTGCCGAGCGTGGGCTACACGGTGACGGACGGCAGCAGCACCGACACCTCCAAGCTGGACATCACGGTGACGCCGGTGGACGACCCGTTCACCGACGCCGATGAGACGGTGACGACGGACGAAGACACGCCGGTCAGCGGCAGTGTGCTTGATGGCACGACGAGCGTGGACGGCCCGGTGACGGTGACCGAGTTCACGGTGGGCGGCACGACCTACCAGGCCGGAGAGACGGCGACCATCACGGGCGTGGGCACGATCGTGGTCAATGCCGATGGCACGTACACGTTCACGCCGAACGACAACTGGAACGGCACGGTGCCGAGCGTGGGCTACACGGTGACGGACGGCAGCAGCACCGACACCTCCAAGCTGGACATCACGGTGACGCCGGTGGACGACCCGTTCACCGACGCCGATGAGACGGTGACGACGGACGAAGACACGCCGGTCAGCGGCAGTGTGCTTGATGCCACGACGAGCGTGGACGGCCCGGTGACGGTGACCGAGTTCACGGTGGGCGGCACGACCTACCAGGCCGGAGAGACGGCGACCATCACGGGCGTGGGCACGATCGTGGTCAATGCCGATGGCACGTACACGTTCACGCCGAACGACAACTGGAACGGCACGGTGCCGAGCGTGGGCTACACGGTGACGGACGGCAGCAGCACCGACACCTCCAAGCTGGACATCACGGTGACGCCGGTGGACGACCCGTTCACCGACGCCGATGAGACGGTGACGACGGACGAAGACACGCCGGTCAGCGGCAGTGTGCTTGATGGCACGACGAGCGTGGACGGCCCGGTGACGGTGACCGAGTTCACGGTGGGCGGCACGACCTACCAGGCCGGAGAGACGGCGACCATCACGGGCGTGGGCACGATCGTGGTCAATGCCGATGGCACGTACACGTTCACGCCGAACGACAACTGGAACGGCACGGTGCCGAGCGTGGGGGCACGGGTGACGGACGGCAGCAGCACCGACACCTCCAAGCTGGACATCACGGTGACGCCGGTGGACGACCCGTTCACCGACGCCGATGAGACGGTGACGACGGACGAAGACACGCCGGTCAGCGGCAGTGTGCTTGATGGCACGACGAGCGTGGACGGCCCGGTGACGGTGACCGAGTTCACGGTGGGCGGCACGACCTACCAGGCCGGAGAGACGGCGACCATCACGGGCGTGGGCACGATCGTGGTCAATGCCGATGGCACGTACACGTTCACGCCGAACGACAACTGGAACGGCACGGTGCCGAGCGTGGGCTACACGGTGACGGACGGCAGCAGCACCGACACCTCCAAGCTGGACATCACGGTGACGCCGGTCAACGACGCCCCCATCGCTAACAACGACACCGCCTCCGTACTGGAAAACGCCACGCTGACCACGACGGCCAGCCAGGGTGTGCTGGCAACCTACAGCAGCGCCAGCGTGAACAGCGTCGCCGACACGGATGTGGACGGAGACACGCTGACGGTGACGGCGGTCCATACCGGTACGGAAACAGGCACGGGTACCAGCGGCACAGTGGGCAGCGCCCTCACGGGTACCTGGGGTGTGCTCACGCTCAACGCCGATGGCAGCTACAGCTATGTAGCCAGCAAGGCGGACAGCCTGGCAGCCGGCGCCACGGCGACGGACGTGTTCACGTACACGATCAGTGACGGCAAGGGCGGCACGGATACGGCGCAGCTCACCATCACGATCACGGGCGTGAACGACGCGCCCGTGGACGGCAACGAAACCAACGTGACCAACGAGGACACGACCTTGACCGTTCTCGATGGTGCGGCAGGAGACTTGCTCAACAATGCCACCGATGTGGATGGAGGCACCCTGAGCATTACCAGCTACACCATTGCCGGCATGACGGGCACCTACACGGCAGGTCAGTCTGTGACCATCACCGGCAAGGGCACCATCACCATCAATGCCAACGGCAGCTACACCTTTGTGCCGGTTGCCAACTGGAATGGCATGGTGCCGCAGATCACCTACACCGTGAGCGATGGCCAGGGTGGAACCGACACCTCCACGCTGGACATCACGGTGACGCCGGTCAACGACGCACCGGTTGACGGTAACGAGACGAACAGTGTGCTGGAAGACACGACACTGACGGTGGCTGATGGCGCTACCGGCGACTTGCTCAACAATGCCACCGACGTGGACGGTGATAACCTGACCATTGCCAGCTACACCATCGCCGGCGTGACGGGCACCTATACGGCTGGCCAGTCGGCACAGATTGCAGGCATAGGTACCATCACCATTAATGGCAACGGCAGCTACACCTTTGTGCCTGCCCTTAACTGGAATGGCACGGTGCCGCTCATCACCTACACCGTAGCCGATGGCAAGGGAGGGTTCGACACCTCCACGCTGCAACTCACGGTGAATCCGGTGAACGACCCACCGTCCGGCACGGACAATGTGGTGCTCCACAACGAGAACTCGAATTACGTCTTTACCGCGAATGACTTCGGCTTCTCCGATCCGGTGGAAGGTAATGCTTTCACGGGCGTCAAGATTACGACGCTGCCTGGCGCAGGCACGCTGTATCGCGATGCCGATGGCGATGGCGTTATTGATACAGGGGAGGCTTTGACTGCGGGTACGGTGGTATCGAAGGCCGATATCGATGCGGGCAGGCTGAAATTCTTCGATGGTTCCAGCCTCACCGGAGGAAAGACCTGGTTTACATTCCAGGTGCAGGACAGCGGTGGAACGGCGAATGGCGGACAGAATACCGATGCCACGCCTAATACCATGGATATTGTGGTTTACCACCGATCGCAGATCCAATGGATGCATAACGAAACCGTCAATGGCCGTGCAGGGCAGTCCGACTATGCCACTTACCAGGATCCGGCTTTCAAAGATCATTTCTCGTCCACCGCTAATGTTACCTTTGGCTCTGGGTTGGATGAAAATTCAAACAATAATCCCTATCGGGACTATGCCTATACCTACATGCTGAAAGGAGCTGACAAGAAAACCTACAGTGCCGCGAGATCCGACAATGATTATGCTCAGGTCTCTTTCACGCCGAAGGATACGATGTATGTCGACAAGCTTTGGTTCGGCTTTTACACCGATGCGGTTTCTCATCCGGACTATCTTGCTGGCAACTTCAAGATGGCGATAGAAATGTCGACCTCATCAAGCTTTACGTCATATACGACCCTGAGTCAGGATATTCAAGTTGGTAATATGATTGCTCCAAACGGTTATCTGACCGTGGATGGCTATACGGGAGGCTTGTTGCTCAATGCTGGTAGCACCTATTACTTCCGTGTCTATTACTATGACGAGCAGAACTCCATCGATACGGTGCGCCTGGACGACTTGTATTTCGATGCGAAATACCTCTCGGGTGCCCAGCATGGTACCGAAGCTGCCAACATCTTGAATGGAACGGCAGCCGACGACTATATCATGGGGCATGGCGGCAATGACGTTCTCATCGGAGGCGCGGGGAACGACGTGCTCGTAGGTGGGGCTGGCAATGACACGCTGACCGGTGGAGATGGCAGGGACAAGTTCCTCTTTGAATCCGAATTGGGATCGAGCAACATCGATACCATTACGGATTTCACGTCAGGAAGCGACCAGATCGTGCTCGAAAACTTCATTTTTAAAGGCTTCGCGCAAACGGGGCAGCTGTCCGCCAGCAGCTTTGTGGCGAGCAGCAACAATCCCGTGCCCACGACGACGAATGCCACCATCCTGTACAACACCAGCACGGGTGCCTTGTACTACGATGCTGACGGTACGGGTGGCACAGCGCCAGTGCAGTTTGCCATCTTGGGAACTGGGACGCAGCATCCGACCTTGTCGGTTGCCGATTTCGTGATCATCTGACGCGAAAAATCCCGCATCCACTGTGCTGCACCGCATTGCTCTGGCAGGCGGTGCGGCTTTTTCTTGTCCGGAGTCCGGTTGGCAACCTTACAGGCCGTGCTGTTGCCGATCGGGCCCCATGGCGGAGGGCGGCATGCCTTGGCGAAGGTCTGTGTTTTCCGCAAGCGATGCGCTTACACTAATAGATTAAAGATATCCATGCTCAAGAGCTTCAGAGGAACAGGCCATTCATGACTCAAGCTGACAATTCAGCCACATTGCTGCAAAAGCTGTCTCTGCTCACACGCCTGCAGGGAGAGCCGCTGTCTGCTCACGCCCTGACGGCGCAAACCCTGCGCAACGAGGCTGGTCGTCCCGACCTGCACAGCCTGCGTGAAGTCCTGCTCAGCCATGGCTACGAAAACCAGCTCAGCGAGCGCCCGCTGCAGGATGTGCCGGCGCTGGCCGTGCCCCTGCTGGTGCTCACCACCGATGGCGATGCCGAACTGGTGTCGGAGATCCAGGGCGAGGGCGCACAGCGCCGCTACACCCTGATGGAGCAGGAAGGCAGCACGCGCACGGTGTCCCATACGGAACTGGAGGCGCGCTACCTGGGCTACAGCTGGTTCGTCAAGATGAAGCCCGAGCTGGACAACCGTTCCGAGCTGCCCGAGTACACCATGGGCAAGGCCTGGTTCTGGAAGGTCATCTGGCGCTTCCGCAGCTACTACTCGCAGGTGGTGCTTGCCACCGTGCTGATCAACGTGCTGGCCCTGATCGGCTCGCTGTACGTGATGAACGTGTACGACCGCGTGATTCCCAACAAGGGCTACGAAACCCTGTGGGTGCTGAGTATCGGCGTGCTGCTGGCCAACCTGTTCGAGTTCATCGCGCGGACCTTGCGTGCGCGCCTGACCGATATCGCCGGCAAGAAGGCCGACCTGATCATCAGCTCTGCGCTGTTCCGCCGCGTCATGTCGCTCGACCTGACGCAAAAGCCGGCGTCCTCCGGCTCCTACGCCAACAACCTGCGCGACTTCGAATCGGTGCGTGACTTCATGACCAGTGCCAGCCTGCTGGTGCTGATCGATTTGCCTTTCGTGCTGCTGTTCGTGTTCGTGATGTCCATGGTGTCCGGCCGTCTGGCTTTTGTGCCGCTGCTGACGATTCCGATCGTGGTGATCGCCGGTCTTCTGGCACAGCGTCCGCTGGCGCGCTCGATCAACGCCTCCATGAAGGAAAGCTCGCAGCGCCAGGGCCTGGCAGTCGAGGCCATCGAGGGTATCGAGACACTGAAGGCCAACAACGCCACCAACTGGGCGCAGCAGCGCTGGGAGCGTTTTACCGCTTCCACCGCCTCCGCCTCCATGAAGCAGAAGGACATCAGCAACCTGGTGGTCAACTTCTCCATGCTGGTGCAACAGGCCAACACGGTCTTCCTGGTGCTCTGGGGGACCTACCTGATCCACCATGAGGATCCGGCCGTGCGTATCACCATGGGTGCGCTGATCGCTACCGTGATCCTGTCTGGCCGTGCGCTGTCGCCGCTGTCGCAGGTGGCCGGCCTGATGATCCGCTTCCAGCAGGCGCGCATGGCGCTGCAAGGCATCAACCAGGTGGTCGAGCGCAAGACCGAGCGCGACCACGCCCGCAGCTACATCAGCCCCACCCATATCCGTGGCGACCTGGCCTTTGACAACGTCAGCTTCCATTACGGCGAACAGGGCCCCGATGTCTGCAAGGAGATGCGCTTCCAGATCAAGGCCGGCGAACGTGTCGGCGTGCTGGGTCGCATCGGCAGCGGCAAGTCCACCATGCTGCGTCTGGCCGCCGGCCTGTACGAACCGCAGAAGGGCAATGTGCTGCTCGACAGCATGGACGTGCGCCAGATCGATCCGACCGACGTGCGCAACCATGTCAGCCTGCTGAGCCAGCAGCCGCGCCTGTTCCTGGGCTCGCTGCGCGAGAACCTCGAAATGGGCCGCATGGACCGCCTCAGCACCGACGAGGAACTGGTGGCGGCGCTGCAGCGTTTTGGCCTGGAAGCCATCGTGCGCGCCCACCCGATGGGCCTGAACATGCCGCTGGGCGAAGATGGTGCCGGTCTGTCCGGTGGCCAGCGCCAACTGGTTGGCCTGAGCCGCATGACGCTGCGTGATCCGCGCGTGGTGCTGCTGGACGAGCCCACCAGCGGACTCGACCAGATGACCGAGATGGCGGCCCTGCGCGGCATCGCCGACTGGGTCGGCAAGAGCAAGCGCACCATGGTGGTGGTCACGCACCGTCCGCAGGTGCTCAACATCGTCGATCGCATCATCGTGGTGGACCATGGCAAGATCATCATGGACGGCCCGCGCGATGCCGTGCTGCAGCGCCTGGCCGCCAATGAGCGAGACGCACAGCAACAGGCGCAGCAGCGTGCCGCCCAGGCGGGTGCTGCTGCAGGGCAGCAGGTCACGGCCACCATCCAGCCGGCAGCCGCATCGGCTGATGGTGCAGCGCCCCGTACGCAACGCGTGGTGGTGAGCCGTCGTGCCGATGGTCAGCCTGCCAACGCGCAGGTACGTGTCCAGCAGACAGCCGCGCCTGCCGCAGCTCCTGCTGCCGAAACACCCGCTGCCGCCGTGACAGATACAAGCGACAAGAACCCTACCCCGACAGGTAACTGAAGATGTTTGGCAAAGACAAGCAAAACGCTGGCCATGGTGGCCAGCAAGCCTCCGGCGAAAAGATCAGCAAGAAGGATCTGCCGCTGCTGAATGACCTGCAGGCTGCGATGCAGCATGAAAAGCACCGCGGCATGTCCTGGACCATCAGCCTGCTGGCGGTGTTCCTCGTGGTGTTCGTGGTCTGGGCCTATTTCAGCAGCGTCGAGGAAGTGGCGCGCGGTCAGGGCAGCGTGATCCCGAGCAGCAAGGAGCAGGTGATCCAGAGCCTGGATCCGGGCGTGCTGTCCGAGATGCTGGTGCGTGAAGGCGATGTGGTCGAGAAGGACCAGGTCCTGCTGCGCCTGGACGATACCCGCAGCACCGCCATCTACAAGGAAACCGAGAACAAGGTGCAGGCGCTGGAAGCCAGCGCTGCGCGTCTGCGTTCCGAAGCCTATGGCGTGCCGCTGGCCTTCAAGCCAGGCCTGAGCCAGGAACTGGTACAGCGCGAGACGGCTGCCTACCACTCCCGTGTCCGCGCCGTGAATGACAGCATCCGCAGCATGCGCCAGACCAAGGCGCTGCTGGATCGCGAAATCGCCATGACGGCGCCCATGGTCGGCAAGGGCGTGGTGTCCGAGGTGGAGCTGCTGCGCCTGCGTCGCCAGTCGAGCGACCTGAACATGCAGATCACCGAGCGTCGCAACAAGTTCAAGGCTGATGCCAACACCGAGCTGGTGCGCGTCGAGGCCGAGCTGGCCCAGAGCACGGAAACCATGGCGGCGCGAGCCGACCCGGTCAACCGCGCTGCGATCAAGGCACCGCTGCGCGGCATCGTGAAGAACATCAAGATCAACACCGTGGGTGGCGTGGTCAGCGCTGGTCAGGACATCATGGAAATCGTGCCGCTGGACGGCCCGCTGCTGGTCGAGGCCTACATCCGTCCGCAGGACGTGGCCTTCATTCACCCCGATGCCCCGGCCACGGTCAAGCTGACTGCCTACGACTATTCGCTGTATGGTGGCCTGGAGGGCAAGGTGACGCACATCAGCCCGGACACGTTGCAGGACAACCGCCGCCCGAGCGAACTCAAGCTCAACCCGGACGAATCCTTCTACCGCGTCATCATCCAGACTGAACAGAATACGCTGCGCGACAAGAAGGGCGAGACCATGCCCATCATCCCGGGCATGATCGCCTCGGTTGACATCCGTACCGGCGAAAAGACCATCTTCCAGTACCTGGTCAAGCCGATTACCCGCCTGAAGCAGGCACTGCGGGAGCGTTGAGCATGCGCAAGAAGTCCAACACATCCTCCTCCTGGCAGCCACGGCTGGCGGCCGTCTGCGCCGGCATCAGCTGCCTGATGGCGGGCCTGCTCTGGTCCGGCACGGCGGCAGCCACCGGCCTGGCCGGCCTGATCGTCGATGCCACCGAGCGCGACCCCTCGGTGCTGGAAGCGCGTGCGCGCGAGGAACAGGCCTCCATGCAGACGCAGCGTTCGCGCTCTGGCCACTGGCCGGTGGTGGGCGTGCAGGCGACTGGTGACATCCAGCGCAGCAATGGCATGGATTCAGCCGATCCGGTGGCGCTGGTCGGTCGGGTAAACCTGTTCTCTGGTGGTGCCATACGCTCGCAGATCCGGCGCGACGAGTTTCACCAGAAATACTACGGTGAAAAAATCGGCGAAACCCAGGAAAACCTGGCCATGCTGATGGGCGAGCAATACCTGGCAGCGCTGCGCAACCGCGAACTGCTGGATACCGAGCAGCGCAACCTGCAGCGCCACGACCGCATCATCGACGACCTGCGCGTGATCGTGCAGCACGACCCGGGCCGTGACTACGAACTGGTCCAGGCCCAGGCCCGCGCGCTGCAGGTGCGCATGCGCCTGGTGCAGTATGAAAAAGGCCTGCGTTTGGCGCTGAGCAAGCTCAGCCGCTATACCGACAAGAACGTGACGCTGGGCAACCCCTTCGGTCCGGACTGGCGCAAGGTGGTGCCTGACAACAGCAAGGCCACCAACCCGACCATCCTGGCGCAGCAATATGAAATGGACGCCACGCGCGAGGAAATGGAAAACCTCAAGCGTTCGCGCTGGCCCAAGGTGGACCTGATGGCCGCTGTCGGCAAGGACGACCAGTACACGCGCGTCGTGATGAACTGGGACTTCCTGGACCGTGGTGCCTACTACAGCCAGCAAAGTGCCGCCAAGCAGCTGCTGGCAGCGCAGAGCCGGGTGGACATGCTGAACCGCGAAATCGACGAGCAGACCCAGACCGCCGAATCCGACATGGCCCAGAGCCGGCTGCAGGCGATGGCGGCGCAGCAGCAGATCGGTGCTTCCGAGAAGGTGGTGGAGCTGTACCAGATGCAGTTCCGCATCGCCCGACGCAGCCTGCTGGATCTGCTGAACGCCTACGCCGAACTGGCTTCGGTCGAGGTGTCCAAGGTGACGGCCGAGAACGATTACCGCCGTGCCGTGTTGTCCTATCTGGACGCGACCGCTTCCATCAATGACTGGGCACGTCACAGTGCTGGCGCACCGGCGGTGCAGCCGCAGGTGATGTCGGTGGCGCCACAGCGTCCGGCGGCCGCCGTGGTGGTGCCGGCAGCCGTCGAGCCGGTTGCCGCACCTGCTGAGCCGCTGCTGGTAGGCGCGCACGACGATGTGCATCCCTCTGGCACGGCAATGCCCTCGGTGCATGCACAGCCGCCGGCACCGGTGGTGGTGTCGGCACGCGAGTACCTGGGTGCCGATGCGCCGGCCGAACCCGAACCGGCTGTGGTTCCGGTGGCAGCCGTCGAGCCGGTCCAGTGGATCGAGCCCGAGCCTGTTGCGGCAGAGCCGGTGGCGTTAGCCGCAGCAGCAGAGCAGCTGCCGGCAGAACCGGTGGTTGAGGTGCAGCAGGTGGTGGCTGTGGAGGCTATGCCTGTCGCGGAAGTCTTTGCCGAAGCCGCGCCTGACAGCACGCCGCAGACAGCTGTGCCCGGCACCAATATCGTCTCGCGCTTTGATCAGCCAGATGCGGACGGTCTGAGCACCTACTGATTTCCCAGCGGCGGGCGCTGGCCCAGCCGCTGCAATAGCAGGGCCAGGTCCTGACCTTCCAGCCGCCAGGCCTTGCCAAAGCCGCCGTTGAGGCTGGCCGCCTGTGGCCGCAGCCGCCAGAAGGCGAAGTCGGCAAAATCCACATACAGCTTCGCCTTGGGTTGCCAGGCGACAAAGGCATCGCGCAACAGGGCGCGTTCGGTATCGTCCGTGCGCTCTGCCAGGCACTCCAGACTCAGCCGGGGGTGTGCCAGCGGATCGCCCGCGCCCGGCTCACCTACCAGCAGGCCGCAGCGTGCATCCTGCTGCAGCGCTGCAAAGTGGGCCGACAGTTGCGAGATCAGGATCAGTGGCAGGCCCTGGACATCGTGACCCAGTGCTACCCGGCTCAGGGCCGGCATGCCGCTGCCTGGCTGCAGCACGCCCAGGCTGGCATGGCGCGCTTCGCCCAGCAGACGACAGGCCAGGTACAGCGCCGCTTCGTCAGTGGCTTGCAGGAATCGGGAAGCTTCAGGAGGCATAGGGGTTAACCGGACGTAAGAGGGTGCTGTGGAACAGGTATCATCAGAGGAGTGCACACGATTGGTGCATTTTGCCAAGTCGTGCCCAGAAGGATCAAGTATATGGCCACCTCCAAGACTGCCAAGCCCAGCTCCCAGACCGACCTGCCGGCGGACGACACCGCGGCCACCGCCAGCGATCCGTCCCTGCGCATCATCAAGAAATACCCCAACCGCCGGCTCTACGACACCACCAGTTCGTCCTACGTGACGCTGACCGAGGTCAAGGCGCTGGTGATGCAGGGCGAGCGCTTCGTGGTGCGTGATGCCAAGACAGGCGATGACCTGACGCGCAGCATCCTGCTGCAGATCATCCTGGAAGAAGAAGCCGGCGGCAGCCCGATCTTTACCGAGGCGGTACTGGCCAACATCATCCGCTTCTACGGCCATGCCATGCAGGGCTTTTTCGGTGCCAACCTGGAAAGCAATATCCAGGCCTTTGCCGACATGCAGAAGAAGATGATGGAGATGACACCGGGCTTCAACTCTGATGCCTGGAGCAAGATGCTGGAAATGCCCGGCCAGAAGATGGTGCAGAGCATGATGCAGAACTATTCCGAGCAGTCCAAGCAGGCCATGCAGCAAATGCAGGACCAGCTGCAGAACCAGTACCAGGCCAATATGCAGCAGTGGCTGGCGGCCTTCCAGCCCAAGCGCTGATCCTTATTGACAGGGCAGGGGGCTGCCAGAAACGGTGGAAGCTGCGACAATAATGCACCATGAGTGCATCCACCAACACGCCCCCTGTTGCTGCCAGTGGCAGCAACCCCAAGATCGGATTTGTCAGTCTCGGCTGCCCTAAGGCTTTGACCGATTCCGAACTGATCCTGACCCAGCTCTCCGCCGAGGGCTATGACACCTCCAAGACCTTTGCCGGTGCTGATCTGGTGATCGTCAACACTTGCGGCTTTATCGATGATGCCGTCAAGGAAAGCCTGGACACCATTGGCGAGGCCCTGGCCGAAAACGGCAAGGTGATCGTCACCGGTTGCCTGGGTGCCCGCAGCGGCGCCAGCGGCGACAACCTGGTACGCGAGATCCACCCCAGCGTGTTGGCCGTGACCGGTCCGCACGCCACGCAGGAGGTGATGGACGCCGTGCACAGCCATTGCCCGCGCCCGCATGATCCTTTCATGGATCTGGTGCCGGCTGCCGGCATCAAGCTCACGCCGCGCCACTATGCCTACCTGAAGATCAGCGAAGGCTGCAACCACCGTTGCACCTTCTGCATCATCCCATCGATGCGCGGTGACTTGGTCAGCCGCCCGATTGGTGATGTGCTGAAAGAGGCGCAGGCCCTGTTCGAAGGCGGCGTCAAGGAATTGCTGGTGGTCAGCCAGGACACCTCGGCCTATGGCGTGGACGTCAAGTACCGCACCGGCTTCTGGGATGGCAAGCCGATCCGTACGCGCACCTTCGAACTGGCGCAGGCTCTGGGCCAGCTGGCGCGCGAACATGGCGCCTGGGTGCGCCTGCACTACGTCTACCCCTACCCGAGCGTGGACGAGATCATCCCGCTGATGGCGGAGGGCCTGATCCTGCCGTATCTGGACGTTCCGTTCCAGCACAGCCATCCCGATGTGCTCAAGCGCATGAAGCGCCCAGCCAGCGGTGAGCGCAACCTGGAGCGCCTGCAGCGCTGGCGCGAGCTCTGCCCGCAGCTGGTGGTGCGCAGCACCTTCATTGCCGGCTTCCCGGGCGAGACCGAGGCCGAGTTCCAGGATCTGCTGAACTTTGTCGAGGCGGCACAGATTGATCGCGCTGGCTGTTTTGCCTATTCCCCGGTGGAGGGTGCCACGGCCAACGAACTGCCGGGTGCTTTGCCCGATGATGTGCGCGAAGAGCGTCGTGCACGCTTCATGGCTGTGGCCGAAAGCGTGTCGATCAGCAAGCTGAAGCAGCGTGTCGGTTCCACCATGCAGGTGCTGGTAGACCATGCGCCGCAGCTGGGCAAGAAGGGTGCCGTCGGTCGCAGCTATGCCGATGCTCCCGAGATCGATGGCCTGGTGCGTCTGCTGCCGCCGCAGAAGATCAGCAAGACGCTGAAGGTCGGTACCTTTACCCAGGCGCGCATCGTCGATACCGACGGCCACGATCTGGTGGCGCTGCCCATCTGATCCGACCTGACACCCGCCAACGACAACGCCCCGCTGCAGTGCAGACGGGGCGTTGTGCTTTTGGACGGGACCGGTTTACTGGTTGAACAGGCCGTTCAGGCGCGCCGTGTGGATGGCCTGGGTGCGGCTCTTGACGCCAAGGCGGCGGAACAGGCGCCACAGGTGCACCTTGACGGTGTGCTCGCTGATGCCCAGGCGTTCGGCGATGTCGCGGTTGCTCAGCCCTTCTTCCAGCGCGGCCAGCAGCTGCACCTGGCGCTTGGAGAGCTTGCTGTTGGTCAGCGGGCTTTCTTCTTCCACGCTGTCCGGAATCAGCAGCTGGCGCAGCGAGGTATACAGTTCGGCACTGTTGAGCTGCTTGGACAGGTAGGCATCGCTGCCGGCTTCCAGGCAGGACGCATCGGTTTCACCGTCCGGCAGGTCGGAGACCGTGACGAGCAGGGCGTTCGGGTAGTGGTGGCGGATTTCACGGATGCCGGAATAGCCCAGGGTGTCGCTCAGGGTCAGATCCAGCAGGATGGCATCGGGTTCGCCATGGGTCTTGACGGCGAGCGGCAGGCTGCCAACGCGTTCCAGTTCGACCACTTCCGTGCCCGGCTTGATGCGGCGGATCAGGTTGCCGAGGGCTTCGCGGTACAGGGGGTGGTCTTCGATGATGAAATAGGACATGGTATGAGGGTGTGGTAATCACAGGGGAGCATTACATGCAGCGACCCTCAAGGTAGTCAACCCTTTGGAATAAGGATGATCACATGTTTGGCCAAACTTGCAGAAGATTGACGCTGTGATGATCGCTTAAGAATGCATGTCCAGCATTTTATAGTAATTATGGGGATTACTGCAAAAGTGCGCGCAAAGGTGCCATCAAAGTTTCAATTACGCCATAGGTGGCATGCATCAGTGGCATCATCCAGATCGCGCCAGCTACGCCAGTGACCACCAGCAGCAGCACGATATAAAAGCCGAAAGGCTCGATACGGGCAAACTGCATGGCCAGCCTGGGCGGCAACAGGCTGGCCAGGATGCGACCGCCATCCAGCGGCAGCAGCGGAAACAGGTTGAACACGAACATCACCACGTTGACCAGCACGCCGCCGGTGCACATCTTCAGGAAGAATTCCTCGCGGATGCCGCCCAGCTGCAGCAGGTAGTAGAGTGAGGCCCAGAAAATCGCCTGGATGAAGTTGGAGCCGGGACCGGCCAGCGCGACCCACAGCATGTCGCGGCGCGGATTGCGCAGCCGGTCCATGCGCACCGGTACCGGCTTGGCGTAGCCGAACAGGAACTTGCCGCCGGTCATGAACAGCAGCGCGATCGGGATCAGGATGGTGCCGACCGGATCAATGTGCTTGAACGGATTGAGCGTGACGCGGCCCAGGCTCCAGGCCGTGTTGTCACCGAAATGGCGCGCCACATAGCCATGGGCGGCTTCGTGCAGGGTGATCGACAGCAGCACCGGGATGGCATAGATGCTGATGTTCTGGATGAGCTGGCTGATATCCATGGCAATACTTTCGTGAAGGCAGGGCTGGCCCGGAGCGGCTCAGAGGCCGAGCAGGGCCGGATCGCCGGCACCCTGACGGATCAGTTCCGGGGCATCGCCCTTGTCCATCGGTGTCAGGTCGACCACGGTGGTGGGCTGCAGCGGGCAGCTGCCGCTGGCGACCACGGCAGCGACCTGGTGTTCCAGCCGGTCCAGGATCTCATCGGGATCGTTCAGCGGGTCGTCTTCGCCGGGCAGGATCAGCGTGGCGCTCAGCAACGGCGCGCCGTGTTCTTCCAGCAGCGCCAGCAGCGTCTTGTGGGCCGGCACGCGCAGGCCGATGGTCTTGCGCGAGGGATGGCTGAGGCGGCGCGGCACCTCCTTGGAGGCTTCGAGCACGAACACGAAGGGGCCGGGCGTGGCCTGCTTGAGCAGGCGGAACTGGCGGTTGTCGACACGCGCATAGCTGGCCAGCTCGCTCAGGTCGCGGCAAAGCAGGGTCAGCAGGTGCTTGTCGTCCATCTGGCGGATGCGGCGCAGCTGGTCGCTGGCGGACTTGTCGTCCAGATGGCAGACCAGGGCATAGCTGGAATCGGTGGGCACCGCCAGCACTTCGCCCTTGCGCAGCATGTCGGCGGCCTGGCGCAGCAGGCGAGGTTGCGGATCTTCGGGGTGGATGTCGAGCAGAAAGGCCATGTCAGGCTCCGGTGGCAACAGGTTGCGGGTAGCGGATGCGGCTGGCCAGCAGTTGCCAGACCGGCTGCAGGCCAGCGGGCAGTGCAGGCAAGGTGCCCAGGTCGATGCGGCTTTCGTTGGGCGAATGGAAATCGCTGCCGCGCGAGGCGTGCAGGCCATAGTCGCGCGCCATCTGGGCGTACTGCTGCACTTCGGCTTCAGAGTGGCTGCTGGTCATGACCTCCACGGCCTGGCCGCCCAGCTCCTTGAAGCGCGAGAACAGGGCATGCTCTTCCTGCGGCGTGAAATCGTAGCGTGCCGGATGGGCGATGATGGCGACGCCGCCGGCATCGCGGATCCATTGCACGGCCTGTTCCAGCGAGGCCCAGCGGTGCGGCACGTAGCCGGGCTTGCCTTCTGTCAGGTAGTTGCGGAACACTTCGGGGACATCGGCGCAGACGCCGGTTTCAACCAGGAAGCGGGCAAAGTGTGAACGCGAGATCAGGTCCGGGTTGCCGACAAACTGGAGTGCGCCTTCGTAAGCGCCGGGGATGCCGGCCGCCGCCAGCTGATCGGCGATCTCGCGCGCGCGCTCGTCGCGGCCGCCGCGTGTCTGGCGCAGGCCTTCGACCAGGCCAGGGTGTTGCGGATCCACGCCCAGGCCGACGATGTGCACCGTCTTGTCGATGTAGGTGATGGAGATTTCCACGCCGGCCAGAAAGGGCAGGTTCAGGGCAGCCGCAGCAGTGGCGGCACGGGCGCAGCCCGCTACCTCGTCGTGATCGGTCAGCGCCCAGAGCTGGACGCCGTTGTCGGCGGCACGCTGTGCCAGCCATTCAGGCGACTGCGTGCCATCGGACACGGTCGAGTGGCAATGGAGGTCGGCATTGAGGGCCGCATCCAGGGAGAGGGTGGTCGCGTTCATGCAACCATTGTAGACATGCAGCGCGCAGGCTGCAGGCGCCTTGCTCAGGTTTTGCGGTGCTGCAGCTGTTCGGCCAGGGCGCGCAGAGCATCGCTCCAGGCGTTGACGGGCAGGGTGGCCATGGCGTCGATGGCGCGCTGTGCCTCGGCGGCGGCAGCCTGACGGGCGCCGTCCAGGGCACCAGTGCTGCGCACCACGGCCACCACATCGTGCAGGCGCTCGACCGAGCCGTTCTCGATCGCTTCGCGTACCAGGGCGGATTGCTCTGGCGAGCCATTGCGCATCGCCAGGATCAGCGGCAGCGTGGCCTTGCCTTCACGCAGGTCATCGCCCACGTTTTTGCCGAGTTCCTCGACCTGGCCTTCGTAGTCCAGCACATCGTCGATGATCTGGAAGGCGGTACCCAGTGCCTGGCCGTATTCGGCGCAGCGTTCTTCCTGGGCGCTGTCGCAGCCGGCGATCACGGCGCTCAGGCGCGTGCTGGCCTCGAACAGCTTGGCGGTCTTGGAACGGATCACGTGCAGGTAGCCGGCTTCATCGAGCGAGGCATCGTGCATGTTCATCAGCTGCATCACCTCGCCTTCGGAGATCACGTTGGTCGCCTCGGCGAGGATTTCCATGACGCGCATATTGTGCGTCTCGACCATCATCTGGAAGGCGCGCGTGTAGATGAAGTCGCCGACCAGCACACTGGCCGGGTTGCCAAAGGTGGCGTTGGCCGTGGGACGGTTGCGGCGCAGCGTGGATTCGTCGACCACGTCATCGTGCAGCAGGGTAGCCGTGTGGATGAATTCGATCAGCGCTGCCAGATGGTGGTGCAGTGTGCCCTGGTAGCCCAGTGCGTTGGCCATCATCAGCAGCATGGCCGGGCGCAGGCGCTTGCCGCCGGCGGAGATGATGTATTGCGCCACTTCGGCCACCAGCGGTACGCGGGTATCCAGTCGGTTCTGTATCACGCGGTCCACGGCCTGCATGTCGGGAGCGACCAGGTTCAAGGCAGATTGTTGTGGCGAGGCAGACAAGGTGGAATCCTGAAAAATGGGTGGCAACGGCCGGTCGCGTGGTTCCGCCAAGAAGCGGGCGACCTCGAAGTCATCCGATGATTATAGGAGGCTGCAACGGCGCCCAAGGAGGGCTGCGACCAGTTCCGGCTGTTATTGTTGCTTTGCAGCAGGTGCCTGCTTGACGCCGTAGAAGGAATGCGTTAATATCTCTGGCTTGCCGGAAATCCGTCTGGCAAGAATCCATATTTGAGGTTTACACATGTACGCAGTCATAAAAACCGGCGGCAAGCAGTATCGCGTTGCGGCTGGCGACAAGATTAAAGTAGAACAGATTGCTGCGGACGAAGGTAACGAGATCACCATCGATCAGGTTCTGGCCGTCGGCAACGGCGACACCCTGACCGTGGGAACTCCCCTGGTGTCCGGCGCAACCGTAGTGGCCAAGGTGGTCGCTCATGGCAAGCACGACAAGGTTCGCATCTTCAAGATGCGCCGTCGCAAGCATTACCAGAAGCGCCAGGGCCATCGTCAGCAGTTCACAGAACTGGAAATTGCTTCCATCAACGCTTGATGCCCGAAGGAGAGTAAGTCATGGCACAGAAAAAAGGCGGCGGCTCTACGCGTAACGGGCGTGATTCCAAGCCCAAGATGCTGGGCGTGAAGGCGTTCGGCGGTCAACTGATCAGCGCTGGCTCCATCATCGTGCGTCAGCGTGGCACCAAGTTCCACGCTGGCAACAACGTGGGCGTGGGCCGCGACCACACCCTGTTCGCCCTGGTGGACGGCCACGTGTCTTTCGACACCCGTGGCGCCCTGAACAAGCAGGTGGTGGACATTACTCCGGCGGAGTAATCCTTCCCAGCTGACCAACGGCATCTGTGGATGCCGGTTCGCCAAGCCCCGATGCCGCCAAGGTTCGGGGCTTGTGTTTTCTGGCGATACGGATCGCCTACAATTTGCCGATACAGCGGAACCACGGCATCCGCACAGGAAATACTGGCATGAAATTCGTTGACGAAGCGTTCATCGACATCGCTGCGGGCGACGGCGGCAATGGCTGCGCTTCGTTCCGCCACGAGAAATACAAGGAATTCGGCGGTCCCGATGGCGGCGACGGTGGTCGTGGCGGCCATGTCTGGGCGATTGCCGATACCAACCTCAACACCCTGGTGGACTACCGCTACACGCGCCGCTTCGAGGCCAAGCGTGGCCAGCACGGCATGGGTTCCGACATGTTCGGTGCTGCCGGCGATGACATCACGCTGAAGATGCCGGTCGGCACCATCATCACCGACGCCGAAACCGGCGAGACGCTGTTCGAATTGCTGGTTCCGGGCGAGAAAATCCTGATCGCCAAGGGCGGTGAGGGTGGCTACGGCAACCTGCGCTTCAAGAGTTCCATCAACCGCGCGCCGCGCCAGAAGACGCTGGGTCATCCCGGTGACCGTCGCAGCGTCAAGCTGGAGTTGAAGGTGCTGGCCGATGTCGGCCTGCTCGGCATGCCCAACGCTGGCAAGTCCACCTTTATTGCGGCTGTCTCCAACGCCCGCCCCAAGATTGCCGACTATCCGTTTACCACGCTGCACCCGAACCTGGGAGTGGTGCGCGTCGGTCCGGAGCAGAGCTTTGTCGTGGCCGATGTGCCCGGCCTGATCGAAGGTGCAGCCGAAGGCGCCGGCCTGGGGCACCAGTTCCTGCGCCACTTGCAGCGCACGCGTCTGCTGCTGCACGTGATCGACATGGCGCCGTTCGACGACGAAGTTGATCCGGTGGCACAGGCCAAGGCGATTGTCGGTGAACTGAAAAAATACGACGCCGAGCTGTACGCCAAGCCGCGCTGGCTGGTGCTGAACAAGCTCGACATGGTGCCCGCAGACGAGCGCGAGGCGCGCGTCAAGGATATGGTCAAGCGCCTGCGCTGGAAGGGCCCGGTGCACCAGATTTCTGCTCTCACGCGTGAAGGCTGCGAGCAGCTGATCCGCGAAATCTATCAGCACGTGCATCAGGTACAGGTCGAGGAGCTGCCGCCCGAGCCGGAGCAGGATCCGCGCTTCATCGAGCTGCCTGACGAAGATGCGCCGCAGACCGAATCGCAGCCTGCACCCGCCCGCAGGCGCCCGGTACGTCGCAAGAAGCCGGCTGCCGAATAAGAAAAACACCGGTGCTGCGGCACCTTCCCGAACCTGTCCCGAGTCTCCATCATGTCCGAGCTTGCCTTCCAGCCCGATCCCGTCAGCATGCTGCTGTCTGCCCGCCGCATTGTCGTCAAGGTCGGCTCCAGTCTGGTGACCAACGAAGGGCGCGGACTGGACGAGGCGGCAATCGGTGAATGGTGCCGCCAGCTGGCCGCCCTGCGTGCCGATGGCCGCGAGGTGGTCATGGTGTCCAGCGGGGCTATCGCCGAAGGCATGCTGCGCCTGGGCTGGCGCACGCGCCCGAAGGAGGTCAACGAACTGCAGGCTGCGGCCGCCGTTGGCCAGATGGGCCTGGCGCAGATGTACGAGACCAAGTTGCGTGAAAACCAGCTGCAATCGGCGCAGATCCTGCTGACGCACGCCGACCTGGCCGATCGCGAGCGCTACCTGAATGCACGCTCCACGCTGTTGACGCTGCTGGAGTTGGGCGTGCTGCCGGTCATCAACGAGAACGACACGGTGATTACCGACGAGATCAAGCTGGGTGACAACGACACCTTGGGTGCGCTGGTGGCCAACCTGATCGAGGCCGACCTGCTGGTGATCCTGACCGACCAGAAGGGCCTGTTCGATGCCGATCCGCGCAAGAATCCGCAGGCCAAGCTGGTGCAGGTGGCGCGCGCCGGCGATCCGGCGCTGGAGGCCATGGCCGGTGGCGCCGGCAGCACGATTGGTACCGGCGGCATGCTGACCAAGGTGCTGGCGGCACGCCGTGCCGCCGGTTCCGGTGCCAGCACTGTGATCGCCTGGGGCCGCGAGCCGGATGCGCTGCTGCGCCTGATGCAGGGCGAGATCATCGGCACCGCACTGATTGCCACCACGCCCAAGATGCAGGCGCGCAAGCAGTGGATGAAGGATCACCTGAAGCTGCACGGCTCGGTGCTGGTCGATGCCGGTGCCGTGGCCAAGCTGAAGCACGAAGGCAAGAGTCTGCTGCCGATTGGTATGACCGAAGTGCGCGGCGAGTTCCGCCGTGGCGAAGTGATTGCGATCTGTACGCCGGAAGGGCAGGAGATTGCGCGTGGCCTGGCCAACTATGCCAGCCACGAGGCGCGCCAGCTATGCCGCCATCCTTCGCGCGAGATCACGGCGATCCTGGGTTACGCGGCCGAACCGGAGTTCGTGCACCGCGACAACCTGGTGATGCTCTGAGACTTGCCGGTTCAGTAGCCGCCGTTGCGGTCCCAGAGTGACTGGCCGGTGCGCAGGATGCGGCGTGCATCGCGCGAAGACGTTGGCGGCGTCAGGCCGGTGCAGAGGCCGCTGCTGGCAATCGCACGGGCCTGGCGGTTGGTCTGGCGGTCATGCAGGCTGGTCCAGTCTGTCTCGACGTTTTCCCAGCCGGGAGGCGTGGTGTTGAAATCGTAACGGGCATAGGTGCGCACGGCAAAGGTCGTGCAATTGATGCCCTGGTAGTAGGCGCTACGGCTGGCAGCGCCATCGCGACCCTGCATCAATACCACATAGCGCACGATGCCATCGGGAGCCACTTCGACGCTGTCCAGGTCCACCGAGGTGCGCATGGCGGAAAACCCGGGCATCTCGATATCCACCAGCTTGCGCGTGCTCAGCGCCGGAGCCGGTGGCACCGGGCTTTCCTGTGTCGTTTCCTTCAGGATCTCGGGCTGGTCTTCCTTGGGACCGCCGCCCCAGAGCTGGATCTGGGCCTGGCTGGCGGTGCTGGCCAGCAGGCCGAGAGCGAGCAGGCCGCAGCCGGCCAGCGAATGGGAGAACTTCATGATGGGGTATCGCCTGCAGTAGGGGGTTGCGGGTCGAAGCTGGCACCGGGCGGCAGATCCAGCGTGTTGCGCATGGCCGCAGATTGCAGCGGGCGCAGATTGCCCATGGCGCGCATGGGATCGTCCTGGCGCTCGGCGCGCGGCTTGCCCTGCGGGTTGCGCAGATAGCGGTTGCGCTGGTCGTTGCGCGGCAGGAAACGGGCCAGTTCGGTCAGCGCCATCTCGTAGACGCCGCGCTTGAACTCGACGACGACATCCAGCGGCACCCAGTAATCGTTCCAGCGCCAGGCATCGAATTCGGGGCGGTCACTGGCACGCAGATCCAGCTCCCAGTCCTGACCCAGCAGTTGCAGCAGGTACCAGATCTGCTTCTGGCCCTTGTAATGGCCGCGCGATTCGCGGCGGATAAAACGGTCTGGCACTTCATAGCGCAACCAGTCCCGGGTTCTGGCGACGATGCGGACATGATGCGGGAGGAGGCCAACTTCCTCTCGCAGTTCACGATACATGGCCTGTTCGGGCGATTCCCCGCGATCTATGCCGCCTTGGGGGAATTGCCAGCTGTGGGTGCGAATACGCTTGCCCCAGAACACCTGGTTCTTGCGGTTGAGCAAGATGATGCCGACGTTGGGGCGGAACCCTTCCCGGTCGAGCATGATCAACTCCAATTCTTTAATGCGACCATTATGCACTGTTGGGCCTGGATATCAACGAGAATACGAGTTGTTGCCATGCAGCAGAGAAGGCTGTTGCCTGGCGTGTTTTCCTATCCTGCAGAACCATGAAAGCTTCCCAGTTCCTGATTACCACCCTGCGTGACGCCCCGGCCGATGCCGAGATCGTCAGCCACCAACTCATGATGCGTGCCGGCTTCATCAAGAAGCTGGGCGCCGGCATCTACAACTACATGCCGATGGGCCTGCGCGTGATCCGCAAGGTCGAGGCTATCGTGCGCGAGGAAATGAACCGTTCCGGTGCCATCGAGCTGACCATGCCAGTGGTGCAGCCGGGCGAGCTGTGGAAGGAAACAGGCCGTTTCGACCAGATGGGCGACGAGCTGCTGCGTTTCCAGGATCGCCATGACAACGATTTCGTTATCCAGCCGACCAGCGAAGAGGCGGTGACCGACATTGCGCGCCAGGACTTCCGCAGCTACAAGCAGCTGCCCAAGAACCTGTACCAGATCCAGACCAAGTTCCGCGATGAGCGCCGTCCGCGCTTCGGCCTGATGCGTGGCCGCGAGTTCATCATGAAGGACGCCTACAGCTTCGACAAGGATGCCGATGCCGCGCGCGACAGCTATCAGAACATGGTGGATACCTACCGCCGAATCTTTGACCGCTTCGGCCTGGACTACCGTGCCGTGGCGGCCGACAGCGGCGCCATTGGTGGCGACCTGAGCCAGGAATTCCAGGTGATCGCTGCCACCGGCGAAGACGCCATCGTCTACTGCCCGAACAGCGAATACGCAGCCAACATCGAGAAGGCCGAGGCGCTGGCGCCGACGCAGCCGCGTCCTGCCGCAAGCCAGGCGATGCAGGTCACGCCGACGCCGGGCAAGAGCACCTGTGCCGATGTCGCCGAGTTCCTGAAGGTGCCGCTGCAGACCACGGTCAAGTCGTTGGTGCTGGCGACCGACGTGACGGACGAGGCCGGCAACATCACGGGCAGCCAGGTCTGGCTGCTGCTGCTGCGTGGCGACCACGACATGAACGAGGTCAAGGTCGGCAAGCTGCCGGGCCTGGACAAGGGTTACCGCTTTGCTACCGAGGACGAGATCGTGGCGCACTTTGGCACGCGCCCCGGTTATCTGGGCCCGATCAGCACGCGCCAGCCGGTGCGCGTGGTGGCCGACCGCGAAGTCGCCATCATGGCCGACTGGATCTGCGGCGCCAACCAGGAAGATGCCCACATCACCGGCGTCAACTGGGGCCGTGACCTGCCCGAGCCGGAACTGGTCGCCGACCTGCGCAACATCGTCGAGGGTGATTTGTCGCCGGACGGCCAGGGCGTGCTGGCGATCGAGCGCGGTATCGAGATTGGCCATGTGTTCTACCTGGGCACCAAGTACAGCCAGGCCATGAACGCCACCTTCCTCGATGTCAATGGCAAGGCGAAACACTTCGAGATGGGCTGCTACGGCATCGGCATCACGCGCCTGCCGGCAGCGGCGATCGAGCAGAACCACGACGAGCGCGGCATGATCTGGCCCGAGGCGATCGCGCCGTTCACGCTGGTGATCTGCCCGATTGGCATGGACCGCAGCGAGGCGGTCAAGGCCGAGGCGATGCGCCTGTACCAGTCCATGCTGGACGCCGGCGTGGATGTGATCCTGGATGACCGCGGCGAGCGCCCGGGCGTGATGTTTGCCGACTGGGAGCTGATTGGCGTGCCGCACCGCGTGGTGCTGTCCGACCGTAGCATCCAGGCCGGTGAAGTCGAATACCAGCAGCGTCGTGACAAGGAGGCCAGCAAGCTGGCCCTGGCCGATATCGACGCGCTGCTGCGCGACAAGCTGGGCCTGTAAGCCGGCCATGCTGCAGTCGCCTGCCTTTTCCCGGCGCCACTGGCTGCAGGCCACGGCGCGCTGGGGCGGAGCCGGGCTGCTCGCGTCTGCGCCTTGGCCGCTGGCTTGGGCCGGCGCACAGAAGGAAGAGCATCTGGCCGATTCGGTGCGTACCGCGCTGAGCGCCGCGGTGCGCATGAGTTCGGCGCCGCCCGTACCGCTGTTTGGCAGCCGCCAGCAGGAGCTGGAGTACCTGCGCTGGCTGGACGAGATGCAGCGCCGTCTCGGCAACCTGATGGAAAACGACTTTACCCGGCGCGAGTTCCTGCAGACGGTCTGGTACGAGGCGACACGTGCCGGGCTGGAAGTGTCGCTGGTGCTCGGCCTGATCCAGGTCGAGAGCAATTTCCGCAAGTTCGCGATTTCGTCGGTAGGCGCGCGCGGACTGATGCAGGTGATGCCGTTCTGGGCGCGCACCATCGGCGATGGCGATCCGGCGGCGCTGTTCCACCAGCAGACCAACCTGCGCTTTGGCTGCGCGATCCTGCGCTATTACCTGAATCGCGAGAAAGGCAATCTGTTCATGGCGCTGGGGCGCTACAACGGCTCACGCGGCCAATCGAAATATCCCGATGCCGTGATGGCGGCGCAGCGTCGCTGGGAGCTGGCCTAGGGCCTTAGCGCAGCTTGCGGAACCAGATCGCGTTGACCGTGACCAGGCCTGCCAGAAAGGCGTACAGGCCGGTACGCTCACCCCACTGGTCCTGGCCGAGCCAGATCAGCAGCGGAATCGCGATAAAGGCGATCGTGGTGAGCACCAGGCGACGGCCGACAGCGCGGGCGTATTCGGGGCCATGCTTTTTCAGGCCAAGCACGCCACTCAGGATCTGCCAGCAGGCAAACACGGTCAGCGCCAGTGCGGCGCCCAGCAGCATCTCGGTCTGGCCGATCATGCCTGGCCTGCCTGCAGGCGCTGCGTGTGGCGCGCCAGTTGCGCCTGCACCTGCGTCGGTGCGGTGCCGCCCAGGGTATTGCGTGCATTCAGCGAAGCTTCCAGCGTCAGTGCCTGCTCGAACACGTCTTGCTGGATGTCCGGGTTGAACTGCTGCAGCGTGGCCAGCGGCAGCTCGGCCAGGTCCACGCCCTGGTCCTGCGCCGTCTTGACGGCGTGCGCCACCACTTCGTGGGCATCGCGGAAGGGCAGGCCCTTCTTGACCAGGTAATCGGCCAGGTCGGTAGCCGTGGCATAGCCCTTGCTGGCGGCAGAACGCATTGCTTCGGGGTTGACCGTGATGCCGCCTTCCTTGGTGCCCGTGGCCGGGTTCAGCTGGCCGCCGACCATCTCGGCAAAGATGCGCAGCGTGTCGCGCACGGTATCGACGGTGTCGAACAGCGGTTCCTTGTCTTCCTGGTTGTCCTTGTTGTAGGCCAGCGGCTGGCCCTTCATCAGCGTGATCAGCCCCATCAGGTGGCCCACCACGCGGCCGGTCTTGCCGCGTGCCAGCTCGGGCACGTCCGGGTTCTTCTTCTGCGGCATGATACTGCTGCCGGTAGTGAAGCGGTCGGCGATGCGGATAAAGGCAAAGTTCTGGCTCATCCACAGGATCAGTTCTTCGCTCAGGCGCGAGACATGCACCATGATCAGCGATGCGGCGGCGGTGAATTCGATGGCAAAGTCGCGGTCGCTCACGGCGTCCAGGCTGTTCTGGCAGACACCTTCCATGCCCAGCGTGCGTGCCACGCGCTCGCGGTCCAGCGGATATGTGGTGCCGGCCAGTGCGGCACTGCCCAGCGGCAGGCGGTTGACGCGCTTGCGCACGTCCTGCAGTCGCTCCTCGTCGCGCGCGAACATTTCCACATAGGCCAGCAGGTGGTGCGCAAAGCTCACCGGCTGCGCCACCTGCAGGTGGGTGAAGCCAGGCAGGATCACGTCGACGTTGCGGCCGGCGACATCGACCAGCGCGCCTTGCACCTCGCGCAGCAGGCCCAGGATCAGGTCGATCTCGTCACGCAGCCAGAGGCGGATGTCGGTGGCGACCTGGTCGTTGCGGCTGCGGCCGGTGTGCAGGCGCTTGCCGGCATCGCCGATCAGCTGGGTCAGGCGCGCTTCCAGGTTCAGGTGCACGTCTTCCAGCTCCAGCTTCCAGTCGAAGCTGCCGGCCTCGATTTCGGACTTGATCTGCGCCATGCCGCGCTCGATGGCGGCGCGATCGTCCTGGCTGATGATGCCCTGGGCGGCCAGCATCTCGGCGTGCGCCAGGCTGCCCTGCATGTCGGCCTGCCACAGGCGCTTGTCGAAGAACACGCTGGCGGTATAGCGCTGCACCAGTTCGCTCATGGGTTCGCTGAACAGGGCAGACCAGGCCTGGGACTTGGTATCGAGCTGGTTGTGGGAGGTGGACATGGCAGAAACAATCGGAAAAGACAGGCCGCAGTGGCCAGAAAATGACGGGGCTTGCGCAGCGGCAAGCCAAACCCCCATTGTAACGATGCCTGCCGTGGCAGCAGGATGCCGCCGGCGTTTTCCCCGGTGCCCGTGCTAGCATCGCAGCATCAGGATCAGCGTCCGCAAGGGCGCACCACACCCTATTGACCTTATCTGGCAGGCCTGCCTGCGCGCGCATGACACAAGCAACTTCTCCCCTGAACCTCACCATCGCTACCCGCGAAAGCCGCCTTGCCCTGTGGCAGGCCGAGCATGTCAAGGCCCTGCTGGAGCAGCAGGGACACACGGTCACGCTGCTTGGCATGACTACGCGCGGCGACCAGATCCTGGATCGCACGCTGAGCAAGGTGGGCGGCAAGGGCCTGTTCGTCAAGGAGCTGGAGCTGGCACTGGAAGAGGGCCGAGCCGATCTGGCGGTGCACTCGCTCAAGGATGTGCCGATGGAGCTGCCGCCTGGTTTCGAGCTCGCTTGCGTGATGGAGCGCGAAGATCCGCGCGATGCCTTTGTCTCGCCGCAATGCGCCAGCCTGGACGATGTGCCGCAGGGTGGCGTGCTCGGCACCTCCAGCCTGCGCCGCACCGTGCTGCTGCGCGCGCAGCGTCCGGACCTGCGCATTGAGCCCTTGCGCGGCAACCTTGATACCCGTCTGCGCAAGCTGGATGAAGGCCAGTATGACGCCATCGTGCTGGCTGCCGCCGGTCTCAAGCGCCTGAAGCTGGAAGATCGCATCCGTACCATCTTCGAGCCGGAGCAGATGCTGCCGGCAGCCGGGCAGGGCGCGCTCGGCATCGAGGTCCGCAGTGGTCGCCCGGAGCTGGTGCAGGCGCTGGCACCGCTGGTACACCTGCCGACCTGGCTGCGTGTCGCCGCCGAACGGGCCGTCAGCCGCACCATGGGCGGCAGCTGCTCGATGCCGTTGGCGGCCCATGCCACACTCGATGGCGATAGCTTGCACATCGAGGCCGCCTGGGGCCGTGAAGACGATGCCAGTGGCGGACTGGTGCATGCCAGTGCCACGGCCCCGGTACAGACGCTGGAACAGGCCGATCAGCTCGGCGAGCAGGTGGCGCGCCAGCTGATTGCCGCCGGTGCCCAGGTGCACGCAGGCTGACGATGGCACAGCGCCCCCTGGTGCTGGTGACGCGGCCGGAGCCGCAGGCCAGCCGCTGGACCAGCCAGCTGCAGCAGCTGTTGCCGGAGGTCGACATCCGGGCCTTGCCGCTGATCGTGACCGCGCCGGTCCATGCGCCAGCCTACCAGCAGCGGCTGCAGCTGGCCTGGGACAGTTTGCCGGAGCTGGTCGCGGCCTATTTCGTCAGCGTGCCGGCCGTGACCGGTTTTTTTGCCGCCGTGCCGGATGCGCTGGCGCGCTGGCAGGCTGCTGGCGTGCGTGCCTGGGCGCCCGGCCGCGGCACGCGCGATGCGCTGCTGCAGACCGGTATCCCCGCAGCGGGTATCGACAGTCCGCCGGCCGATGCCGCCCAGTTCGATTCCGAAACCCTCTGGCCGCTGGTCCAGCCGCAGGTCGCACAGGCGCTGCAGCAGGGCAGGCGCATGCTGCGCGTGCGCGGCACCGACCAGTTGCTGCCTGGCGAGCAGGTGGACCAGGGCGCTGGCCGAGACTGGATGGGGCAGCAGCTACAGGCAGCTGGCGTTACGGTCGATACCGTGGTCGCCTACCAGCGCCAGCCGCCTGCCTGGGATGATGCCTTTGTCTCCTCCCTGCGCCAGCAGCTGGCGGCACGTCGCTGCCTCTGGCTCTGGAGCAGCTCGCAGGCCCTGGAGCATGCCGTGGCCTTGCTGCCCGGGCATGACTGGTCGGCGGATGGAGCTGTCGCCACCCACCCACGGATTGCGGAAAATGCACGCCGTTGCGGTTTTGTGCAACTGCAGCAGGCGCGTCCGGTGCTTGCAGACGTGGCCCAGTCGATACAATCACTGCTATGACGATCTCCGACCAGACCGACGCTGCAATTCCCGCTCCGATGCCCGTGAACGCTCCCCCGGCAGCGGCACGTGCCGGCATGTCGGCGCTGGCACGTGTGGGGCTGGTGCTGGCCTTGATCCTGGCCTTGCTGGCCATGGCTGGCGTAGCCTATCTTTGGCAGGATGCACGCCGCATGCAGCGCCAGATCGCCACGCAAGTGGCTGACATGAACCGCCAGGCCAGCGAGCTGCAGGCAGTTGCCGAGCTGGCTAGCCGCCAGAGCCAGGACGCCACGGCGCGTACGGCACTGTTCTCGGCCAAGGTCGCCGAATTCGAGGGGCGCAATGCCCAGGTCGACAGCGTGCTGCAAGGACTGGCGCGCGCCAAGGACGAGAACCTGCTGGTCGATATCGATGCCGCGATCCAGATGGGCTGGCAGCAGAGCCAGCTGACCGGCGGCGTACAGCCGCTGCTGGCCGGTCTGGTCAGCGCCCAGAACCGCCTGAGGCAGGCCGCACAGCCCAAGCTGCTGCCGCTGGAACAGAGCATTGGCCGCGATATCGAGCGCCTGCGCCAGACCAGCGAAAGCGATGTGACCATGTTGCTGGGCCGTATCGACGGCGTGCTGCGCGAGATCGACGGTCTGCCGTTGCAGAGCGATCTGGTGCGCCTGAACGAGCGTACCTGGCAGGCGCAGGCCAGCAGCGCCGCCAGCCTGCCATCCGATGCGCCCTGGTGGCAGCGCAGCTGGGCGCATGTGAGTGATACCTTCTCCGATCTGGTGCGCGTGCGCACCATCGAAAGCCGCGATGCCGCGCTGCTGCAGCCGCAGCAGGGCTACTACCTGCGTGAAAACATCAAGCTGCAGCTGCTCAATGCGCGCATGGCGCTGCTGGCGCGCCAGCCTGAAGTGGCCCGCAGCGACGTGCAACAGGTGCGTGCCATGATGAGCCGCTACTTCCAGTCCGATGCCCAGGCCGTACGCAGCTCGCTGCTGACGCTGGAAGAGGTCGGCAACAACATCCACGTCGTGCAACTGCCCACCATTCAGGAAACCCAGGCAGCGCTGGCAGCCGCGCAGAATGCGGCGGCACTGGCTGCGCCGGTGATTGTTCCGGCGCTGCCGGCAGCATCGGCGGCCTCGGCGCCGGCTCCGGCACAGCCTGCGGCATCGGCTGCGACCGTCGCAGCTTCGGGGGCCTGATCGATGCGCGCGCTACTCTGGCTGGTCCTGCTGTTTCTTCTGGCCACGCTGCTGGCCCTGCTGGCAGGCGGCAACCAGGCCGTGGTGACTGTCTACTGGTCGCCGACGCAGGCCATCGACCTGTCGCTGAACCTGGTGGTGGCAGTGATCGTCGGCCTGTTCCTGCTCGGTTTTGCGCTGTTGCGTGGCGTACAGATCCTGTCCAGCCTGCCCTTGCAGGCGCAACGCTGGCGCACGCACCAGAAAGAGCGCGCCATGCACGGTTATCTGCTTGATGCCATGTCCTACCAGATTGCCGGCCGTTATGGCCGTGCCCGCACCGCCGCCGGCAAGGCGCTGGAACAGGACGAGGGCCTGTATGGCAGGCCGGATCCGGCACAGCCTGCCGAAACGGAATCGGATCAGACTAAGGCCGGTCATGCCGCAGCGCCGGCTCCGGCGTATCGCATGCAGATGCGCACGCTGGCGCACAACCTGATGGCTGACAGCAGCCAGGGCATGCTGGATGCCGAATGGCGTGATACCTGCCAGGCGCGCGCCGAACAGGAGGCCCGCCTGATCCACGGTGGCGCAGCGGCAGAAACACGCGAAGGCTTGTTGTTGCGCTCGGTGCGCCGTGCGCTCGACAGTCACCAGCCGGACAAGGCGCTGCAGTTGCTGGACCAGTTGCCGCAGGGGGCGACGCGCCGGATTGTCGCCTTGCGCTACCGCCTGCGTGCGGCGCAGCAGCAGGGCGATGTACAGCAGGCGCTGGATACGGCACGTGCGCTGGTGCGGCACAAGGCGTTCTCGCCGCTTGCCGGCCAGGCCCTGATCCAGCAGCTGGCGGCCGATTGGCTGCGCTCCGCCCACGATGTAGAGCAGCTGCAGCAGCACTGGCGTGCCCTGGCCGCGCAGGAGCGCAGCGTACCGGCGATTGCCCTGGCTGCAGCGGAGCGCCTGCAGTTGCTGGGAGGCTCGCCCGCGCAGGCCAGCCACTGGCTGCTGCCGGTCTGGGAACAGCTGGCCATATCGCCCGAAGCGCTGAACCCGGTACAGCGCCAATCCGTGGTGCTGATGCTGGGGGATTCGCTGGGCAGTCTGGAGCTTGACTGGCAACAGCGTATCGAGCAGGCCAGCCAGCGTCATCCGCAGCAGGCGGAGCTGCAATACCTGTACGGTCTGGTCTGCCTGCAACGCCAGCAGCCAGACTCGGCACGCCAATGGCTCGAACAGGCCTTGCCGCGCCTGCAGCAGGTGCCGGCGTTGCGCCGCAAGGCCTGGATGGTGCTGGCGCAACTGGCGGAACAGCGCGCCGATACCACGGCGGCGCTGGAAGCCTGGAAGCAGGCTGCCATCACGTCTGCCTGAGCCTTCTTCTTCTGGCTGGCCGCTGTACGTGCCACAGCTTACACGTGCACTGACGCCTGCAGTTGTACCCAACCCTTTCATGCGGCTTGATGTGCCGCCAGGCCTTGCGTACGTCCTGCTTCGCTTGATCGATCCGATCCTGTGCTTGACGCTGCAGTTGCGGCTGTCCTGCCGGTAGCTTCGCCCATGAAAAAGCGGCCACTGTCGGGGACAGTGGCCGCCTGGCCGAAAGCGACAGGGCGCGGGCCCTGTCTGTGGCTGTGCTTACTGCGCAGCCTGCTCGAATGGCAGCGGGTTGGCTGCCAGGTCACGGCGCGTTTCCACCAGAATCAGCGGGCCTTCGTCCAGCACCACCAGCGGCGGGCGCTCGCGCGGCACGTGTACCGGCTTGGGCGTGGCGGCAATTTCGGCCTGTACGGCAGCGACCTTGTCGGCATCGGAATGCACCCAGACCAGGCCAGCCTGCTCGGCGACCTGCTGCAGCTCTGTCAGCGGCAGGGTGAAGGTGACAGGTTCTGCCGCCACTGTTTCGGCGACTTCGACCACGGCCACGGCTGGCTCTACCTGGGGCGTTGCCAGCGGAGTGGGAGCCGTTTCGGTGGCTGTTGCTGCCACGGGAGCGGTTTCGGCTACGGTGGCCACGACAGCAGGGGTTTCTGCTGGAGCGGCGATGGCCAGGACGGTGCCGGATTCGGCAACAGTCTCGGCAGCTACTTCAGCCGGTGCGGCTGTTTCGGTGCTCTCCGGGGCCGACAGGGCCAGGCCCGGTACCGGCGCATTGGCTTGCGCCGAGAAATAGCTGCGCGGTGCGTTGTCCTCGGTGCTGGCGCTGCTGCTGTCGGCAGTGTCCTGCGATTCGTCGGATGCGGTGCGCTCGGCACGGTCACCACGGTTGCGGCGGTCACGGCCGTAGCGGTCACGCGAACGGCGTTCGCGGCGCTCGCGCGGCTCGCCGTTGTCGGTGCTGCTGCCGGTCTCGGAAGCGGTGGCGGCGGTGTCGCCGGCGCTGGCTTCAGTCGCGGCAACAGCGCTGACGGCTGCTGCGGCTACGCCAGCGGCCAGTACTTCGGCGTTGTCTGCCAGCGGCTGTTGCTGGGTCTGGCGCGGCTGGCGGCGTTCGTTGCGCTGCTGCTGGCTGTTGTCGCCTTCGCTGCGCTCGCCGGAACCGGAGCGATCACCGCCGCGGCGGTTGCGGTTGCCGGAACTGCTGCGCTCCTGGCGTGCCTCGCCTGGCTGCTCGCTACGCGGAGCACGGCTGTCGCGCGACTCCTCGGAGCGGCTGCTGCCGTCATCCTGGCGCTCGCCACGGCCACCCTGGCGCTGGCCGCTGCGTTGGCCATTGCTGCTGCGGCCATTGCCGCCACGGCTGCCACGCTGGCCACCACGGCGACCATCGGACTTGCCGGCCGGCTTGACTTCGGGTTCCGGCTTGACCGGTTCGGGTTGCACTTCCGGCTCGGGCTCGGCCATGCCGAACATGCGCTTGATCTTCAGCCACAGCGCGGCGAAGCCACTGGGTTGCTCGACCACCGGCTGCGGAGCTGCGGCAGCTGCCGGCGCGGCAACCGGCTCAGGCGCCACTTCGGGTGCGGCCACGGCTGGCGGTTCGGGCAGGAAATTCTTCAGCACCGGCGTCTGGCGGTTGGTCGGCTCCTGCGAGCGGCGCGTGACGGCGGTCGGATCCTCGATTTCTTCGACCAGGTTGTAGCTGGCATCCATGTTGTCCAGGCGCGGATCGTCGTGCTTCAGGCGCTCCAGGCGGTAGTGCGGCGTTTCCAGGCCCTTGTTCGGCACCAGCATCACGTGCACGCGCTGCTTGAGCTCGATCTTGGCGATCTCGGAGCGCTTCTCGTTGAGCAGGAAGGAGGCGACCTCGACCGGCACTTGCGTGTGCACGGCCGCAGTGTTGTCCTTCATCGCCTCTTCCTGGATGATGCGCAGGATCTGCAGTGCACTCGATTCGGTATCGCGCACGTGGCCGGAGCCACCGCAGCGCGGGCAGGGGATGGAAGCACCTTCGGACAGGGCCGGGCGCAGGCGCTGGCGGCTCATTTCCAGCAGGCCGAACTTGCTGATGGTGCCGAACTGCACACGCGCGCGGTCCTGGCGCAGCGCGTCACGCAGGCGGTTTTCCACCTCGCGACGGTTCTTCTGCTCGTCCATGTCGATGAAGTCGATCACGATCAGGCCACCTAGGTCGCGCAGACGCATCTGGCGCGCCACTTCGTCGGCAGCTTCCAGGTTGGTGCGGGTGGCGGTTTCCTCGATGTCGCTGCCCTTGATGGCGCGCGCCGAGTTGACGTCGACCGAGACCAGTGCCTCGGTGTGGTCGATCACGATGGCGCCACCGCTCGGCAGGGTCACGATGCGGGAGTAGGCCGATTCGATCTGGTGTTCGATCTGGAAGCGGCTGAACAGCGGTGCGTCGTCGCGGTAGCGCTTGACCTTGGATGCGTGCTCCGGCATCACGTGGTTCATGAACTGGTGCGCTTGCTCGTAGATGTCGTCGGTATCGATCAGGATGTCGCCGATTTCCGGGCTGAAGTAGTCACGCAGGGCGCGCACCACCAGGTTGGATTCCTGGTAGATCAGGAAGGCACCCTTGCCAGCGCCGGCAGCACCCTCGATCGCTTCCCACAGCTTCAGCAGGTAGCTCAGGTCCCACTGCAGCTCGGGTGCGCTGCGGCCGATGCCGGCAGTGCGCGCGATGATGCTCATGCCCTTGGGGTATTCGAGCTGGTCCATTGCCTCTTTCAGCTCGGCGCGGTCCTCGCCCTCGATGCGGCGGCTGACGCCACCGCCACGCGGGTTGTTCGGCATCAGCACCACGTAGCGGCCGGCCAGGCTGATGAAGGTGGTCAGGGCGGCGCCCTTGTTGCCACGTTCTTCTTTCTCGACCTGCACCAGCAGTTCCTGGCCTTCCTGGATCACGTCCTGGATGCGCGCCTGGCTGACCGGCACGCCTTCGGCAAAGTACTGGCGCGAAATTTCCTTGAACGGCAGGAAGCCGTGGCGGTCCTCGCCGTAATCGACAAAACAGGCTTCCAGCGAGGGCTCGACGCGTGTCACCACGGCCTTGTAGATATTGCCCTTGCGTTGTTCGCGACCTTCGATCTCGATCTCGTAGTCGAGCAGCTTCTGGCCGTCGACGATGGCAAGTCGGCGTTCTTCCGACTGGGTGCCGTTGATCAGCATCCGTTTCATGATGCGTTTCCTTCCTGAGCCCGCAGGCTCATGCTATGCAGTTACAGACATGCAGCAGCGGCACAGTGCAGCTGTTGCTGACATGCCAGGGCAAACGCCGGAAACGGAAGGGAATTGCCGGGAGACTCCGTCACGCAGGCCGCAAGGCCGGACAGGGGAGGGTAGGCGCGTGGAGGAATGCAGTGGCGCGGGCGGGTTGCCGCGCAGGTGACCGTGCGCCTCCGTGCCGCCTGGCGGCAGGGAAGGAAGCAGGGTGGAAAGCCGTGACGGGGCGGTTGATCAGGGGCTGGGCTTCCTGACCACGGTCATCCGCTGCCAGGCGCACGGGAAGGCGCAGCACGGAAGTGAGTCCGGTAGACAGGAGAGAAAAAACCAGCAAAATGCCGCGCACTTGCATTCATCCGACCGCCTGCGCTGGCACGGAGGCCAGTCAGGCGGAAAATATTCCAATATGGTGTTTCTGGGGCGTCAGCCTGGGCTGAGGGAGCTGGTGCCATCGGATGACTCTGGCATCCGGTCTGCAGGCAGCCCCGCCAGTGGCATGGACTTGCTGGAAAGCCGCGACTGGGGCTTGTGCCTTACACTAGTTGCTATTGGGCACAGCCTATCGGACAGACTTTCACAGTGAAAAACATTATAGGGGCGAATGCCGGAAATGTAGCGGCACCCAGCGTCAAATATCTCGAGGTCGGTGACGACGGCGAAGGCCAGCGTCTCGACAACTACCTGCTGCGCGTGCTCAAGGGCGTGCCGAAGACGCATGTCTACCGCATCATCCGCAGCGGCGAAGTGCGCATCAACAAGGGGCGCGCCCAGGCCGACAGCCGGCTGCAGCCCGGTGATGTGGTGCGCGTGCCACCAGTGCGTGTGGCCCAGCGCAGTACCGTCGAGCAGGCCGAAGCCACGCCGCCGCGTGAATTTCCGGCACTGCTCGAGGACGAGCACGTGCTGGCCGTCAACAAGCCAGCAGGTGTTGCTGTGCACGGCGGCAGCGGTGTCAGTTTTGGCGTGATCGAACAGTTGCGCCGGGCGCGGCCGCAGGCCCGCTTTCTGGAGCTGGTGCACCGGCTGGATCGCGAAACCAGCGGCATCCTGCTGATCGCCAAGCGCCGTTCGGCCCTGACCGCGCTGCAGGACCAGTTCCGCCAGCGCGAGACCGGCAAGACCTATCTGGCGCTGGTCTGGGGCGACTGGCAGGAGAAGCGCAAGGTCATCGATACGCCGCTGCGCAAGTTCCTGCTGCCGGGCAAGCCGGGGCAGGAGGGCGAGCGCCGCGTGCGAGCCACCACGCGCGATGATCCCGAAGGCATGAAATCGGTCTCGCTGGTGCGCGTGGCGCAGCGCATCGCGCATCCGCTGGGCGCCATGACGCTGCTCGAAGTCACCATCAAGACCGGCCGTACGCACCAGATTCGCGTGCACCTGGCTTCGAGTGGCCACCCAATCGCTGGCGACGAGAAATATGGCGATTTCGAGCGCAACCGCAGCCTGCAGAAGGCCGGGCTCAAGCGCATGTTCCTGCACGCCTGGCGGCTGCGCTTCGTGCACCCGGCCACGGGCGAGGAAGTACAGCTTGAACAGCCGCTGGAGCCGGCGCTGGCTGGCTTTGTGCAGCAGGCCGGCGATGCCGCCAGCCACACTATGGAATGAGGACGGAAGACAACACCATGCAACACCGCTTCGACCTGATCTGTTTTGACTGGGACGGTACCCTGTTTGACTCCACCAATTGCATCACGCTGGCGCTGCAGCAGGCGGTGGTCGATGTGGGTGGTGCCCGCCCGACGCGCGAACAGGCCAGCTACGTGATCGGCCTGGGCCTGCTCGATGCATTGCGCCAGGTCGCGCCCGATGTGCCGCAGGAGCGCTACCGCGAGCTGTCCGACCGCTATCGCGTGCATTATTTCCGCCATATCAACGACATCACGCTGTTTGATGGCGTGCCGGAGCTGCTGGCCGAGCTGCGCGGCCGTGGCCACCAGCTCGCCGTCGCCACCGGCAAGAGCCGCCGTGGCCTGGATGAGGCACTGGAAACCGTCGGCCTGACGCACATGTTCGATGCCTCCCGTACCGCTGACCAGACCGCAGGCAAGCCGGATCCGCAGATGCTGCTGGAGCTGATGGAAGAGCTGGACGTGTCACCCGAACGCACGCTGATGATTGGCGATACCACGCACGATCTGGAACTGGCCTACAACGCGCGCTGCGCCAGCGTGGCGGTGAGCTATGGCGCACACGGCACCAGCGGCTTCGAGCGCTGGCAGCCGCTGCAGGTGGTGCACAGCGTGGCCGAATTGCGCAGCTGCCTGCTGCAGCCGCCTGCATGAACGCGATTCCGCTCTGTGCCTCCAGTGATATCACCGACGGTGGCGATGCCTGGCCGTTCGAGGTGCTGGAGCGTGGCTATCCGTGCCGTGCCTTTGTCGTGCGTTTTGAAGGGCAGCTGCATGCCTGGCTGAATCGCTGCACCCATGTGGCCATGGAGCTGGACCTGATGCCGAATCGCGTGTTCGATGCTTCCGGCCAGTGGCTGATCTGTTCCAGCCATGGTGCCTTGTTTGATCCGGCCAGTGGTGCCTGTGCGGGTGGTCCGTGCCAGGGTGGCCTGCAGGCGGTGCAGGTGCTGGAGCAGGATGGCCAGGTGTTCTGGCTGCCGGATGCCGATATCCAGCCTGCAGGCTGACAGGGCAGGCCCTACAATGGCTGAACGCCGGGCTGGCAACAGGCCGTGCCCGGTTTGCATTTTTCACTCCGAAACCCCATGTCCGAACCTCAAGACGATTCCCTGATCCCGGTCCCTCCGCGCAAGCAGGACTGGGAACGCACCACCCTGGAAAAGATCGCGATGGCCTCCATCCGCGAACAGCAGGCGGCACGCCGCTGGCGCACTGTCGTCCGCATGGCCTGGCTGGCCTTCTTCGTGCTGCTGGCCTGGCTGCTGTTCCAGCGCACCCCGTCCAGCATGGGCAAGGTGACTGCGCCGCACACTGCCATGGTCGATATCCGCGGCGAGATCGCCGACGGCTCCGATGCCAGCGTCAGCAATATCCTGCCGGCGGTAGAGGCGGCCTTTGCCGACCAGGGCTCGCGTGCCGTGATCCTGTCCATCAACTCCGGCGGTGGCAGTCCGGTGCAGGCCGGCATCATCAACGAAGAGCTGATCCGCCTCAAGAAGCAGTACAACAAGCCGCTTTACGCCGTGGTCTCTGACACCTGCGCTTCCGGTGCCTACTACATCGCCGTGGCGGCCGACGAGATCTACGTTGACAAGGCCAGCATGATCGGCAGCGTCGGCGTGCTGATGGACGGCTTTGGCTTCACCGGCACCATGGAGAAACTCGGTGTCGAGCGCCGCCTGATCACGGCTGGCAGCAACAAGGGCCTGATGGACCCGTTCAGCCCGCTGGACGAAGGCCAGAAGGCGCATATGCAGACCATGCTCGACCAGATCCACCAGCAATTCATCCAGGTGGTGCGCGAAGGCCGCGGCAGCCGCCTGAAGGAAACGCCCGAGCTGTTCTCCGGCCTGGTCTGGACCGGCGAGCAGGCGGTGCGCATGGGTCTGGCCGACAAGCTGGGCAATACCAGCTATGTGGCACGCGAAGTGGCCAAGTTCGAGCGCATCGTGGATTACACCCAGCGTGAGAACGTGGCCGAGCGTCTGGCACGCCGTTTTGGCTCGGCAGTGGGCGAGGGCGCGGTGAAAGCACTGGGCAACACGGCAAGCTGGCGCTGATGGCGTGACAAAGCACACACTATCGCCATTTTCTGACATCAAGCTGTCGATTCACGCGATTACACTGCAGCGTCAGACGTTTTTGTCTGCCCGTATCCAGCCGGCACCCGGGCGCCGGTCCTGACTTTTTCCAGGAGAGACCATGTCGATTGATCTGACTTCCGTGCTCAAGACCAAGGCCGCCGGCCTGTTGACCGATTACCTGCAGGGCCAGCTTGGCTTGTCCGGCGACACGGCCAGCCGTTCTGCGGCGCTGGCACTGCCGGCACTGCTGGGCAAGCTAGTGTCCCAGACTGATTCTGGCGACAACATGACCCGCCTGTTCAACCTGATCACCGGCCCCGAGGTCGAGAGTGGCTATGACCGCATCGAGCCTTCGCTGCTGCAGAAGGGCGCCAAGTGGCTGAGCCTGCTGTTCGGCGATAACGAGGTGAGCGGCCTGGCACGTCTGCTGGGTGGCAAGACTGGTATCGCACCGGAGCAGGGCAGCAGCCTGCTGTCGGCAGCACTGCCGCTGGTGCTGGGTGCACTGCGCTCGCAAGTCGAGACCGGCAAGCTGTCCAAGCCGCAATTCGTGGGCTTGCTCAACGAGCAGAAGGGCTTCCTGGCCCGCGCGCTGGATGGCAGCCTGCTGTCCGGCCTGGGTCTGGGTTCGCTGGCTGCCGCAGTTCCGGCGGCGGCCGCTCGTGCGGCGGCACCGGTGCAGCAGGCCGCTTCTGGCGGTGGCTGGAAAAAGTGGCTGTGGATCGGTGCACTGGCGGCGCTGGCGCTGCTGCTGCTGCGCATGTGCAACCAGCAGCCGGTCGAGCAGCCGTCCGCGGCTCCGGCCAGCGCCACGGCATCGGCACCTGCCGTCGTGGCTGCTGATTCGGCGTCCGAAGCGGCCGCTGCCGTGCTGGCCGCTTCCGAGGCTGTTCCTGCTACTGATGCTGCCTCTGTCACTCCGGCAGCCCCGGCCAGCGCTGTGGCCCTGGCAGATGATGCCGTTACCTGGGAAAACGGCGTGCTGTCGGTCTACTTTGCTACCGGCAAGACCGATGTGAACCAGGCTGCGGCGGATGCCGTGTCTGCCGACATCGTGGCACTGGGCAAGCAGGGCCGCAAGCTGGTGGTCAGCGGCTACAACGACCCGCGTGGTGATGCTGCCCTGAACGCCGAGCTGTCCAAGAAGCGTGCCCAGGCGGTGCAGGCCTACCTGATCGCCCAGGGTGTGCCGGAGTCAGGTATCGAGCTGCGCAAGCCCGAGCAGACTGATGGTGCCAGCGGCAACCTGGCCCAGGATCGCCGCGTCGACGTGATCGCCGAGTAATCGTGACACTCGCCACTGGCACGGACGGCCCCGCTTGCGGGGCCGTCCGTTTTTTACATCCGGCAGCGTGTCCGTCACGGTAGCGACAGCTGGCGCTGTTACCATTGGCGCCATGCTGATGTATCCCCAGATCGATCCCGTGGCCCTGCAGATCGGGCCACTCTCCATCCACTGGTATGGCCTGACCTACCTGGTGGCATTTGTACTGTTCTATGTGCTGGGCACCATGCGCCTGCGGCACGCTCCCTACAACCGCATCCAGGGTGAGGGCGCCTGGTCGCGCCGTGATATCGAGGACATCCTGTTCCTGGGCGTGATGGGCGTCATCATTGGCGGCCGCCTGGGCTATTGCCTGTTCTACAAGCCCGATTACTATCTGGCTAATCCGCTGGACATCTTCAAGATCTGGCAGGGCGGCATGAGCTTCCACGGTGGGCTGCTGGGCGTGATCGGCGCCTTCACCTGGTTTGCCCGCTCACGCAAGCGCCCGTGGCTGCAGGTGGCCGATTTTGTCGCGCCCTGCGTGCCTACCGGCCTGGCTTCCGGTCGTATCGGCAACTTCATCAACGGCGAGCTGTGGGGCCGTGCGGCGGATCCTTCGCTGCCCTGGGCGATGGTGTTCCCGCAAAGTGGCAGCATGATCGCGCGCCACCCCTCGCAGCTCTACCAGTTCCTGCTCGAAGGTCTGCTGCTGTTCATCATCCTCTGGCTGTACGCACGCAAGGAGCGCAAGCCGGGGCAGGTGGCGGCGCTGTTCCTGCTGGGCTACGGCGTATTCCGCTTTATCGCCGAATACTTCCGCGAGCCTGACGATTTCCTCGGTCTGCTGTCCATGGGTCTGAGC
Source organism: Allobrachymonas wangyanguii (assembly GCF_045055315.1). Taxonomy (GTDB): domain Bacteria; phylum Pseudomonadota; class Gammaproteobacteria; order Burkholderiales; family Burkholderiaceae_C; genus Brachymonas; species Brachymonas wangyanguii. The sequence goes on from NZ_CP173677.1 coordinate 850,889, forward strand.
ATGGGCCAGTGGTTGTGTATTCCCATGATGCTGGGCGGCATGGCGCTCTGGCTCTGGTCGGATCGCCATTACGCGCGCCCGGGAGTCTGACATGGCCGAGGTACTGTTGCTGGTCGAGGAGACCGCAGGCGCACGCCATGCCGTGGTCACGCTGCGCCATCAGGGCAAGTTCAACGCCATGTCGCGCGGCATGTGGGTGCAGCTGCGCGAGGTCTTCCTGCGCCTGCAGCAGGAGGCGCTGGCCGCTGATCCGTTACGCTGCGTGGTGATCCAGGGCGCAGAAGGGCACTTTTGTGCCGGCGGCGATATTTCCGAGTATTCCGGATTCCGCTTCGAGACCGACAGCCTGCGCCATTTCCACGAGAACGAGGTCTGGGGCGGCCTGTCGGCGATGCTGGCCTGTGACGCGCCGGTGATCGGCGCGATCGAGGGCAACTGCATGGGCGCCGGCGTAGAGATCGCCAGTTGCTGCGATATCCGCCTGGCAACGCAGGGCAGCCGCTATGGCGCACCGATCGGCAAGCTCGGCTTCCCGATGGCACCGCGCGAAGCGGCATTGGTGGCCCAGGTGCTCGGCCCCACCGTGGCCCGCTCCATGCTGCTGGAAGCTGGCCTCTACGATGCCGATGCCATGCTGCAGCGTGGCTTCCTGACGCGCCTGCATGCCGATGGCAGCGCGCTCAAGGACGACGTACAGCAGACCGTGGCGCGCGTCATGCGCCTGTCGCCGGCAGCGGCACGCATGCACAAGCAGATGATGCGTACCTGGATGCAGGCCGCCGAGCCCATGCTGGACGCACAATGCGCCACGGCCTACGACTATGCCGACAGCCCGGAGCACCGCGAAGGCATCACCGCCTTTATCGACAAGCGGCCGGCGCGCTTCTGAGGATATCAGTCGGCCTTTATGTAAAACTTGCGCACAAACTGACAGCCCTCCTTACAATCCGGAGTTCTGTAGCAGTACTCCGCCAGACGGGCGGATGAGTTGGTAGCGTCATGTCCATTGCCTCCGCCATTCCATCTTCGACCCAGATCGAGATGCTGGACGACCCCGATGAGTGGTCCGAGTTCAGCCGTCGGCCTGCCGGCGATGCCAATGTGCATGCCTGGGAGTCGAATGTCGCGATCGAGGGCATGCACTGCGCTGCCTGCGCCCTCACGATCGAGGATGCGCTGAAATCCGTCCCCGGCGTGCAGGATGCCCAGGTCAGCCCGGGCAGCCACCGCGCCCGCGTGGTCTGGCAGGATGACCAGGTCAAGCCATCCCAGTGGATGCGTGCCGTGCAGGCGGCTGGCTACCGCGCCGTGCCGGCGCACGATGCCTTCGCCAGCACGCGCCGTCGCCAGGAGCAGCGCCATCTGGTCTGGCAGTGGGGTGTGGCCGGCATTGCCATGATGCAGGTCATGATGTATGCGTGGCCCGAATATGTCAGCAAGGACATCTCTACGCAGTCGCTGTACCTGCTGCGCTGGGCCAGTTGGGTGATTTCGCTGCCGGTGGTGATCTTCTCCTGCAAGCCCTTTTTCCGCAACGCCCTCAACGATATCCGCCACCGCCGCGTCAGCATGGACCTGCCGGTGGCACTGGGCATGCTGATCACCTTCATCGTCAGCTCGCTTGGCACCTTTGATCCGCAAGGCATGTTCGGCAACGAGGTCTATTACGACTCGCTGACCATGTTTGCCTTCTTCCTGCTCACCGGGCGCTGGCTCGAGTCGCGTTCGCGTGACCGTACTGCCGGCGCGCTTGAAGCGCTGATGAACCGCCTGCCCGAAAGCGTGGAGCGCCGCAACAAGAAGGGCGTGTTCGAGCGCGTCACGCTGCGCCGCCTCAAGGTCGGTGATCTGGTGCGCGTACTTCCGGGCGAAGCCTTTCCGGGCGATGGCACCGTGGTCGATGGCCGCACCATGGTCGACGAGGCGCTACTGACCGGCGAATCGCGCCCGCTGCGACGCGAGCAGGGCACCGCCGTCATCGCCGGCAGCCACAACATCCAGTCCCCGGTCGAGATCCGCATCGACCGTCTGGGCGTCAACACCCGTTACGCGCAAATCGTCACCATGATGGAGCAGGCCTCGGTCGACAAGCCGCGGCTGGCCGTCTATGCCGACCGTTTTGCCAAGCCCTTCCTGATCGTCGTGCTGCTGGCAGCCCTCCTGACCGCAGTCTGGTGGTGGCCGCGAGATCCGGCCTTTGCCGTGATGACGGCAGTAGCGGTGCTGATCGTGACCTGCCCGTGCGCGCTGTCGCTGGCCACGCCGGCGGCCATGCTGGCCGCTGCCGGTGGCTTGGCGCGCCATGGCGTGCTGGTGCGCCGCCTGCAGGCGCTGGAATCCCTGTCCCAGATCGATACCGTCGTCTTCGACAAGACTGGCACCCTGACGTCCGACACGATCGCGCTGGAGCGCATCCTGGTGCGCCCCGGCGTGGATGAACAGCAGGCGCTGCAGCTGGCTGGCGCACTGGGCCGCCACTCGCTGCACCCGGTGTCACGCGCCCTGGTGGATGCCGCCGGCCTGCAGGGCGAAGCGCTGCTGGAACAGCGCTGGCTGGTGCACGATGTGCGCGAAATTGCCGGCAAGGGCGTGCAGGCCACGGTAACCGATGCCACGGCCGCCGTGCCGGAACAGGCATTGCGCCTGGGCTCCGACTCCTTCTGCCAGGTCAGCCCGCAGCTGATCACCGACTTGCCGCCCGATACCCTGCATTGCAACCTGAGCGACGGGCAGGGCTGGCTGGCCACCTTCGTGTTGCGCGAGGATTTGCGTGCCGATGCGCAGCAGGCGGTGGATACCCTGCGCACCGCCGGCCTGCGCCTGCAGGTGCTGTCGGGCGACCGCCCGCAGGCGGTGCAGCGCATTGCCGGCCAGCTTGGCATCGACCACGCCATGGGCGGCTGTACCGCCTCCGACAAGCTCGATGTGCTGCGTGCCGAACAGGCCAAGGGCCACTTCGTCGCCATGGTCGGTGATGGCATCAATGATGGCCCGGTACTGGCCGGTGCGCACGTTTCTTTTGCCCTGGGCAAGGCGGTACCGCTGGCCCAGGCGCAGTCCGATTTCGTCATTCTCGGCAGCAGTCTGCAGGCGGTTGCCGGCAGCTATCGTCTCGCATGTGACACGATGAAAGTCGTGCGACAGAATTTGGCATGGTCCGCGGCGTACAATCTGACCGGAATTCCGCTTGCCATGATGGGCCTGGTGCCCGCCTGGCTGGCCGGTTTGGGCATGGCTCTCAGCTCGCTGCTGGTTGTCATGAATGCCATGCGCCTGGTGCGCAGGCTGGATCAAGGAAAGGAGTGAGCGTTTGGATATTCTTTTTCTGCTGATTCCGCTCTCAGTCGTTCTGGTGCTGTTCATCATCGCCGGACTGTGGTGGGCGATCTACACCGGACAGTTCGAGGACACCGAAGCGGAAGGTCAGCGCATTTTCAAGCAGGATTGAGATGTATCAACTTGTGATTTGCGTTTAAGATTACGCTTGCTGCGTTTTTTATAAAAGAGGTGAAAATGAGTTTCTCCAATACTCAGGCGAACACGTACAACGACAAGGTTGTACGCCAGTTCGCCATCATGACCGTCGTCTGGGGCGTGGTCGGGATGCTGGTGGGCGTGATCATCGCTGCCCAGCTGACCTGGCCTGAGCTCAACTTTGGCATTCCGTGGCTGTCCTATGGCCGTCTGCGCCCGCTGCACACCAACGCAGTGATCTTCGCATTCGGCTGCTCCGGCCTGATCGGCACGTCCTACTACGTGGTACAGCGTACCTGCCAGGTGCGACTGTTCTCGGACAAGCTCGCTGCCTTCACCTTCTGGGGCTGGCAACTGGTGATCGTGGCTGCCGCCGTCTCCCTGCCGCTGGGCTTCACCACCGGCAAGGAATACGCTGAACTCGAATGGCCGATCGACATCCTGATCACGCTGGTCTGGGTGGCGTACGCCGTGGTGTTCTTCGGTACGCTGGCAACGCGCAAGGTGCGTCACATCTATGTGGCCAACTGGTTCTACGGTGGCTTCATCCTGACGATTGCCCTGCTGCACCTGGTCAACAGCGCCGAAATGCCTGCCGGCCTCATGAAGTCCTACTCTGCCTACGCAGGCGTGCAGGATGCCATGGTGCAATGGTGGTACGGCCACAACGCAGTGGGCTTCCTGCTGACCACCGGCTTCCTGGGCATGATGTACTACTTCGTTCCGAAGCAGGCTGGCCGTCCGGTGTATTCCTACCGCCTGTCCATCGTGCACTTCTGGGCGCTGATCTTCACCTACATGTGGGCGGGGCCGCACCACCTGCACTACACCGCACTGCCTGACTGGACCCAGTCCGTCGGCATGGTGTTCTCCCTGATCCTGCTGGCACCCAGCTGGGGCGGCATGATCAACGGCATCATGACCCTGTCCGGTGCCTGGCACAAGCTGCGTGATGATCCCATCCTGCGCTTCCTGATCGTGTCCCTGTCCTTCTATGGCATGTCCACGTTCGAAGGCCCGATGATGTCCATCAAGACCGTGAACGCACTGTCCCACTACACCGACTGGACGGTTGGTCACGTGCACTCCGGCGCACTGGGCTGGGTGGGCCTGATCACCATGGGTTCGATGTACTACATGATCCCGCGCCTGTTCGGCAAGAAGGAGATGTACAGCGTCAAGGCGATCGAAGTCCACTTCTGGACCGCCACCATCGGTATCGTGCTGTACATCGCAGCCATGTGGATTGCCGGCGTGATGCAGGGCCTGATGTGGCGCGCGATCAACGCCGACGGTACGCTGACCTACACCTTCGTGGAAAGCGTGAAGGCGACCTTCCCCTTCTATGCAATCCGCCTGCTGGGTGGCGTGCTCTACCTGGGTGGCATGATCGTCATGCTGTGGAACACCATCATGACTGCTAGCCAGGGTCGCTCTGTGACTACACAGATCCCTGCCGTGACGCATGCACATGCCTGAAGCCCGAGGAGCTGAGAAAACAAATGGCTAATCATCCAACCAGTGGCCGCCTGAGCCACGAAAAAGTCGAAACCAACAGCTTCCTGCTGATCGTCCTGGTGCTGCTTGTGGTGGCCTTCGGTGGTCTGGTGGAAATCGTTCCACTGTTCTTCCAGAAGACCACGACCCAGCCGCTCGAGAACATGAAGCCGCCGACTGCCCTGCAGGTGGCCGGCCGTGACATCTATCTGCGTGAAGGCTGCTACAACTGCCACTCCCAGATGGTGCGTCCGTTCCGTGCCGAAACGCTGCGCTACGGTCCTTACTCCGTGGCTGGCGAATCGGTGTGGGATCACCCCTTCCAGTGGGGCTCCAAGCGTACCGGTCCTGACCTGGCACGCGTAGGCGGCCGTTACAGCGACGAATGGCACTACCAGCACTTGTACAACCCGCGTGATGTGGTGCCCGAGTCCAACATGCCTGCCTACCCCTGGCTGGCCAAGAACACGGTCAACGAGAACACCATCTCTGCCCACATGACGGCGCTGCGTCGCGTCGGCGTGCCGTTCACCGATGAGGCTATCGCCGGTGCACCGGAAGCCGTCAAGGGCAAGACCGAAATGGAAGCCGTGATTGCCTACCTGCAAAGCCTGGGCCTGGCACGTACCGGCCAGCTGAGCAGCGTGCAATCTGCTGCCCAGCCGGCTCCGGCCGCAGCCCCGGCTGCAGCTCCCCAGGCTGACGCCTCTGCTGTAGCTCCGGTTCCCGCAGCAGCGGCTGCCGACGAGGCTGCCGTGAAGGTCGAGAACGGTGTGGTGCAGTTCTTCTTTGCCACCGGCAAGAAGGATGTGGCCCAGGGTGGTACCGAAGCCCTGGCTGACGTGATCGCTGGCGTGAAGGCGGGCAAGAAGGCCGTCATCACCGGTTACACCGATGCCACCGGCAACGCTGCCCAGAACGAAGAGCTGGCCAAGGAACGTGCATTCGCCGTCCGCGACCTGCTGCTGTCCGCTGGCCTGACCGAAGACCAGGTGAGCCTGCAGAAGCCCGCTGACAACAATGCCGGCGCTGGCGGCCAGGCCCGTCGCGTCGACGTGGCGCTGCAATAACCAACGACAAGGACGAGGAGCCTTTCATCATGGACATCACCTCCATGCGAAGTCTTGCCACGCTGCTGGCCTTCGTAGTGTTCATCGGCATCATCTGGTGGGCTTTTTCCCGACGGAACAAGTCCGGCTTTGATGAAGCTGCCGGGCTGCCGTTTGCCCATGATGATGCTGCTCCTCCCCAACACCACACCACCAAGGAAACAAAATGAGTGACTTTAATAGTTCCTTCTGGTCACTGTATGTGATTGCGATTGTCGTTTTTGGCGTCGTGTTCTGTATTGCAGTGCTTCTGTTCGGTGCCAATGCCAAGGCTGCCACCGCCGAAGACAAGACCACCGGTCACGTCTGGGACGGCGACCTGCGCGAGATCAACAACCCGCTGCCGCGCTGGTGGGTTGGCCTGTTCTGGATCACCATCGCGTTCGCTGTCGGCTACCTGGTCCTGTATCCGGGTCTGGGCGGCTTCAGCGGTACGCTGAAGTGGTCGTCTGCCAGCCAGTACGAGCAGGAAATGGAACGTGGCCGTGCCCAGGTCGAGCCGCTGTTCGCCAAGTACGCCACCATGCCGGTCGAAGAGATTGCCAAGGATCCGCAAGCCCAGGGCATGGGCCAGCGCCTGTTCCTGAACAACTGCGCGCAGTGCCACGGCTCTGACGCCAAGGGCGGCAACGGTTTCCCCAACCTGTCCGACAACGACTGGCTGTGGGGCGGCAAGCCGGATGACATCATCCACACCATCACCAAGGGCCGTACCGGCGTGATGACGCCCCAGGCGCAAGCTGTGGGTGGCAAGCCGGAAGACGTCAAGGCGGTAGCCAACTACGTGCTGAGCCTGTCTGGCGTGCCGCATGATCCTGCCCTGGCTGCTGTGGGCAAGACCAAGTTTGCTGTCTGTGCAGCCTGCCACGGTGCCGATGGCAAGGGTAGCCAGGCCGTGGGTGGTCCGAACCTGACCGACAACATCTGGCTGCATGGCTTTGGCGAGCAACACGTGATCAACATGATCAACGAAGGCAAGACCAACATCATGCCGGAACAGGGCAGCAAGTTCACGCCCGAACAGATTCGTCTGCTGGCGGCCTATGTCTGGGGCCTCTCCAACAACCAGCAATAAGTCAGCCATGCCAGATACCGCCGTATTTGGCAACTGACAGGGAAACTGCCATGCACTTGTCAAGGGTGCATGGCAGTTCCATTTGTGTAGTACTACAATGGTGATTTCACATAAGCTTGTGTGAAACTATCTGGACGAACAGGACAAGTCATGTCTCAAGACCCTAGTGATCAAGAGCCGAAGAAGCCTTCGGGCCAAGAAAAACGCATCATCCCGATCGAAAACATCACTAATGCCGCCACAGGTGGTTCGCTGTTTGCATCGGCCAAGGCGATCCACCCGCGATCCAGCAAGGGCCGTTACACCAACCTGCGCTGGCTGCTGGTCTGGATCACCCAGATCATCTTCTACGGGCTGCCCTGGCTGAACTGGGGCGAACGCCAGGCCGTGCTGTTCGATCTGGCCTCGCGCAAGTTCTACATCTTCGGGCTGGTGTTGTACCCGCAGGACTTCATCTACCTGACTGGCATCCTGGTCATTTCCGCCTTGTCGCTGTTCCTGTTCACGGCAGTGGCAGGGCGCCTGTGGTGCGGCTACGCCTGTCCGCAGACGGTCTATACCGAGATCTTCCTCTGGGTCGAGGCCAAGATTGAAGGCGACCGCAGCGCGCGACTGCGTCTCGACAAGAATCCCTGGAATGGCGAAAAGATCGCCAAGCGCGGTGGCAAGCACGTGATCTGGCTGCTGATTTCGCTGTGGACTGGCTTGACCTTTGTCGGCTATTTCTCTCCGATCCGTGAGCTGCTGGGCAACTTCATGGTCTGGAACCTGGGCAACTGGGAAACCTTCTGGATCTTCTTCTATGGTTTTGCCACGTACGGCAACGCCGGCTTCATGCGTGAGCAGGTGTGCAAGTACATGTGCCCGTATGCGCGCTTCCAGAGTGCCATGTTCGACGCCGATACCCTGATCGTGACCTACGACCAGGAGCGTGGCGAACCGCGCGGCGCACGCTCCAAGAAGATGAGCGATAAGCAGGTGGCAGCGATGGGCGACTGTATCGACTGCAAGATGTGCGTGCAAGTCTGCCCGACTGGCATCGATATACGCGATGGCCTGCAGTATGAGTGCATTGGCTGCGGTGTCTGTGTCGATGCCTGTGACGAAGTGATGGACAAGGTCGGCTACCCGCGTGGCCTGATCAAGTACTACACGCAAAATGCCATGGACAACAAATGGAATGTCAGCCAGGTCTGGGAGCGTGTGCGTCGTCCGCGCGTGCTGGTCTACACCACCATCCTGCTGGCGATTGCGGCAGCGCTGGTGGTCAGCCTGACCATGCGTTCGTCGATGCGCGTGGACGTGATCCGTGACCGTGGCGTGATGGCGCGCATGGTGGATGGCGGCAAGATCGAGAACGTCTATACGCTGCGCGTGATGAACACGACCGAGCGTGAGCAGGACTACGAAGTGCGCGTACACGGCATTCCGGGCGCGCTGGTGGCCAGCGGCAGCACCTTCAAGGTGGCGCCGGCCCAGGTGACGCAGCAGGCCGTGAGCGTACGTATCCAGCACGGCAGCATGGAGCCGGGCTCGCACGAGATCTACTTCGACGTGAAGGAATTCGTGAGTGGCGACACGGTGTCTGAAAAGGCGGCCTTCTTTGTTCCCAACCGTTAACCAGACAGATGCAGACTATCGTGAGCCAAGCCCCGCAAAACCCTAGCCCTTCCCAGGATCCGAACCGTCAGCCGCACCCGGAAGACGGCCGGGTCTGGTGGAAATATCCCATTGTGTGGATGGTGATTGCCGGTCCGGTGGCCGTCATCATCGCCAGCCTGATCACCTGGATCCTGATCATGCGCTCACCCAACGAGGTACTGACGCAGTTCCAGGATGTGGAAGACCAGTCGCTGGTACAACAGAAGGGCGGCCAATACACGCCGGCCCACCGTGCGCGCAACCATGCGGCGACCGGCGGCGTGGCACCGGACGCCGAGAAGTGATGTCGCAGGCAGATTGACAAGCGCCTGCCGCCAATGACAAATGCCCCGCAACTGGTGTTGCGGGGCATTTCTTGTGCTGTCTGCAGGCTTATGCGCCTTGCTGGTTGACGATGCGTTCCAGGGCTTCCGGATCGATGATGTGGACGTGGCGCTGGCGCACTTCGAGGATGCCTTCGTCGGCGAAGCGCGAAAACATGCGGCTGACGGTTTCGAGCTTGATACCCAAGTAGCTGCCGATTTCCTCACGCGTCATGCGCAGCACCAGCTCGGATTGCGAGAGGCCGCGCACATGCAGGCGCTGCACCAGGTTGAGCAGGAAGGCGGCCAGGCGCTCTTCGGCGCGCATGCTGCCCAGCAGCAGCATCATGTTCTGGTCGCGCACGATTTCGCGGCTCATCAGCTTGTGGACATGGGTCTGCAGGGCCGGTACCTGGCGTGAGATGTCGGACATGCGCGAGAACGGCAGCACGCAGATCTCGGCATCTTCCAGTGCCACGGCGTCACAGGTGTGCTGGTCGTTGACGATGCCATCCAGCCCGACGATTTCGCCAGCCATGTGAAAACCGGTGACCTGCTCACGGCCATCAGGGGTGGTCACCACGGTCTTGAAGAAGCCGGTGCGGACGGCGTACAGGTTGGTGAACGGCTCACCGTGGCTGTACAGCACATCACCGCGCTTGAACTTGCGGCGGGCGCTGATCAGCTCTGCCAGCGCATCCATATCGTCGGCATCGCCTTCGACGGGCATGCAGAGATCGCGCAGGTTGCAGTTGGAACAGTTGACCTTGAGAGGGCTGAAAGTGGTGGCAGGCATGGCACAGTCTGGCAGCGATATCCCTTGATATCAGTAGTGGATCGACCGATTATGGCACGGGCACCCCTTCCGTTGATACAAATCAAGACCCTGCGCACGGACATTGGGCACATTGCTGCCATCACCACGTGTTTGCTGGATCGCAATACGCATCCGGCCGGTTCGCCATTGGCAGTCCCCGGCTGCGCATGCTTGCTTAAAAGTCTAGAATTTCCCTTATGAGCCTGAATCACCATCCTGCACTGACCCCCGAGCTGCTGACGCGTTACGACGTGCCCGGCCCGCGTTACACCTCCTACCCGACAGCTGACCGTTTCGTCGAAACCTTTGGCGAAGCGGACTATATCGCAGCGCTGGCACAGCGCCACAATTCGCGCCCGGCGCATGCGACGCCGCTATCGCTGTATGTGCATGTGCCGTTTTGCGAATCGCTGTGCTACTACTGTGCCTGCAACAAGATCATCACCAAGCACAAGGAGCGCGGTGTCGAGTACCTGGACTACCTGCAGCGCGACATCGACCTGCATGTAGCGCAGCTGGGCGAAGGGCAGACGATCTCGCAGCTGCACTTTGGTGGCGGTACGCCGACCTTCCTGGATGATGAGAACCTGGGTCGCCTGATGGGCATGATCCGCAAGGCTTTCACGCTGATTCCGGGTGGCGAGTATTCCATCGAGGTGGATCCGCGCACGGTGGATGCCGAACGCCTGAAGACACTGCACGCGCTCGGCTTCAACCGCCTGAGCTTTGGCGTGCAGGACTTTGACCCGCAGGTGCAGCAGGCGGTGCACCGCATCCAGCCGGCCGAGCAGGTGTTTGCATTGGTGGCAGCAGCGCGCGAGATCGGCTTTGACTCGATCAACGCCGACCTGATCTATGGCCTGCCGATGCAGTCGGCTGCCTCGTTTGCGCGCACGCTGGAGCAGATCCGCGAACTGCGCCCGGACCGTATCGCGCTGTACGCCTATGCGCACCTGCCAGAGCGCTTCAAGCCGCAGCGCCGCATTGATGCCTATACGCTGCCGACTGGCGCCGAGAAGGTGCAGATGCTGGCGCAGTCGCTCAAGGCCTTTGAGGAGGCCGGCTATGTCTATGTGGGCATGGACCACTTTGCGCTGCCCGGGGATGCGCTGGCGATTGCCAAGCAGCAGGGCCGCCTGCACCGCAACTTCCAGGGCTACAGCACGCAGCCGGATTGTGACCTGATCGGTCTGGGTGTATCGGCGATTGGCCGCATTGGTGCGACCTACAGCCAGAACGAGAAGTCGCTGGACGACTATTACGATGCGCTGGAGCGTGGCCATTTCCCGGTGGTGCGCGGCCTGACACTCACCAACGACGACCTGCTGCGTCGCAGCGTGATCATGGCCATCATGTGCCAGGGCGAGTTGCGCTTTGAAGCGATTGAGCAGGCTTACCCGGAGATCCGTTTCCGCGAATACTTTGCACGGGAACTGGAAATGCTCCAGGAGAAGGAGCGCGAAGGCATGGTACAGCTGACCGATCAGGGCCTGACGGTGACGGCGCAGGGCTGGTATTTTGTGCGCGGCATTGCCATGCTGTTTGACAAATACCTGCAGGATGCGCGTTCAGCGACCAAATTCTCTAAAATCATCTGATACCTGCCACGGGGGTAGGATCAGGGCATGCGCTGCGAGGCAGCTGGCGTGCCAGCAACAGGCCTGTCGGCAGTTCTGGCAGGCCGGATGAGGATACGTTCATGCAGACTTCGATGGCGATCACGGCCCTGCTGATGGGTTTGGCAGGGGGGCCGCATTGCATTGCCATGTGCGGTGCCGCCTGTGCCGGCATTGGCTATACGGCTGGAGAACAGCAGCGACAGCAGACCACGGCGATGGGCCTGTTCCAGCTCGGACGAGTGATCGGCTATGCGACGCTGGGCGCCGTGGCCGCCGCCACGATCCAGGCGCTGGGCTGGCTGACGACGCAGAGCGCTGCCTTGCGTCCGGTCTGGACCATGGTGCATATTGCCGCGCTGCTGCTGGGCCTGGTGCTGCTGGTACAGGCACGCCAGCCGGCCTGGCTGGAGCGCTCGGCGCGGCGTGTCTGGGACAAGGTGAAGACCTTGCAGCGCAAGGGTGGCGTGGCTGGTCCGGTGCTCGTCGGCATGCTATGGGCGCTGCTGCCTTGTGGCCTGCTGTATTCGGCGCTGATGGTGGCCGCCCTGACGGGTGAGCCGCTGCAGGGCGCTGCCGTGATGGCGCTGTTCGTGCTGGGCACCAGCGTGTCGCTGATGGCCGGTCCCTGGCTGCTGTTGCGCCTGCATCACCTGGGTTGGGCCAATGGCCAGTGGGGCGTGCGCCTGGCTGGTCTGGCACTGGCCGTGAGCGCCGGTATTGCGTTGTATCTGGGTCTGGTACATGACCAGGCACCCTGGTGCTGATGGCCTGATCGCAGCGACGGCAGACGCTGTCTGCCCTGAAAAACCAAAGGCCTGCAATGCGTTGCAGGCCTTTGTTGTTGGCGCTGGAGGACGCTTAGCCGCCGAGCAGCTGCATGCCCTTGACCAGCATGCTGATCGCCAGGCCGGTGAGGATCAGGGCGAACACACGCTTGAGCGTCTTGACCGGCAGGGCGTGGGCGGTACGGGCACCGACGGGAGCCATCAGTACGCTGCAGGAGGCGATGCAGACCAGCGCCGGCAGCCAGACATAGCCGATGGAATAGGCCGGCAGGTTGGGGGCGTTCCAGCCGCTGATGATGTAGCCGATGACGTTGAAGATGGCGATCGGAAAGCCGAGCGCGGAGCTGGTGGCCACGGCATTGTGGATCGGCACGTTGTGCCAGGCCATGAAGGGCACGCTGAGGAAGCCGCCGCCGGCACCGAGCAGGCCGGACAGGAAGCCGATGACGCCACCGGCGGCCACCTGGCCACCCGGACCAGGCATCTGGCGGGTGGGCTTGGGCTTGCGGTCCAGAAACATCTGGCCACCGGCAAAGATTACCAGCACGCCGAAGATGATGGACAGCCAGGCGCCCTTGAGCAGGGCAAACACGCCGATGCTGACGACCAGCGCGCCGATCATGATGCCGGGCGCGATGCCCTTGACCAGATCCCAGCGCACCTTGCCGTGCTTGTGGTGGGCACGCACCGAGGAAATGGAGGTAAAGATGATGGTGGCCATGGAGGTGGCAATGGCCATCTTGACAGCAAGCTGGCTGTCCACGCCGCGGCTGGTCAGGATCCAGGTGATGAAAGGCACCAGCACCATGCCGCCACCTACACCCAGCAGACCCGCCATGAAGCCACCCAGCAGACCCAGCATGGCGAGCTGGGCAATCGTAATCGGTTCCAGAATCATGGGCTGGAATTGTAAACGTTGGGGGTGGGGGAGTGCGTCGTGGGGAGATAAGGGTCTGCAGCATGCCATGACCGTCATCCTGAACGGAAGGGTTCAGGTGGGCGAGGGCAGCGAGGCCGTGGGTTCATCTGACGCGAGATGATCACGCTGGCCAGGCGATTTACCAAGCCCGGGCTCCAGGAGCATTGGTTCAAGGAAATATAAAGCCATGACCGCTGCAGACGAGCCCATTGTAGGCCGAACCTGTCTGTCTGGGGTGTCAGCTTTGTAAAAATGCCGACATATTTCACGCGGCCCGTGCCGGGGCCGCGCGCCTTGCTCAGATCAGGCGGCCGTCCTCGGCCAGCGCCTCGTCGATGCGCGCCATCAGGGTCTGCAGGCGGGCCTGGGCTTGCAGCTGTTCCTCGCTCGGGGCGCCGTCTTCGGCGAGCGGCAGTGCCAGCGGCATGGCCTGGGCCTGCTGTTCCTGCTGGATGATGTCGAAGGCCAGGTTGAGCGCGGCCAGCACGGCGATGCGTTCCCGCGCGCGGAGCTTGCCGGCATCGCGGATACGGCACATGGCGGCATCGACACGTGCCACGGCTTCGTGCATCTGGGTTTCGGAGTCTTCGGGGCAGGCCAGCACATAGGCCTGACCCATGATGGATTTTTCAAGTTGCTTCATGCTTGGTCCTTGGCAGCTTCGTCATCGACCGAATCGTGCAGGCCCCAGGCGGCCAAAGGGGCCGAGCTGCTTGCCTGCAGCGGCTGCGCCGGATCGACCGACTGCAGGCGCGTCAGCAGCACGTCCACGCGCGAGCGGGCGGCCGCCAGGCGGGACTTGAGCGAGTCGCGCTCCTGGGTGACTTCCTGCAGCTGCTGTTGCAGCAGGCTGTTGGTCTTTTGCAGCTCCTGGTAGCGCAGCAGCATGCGTTCCATGCGGTCAGCCACATGGTCGAGGGAAATCGGGGGGACAGGAGTAGTCATGGCACCGAATGGCATGAAAAAGATGTGCGGGCAAGCCGAGCTAGACCCTTCATTGTAGATGATGCAACCCGGCTTGTCGGCGGCGCGCCGGGAGCCGTAGCCGGTCTGCCGGGTTTTGCCTGCGTTTGCTTTTACAATGGACGGATTGCTGGTGCCCCGGCGGCCATTCCGGCCAGGGGCTTCAACGGGAAGCAGGAGGAGGGCCAGGGGCCTGTCCGCAGCCTGCGCTGCCCCCGCAACGGTGAACGGCGTCGCTCCCTGGGCGACAGCCATTGCGCAAATGCCACTGGCTACGGCCGGGAAGGTGCCAATGGCCTGCCGTCAGCCCGGAGACCGGCCAGCAAGGGGGTGTGGCCGCTGTGCCAGCACCATGTCGGATGCCGCGGCGGGGTGGACTGCAGGCGTCTGTAAGTACACACATTTCTCTCATGCCCTGGCTGGCTTTCCCTGATCCTGTTGCACGCATCCGCTTGCAGCCCTGCAGCAGCATGTCCGTGCCCGCACAGGAGGCTTCGGCATGAGCGCGCACCACGAACTGATTCTGGGCGGCCAGAAATCGGGCAAGACCGTGCGTGCCGAGCAACTGGCGGCGCAGTGGCTGGCGACGGATGCTGCGCACCGGGCGCTCTACCTGGCCACGGCCCGGCCCTGGGATGCCGAGATGCAGACGCGCATCGTGCGCCACCAGCAGGAGCGTGCACGCCGCGTACCCGGCATGGAGACGCTGCAGATGCCAGAAGGCAGTCGCAGCCTGCCGGTGGTGGAGCTGCTGCAGCAGCATGCATCGCCCGATACCGCGATCGTGCTGGATTGCCTGACACTATGGCTGACGCAGCAGCTGATGCCGCTGGATGGCGATTCGGCCAATGCGGTGCAGGCCGAGCAGGCGATCCACCAGCTGTTGCAGGCGCTGCGCGAGTATCCCGGCCCGCTGTATATCGTGAGTAATGAAATTGGCCTGGGCGTGATTCCGCTGGGACGCGAGACGCGTGCCTTTGTGGATAGCCTGGGCAGCCTGAACCAGCGCGTGGCTGCGGATTGCAGCCATGTCACGCTGATGGCGGCAGGCCTGCCGCTGATCCTGAAATCGACCGACTAGCATCGCAAGGAGCTGACCATGCAAATCGAAGAACCCCCCAAGGACAAGCCCTACGAGACGCCGGAAGGCGAGCGTCGTGGCCTGCTGATCATCAATACCGGCGATGGCAAGGGCAAGAGCACGGCGGCCTTTGGCCTGGCACTGCGCGCCAGCGGCCGTGGCAAGGACGTGAAGATCTACCAGTTCATGAAGGTGCCGAGCGCGCGCTTTGGCGAGCACCGCAGCTTCGAGAAGCTCGGCGTTCCGGTAGAAGGCCTGGGCGATGGTTTCAGCTGGAAGAGTCAGGACCTGGAGCGTTCGGCGCAGCTGGCGCGTGAAGGCTGGGAAAAGGCCAAGGCCTCGATCCTGAGCGGCGAACATTTCCTGGTGGTGTGTGACGAGATCACCTATCCGCTGGTGTATGGCTGGGTGGATCTGCAGGATGTGCTGGAGACACTGCGCAATCGCCCGAAAGAGGTGCACGTGTGCCTGACTGGCCGCCGTTGCCCGCAGGAGATTGTGGATCTGGCCGATACCGTGACCGAGATGCGTCCGATCAAGCATGCGTTTGATGCCGGCATTCCGGCACAACGTGGCATCGAGGACTGAGTTGACTGATTCAGCCGCATTTGCCTACCCGGACGCCGAGCGCGAGGTGGTCTACCGCGTGATCGCGCAGCGACGCGACATGCGGCACTTCCTGCCCGGCTGCACGGTGGAGCCGGAAGTGCTGCAGCGCCTGCTGCAGGCGGCGCACTGGGGCCCGAGCGTGGGTTTCATGCAGCCCTGGCGCTTTATCCGCATCAGCAGCCGCACACTGCGTGAGCAGCTGCATGCCTGTGTCGAGCGTGAGCGCATCGAAACGGCACGCGCGCTCGGCCAGCGTGAAGAAGAGTTCATGAAGCTCAAGGTCGAAGGCCTGCTGGAAGCGGCCGAAGTGCTGGCCGTGTGCCTGGCGGATGGCCGTGAACAGCACGTGTTTGGCCGCCGTACCATGCCCTATATGGATATTGCCTCGGTTGCCTGTGCACTGCAGAATATGTGGCTGGCGGCACGGGCCGAAGGGCTGGGCGTGGGCTGGGTCTCCTTGTTTGATCCGGATGAGTTGGCGCAGTTGTTGCAGCTGCCGCCCGGTGCCAGTCCGCTGGCACTGGTTTGCCTGGGTCCGGTGCCGGCTTTCTATGACGAACCGATGCTGCAGCAGGAGCGCTGGGCCCAGCGCATGCCGCTGGCCGATGTGGTGTTCGAAAATGGCTGGGGACAGCCGGAAACCGGCTTGCCGCTGTAAGGTGCGGACGTTTTACCCGCCTGGAACACGATTTTCATAATTATTAATTTTATATAGACAGACAACAGGAGCCACCATGCTGGACGCACCCACCACTACCCATAACCCTTCCAGCTGCCACGGCACGGCCGAGCAGAGCGTGCATTTCTGTACGCCGCGCAGCCAGCAGCCGCAGCCGGCCAGTACCAACCGCTGGGCGGTCGAGGACATCGAGGCGCTGTTTGCGCTGCCGCTGCCGGAGCTGATGTTCCGTGCCCAGCAGGTGCACCGCGAACATTTCGACCCGGCCGAGGTGGAATTCGCCACGCTGCTGTCGATCAAGACCGGTGGCTGCCCGGAGGATTGCGGCTACTGCCCGCAGTCGGTGCACCACGAGACCCCGGTCGAGGCGACCAAGCTGATGGAAGCCGATGCCGTGCGTGAAGCGGCGCTGAAGGCCAAGGCGGCCGGTGCCACGCGTTTCTGCATGGGCGCAGCCTGGCGCGCGCCCAAGGACCGCGACATCGAGAATGTGGTGACGCTGATCAAGACGGTGAAGGAAGTCGGTCTGGAAGCCTGCTGCACGCTGGGCATGCTGACGAAAGAGCACGCGGCCGAGCTGAAGGAAGCCGGCCTGGACTACTACAACCACAACCTGGACACCGCGCCCGAGAACTACGGCAACATCATCACCACGCGTGACTACCAGGATCGCCTGGACACGCTGGAGAACGTGCGCAATGTTGGCGTGAGCGTGTGTAGCGGCGGCATTATCGGCATGGGCGAAAACCGTCGCCAGCGCGCCGAGCTGATTGGCCAGCTGGCCAACCTGCATCCGCACTACCCGGACAGCGTGCCGATCAACAACCTGGTGAAGGTGGAAGGCACACCGTTGGCCGAGGTGGACGATATCGATCCGCTGGAGTTCGTGCGCATGATCGCGGTGGCACGCATCACCATGCCGGAGGCGCGCGTGCGCCTGTCGGCGGGGCGCACCGCCATGGCGGACACCATGCAGGCGATGTGCTTCATGGCCGGTGCCAACTCGATCTTCTATGGCGAGAAGCTGCTGACCACCGGCAACCCGGACGTGGAAGCCGACATGCAGCTGATCGAGCGCCTCGGCATGCGCGCCGGCAAGCAGCAGGCCTGATCGGCACGATGCAGGATCAGACGTGCCCTGAGCCCGCCGGGAGCAGGGCATGATGCCGGAGTGGCTGGCCAGCCAGGTGCTGGCCGTGCTGGTGGCCTGGCTGATCGACCTGTGGCTGGGCGAACCCTCGCCGCGCTGGCATCCGGTGGTCTGGATCGGTCGCTACCTGCAGCGCGCCGGTGACTGGCTGCAGGCTGATGCGCGCGCAGAAGGCGATGACTGGCGCGTGTTCTGGCGCGGTGCTGCGGCCTGGGGCTTGGGTGCCGGTGTGGTCGTGCTGCTGGCACTGCTGGTGCAGCTGCTGCTTTCGTGGCTGCCCTGGACCTGGACTGGCGTGTTGCTGGGCGTGCTGCTGAAGCCGCTGTTTTCCTGGCGCATGCTGGCTGACGAGGTGGCGGCGGTGGAAACCGCGCTGGCGCAGTCCTTGCACGATGGCCAGCAGCAGCTGGCGCGCATCGTCAGCCGTGACGTGACGGTGCTGGATGCGGTGCAGGTGCGCGAAAGTGCACTCGAAAGCCTGTCGGAAAACCTCAATGACTCGGTGATTGCGCCGCTGTTCTGGTTCCTGTTGCTGGGCTTGCCGGGTGCGGCGCTGTTCCGTTTTGCCGATACCGCCGATTCCATGTGGGGCTATCGTGGTGTCTATCGCGGCAAGCGCTGGGAATGGGCCGGCAAGTGGGCGGCGAAGGTGGATGATGGGCTGGCCTGGCTGCCGGCACGCCTGACCGGCATCGGCCTGTTGCTGGCGGCCTGGCCGCGCCGCTTGCGCCTGTCGGCCCTGCGTCAGCAGACGGCACAGACGCCATCGCCCAATAGCGGCTGGCCGATGGCGGCACTGGCGCTGGCGCTGGATGTGCAGCTGCGCAAGCCCGGTGTCTATACCCTGCATGCTGATGGTGTGCAGGCGCAGCCCGGCCATGTGCCGCAGGCGATCCGGCTGGCGCAGCGCGCCATCGCCATCGTGCTGACGGGATGGCTGGCGCTGGCCCTGCTGACTGGAATCTTCACATGACAACTCTGGACAAGACGCTGCCGATCCATGGCGGCAGCGATGCGCTGGGAGCGGCGCGCTGGGATTTTTCTACCAACAGCCATGCCGGCGGGCCCTGTCAGCAGGTGGTGCAGGCATTGGCGCAGGTCAATGCCACGCGCTATCCGGATCCGGCCTATGCCGGCTTGCGCCAGCAGCTGGCCGCTCGCCATGGCGTGGCGGCGGAGCGCGTGCTGGTGGGCGTGAGCGGCAGCGAGCTGATTGCGCGCATCACGGCTTGCGTGGCGGCACGGCAGCCGCAGGCACGCGTGTGGTTGCCGCCGCACCATTATGGCGATTACGCCACGCAGGCGATGCTGCACGGGCTGCAGCGCACTGGGGCGCTAGCGCAGGCCGATCTGGTCTGGCTGTGTGCGCCCAGCAGCCCGCTGGGGCAGGACATGGACTGTCCGGACGATTGGGCGCAGCTGTCGCCGCAGGCCACCGTGGTGCTGGATTGTGCCTACGCACCGCTGCAACTGGAAGGGCCGACACCGCTGGCCGACTGGCTGGCGCGTGACCAGGTCTGGCAGATCTGGACGCCGAACAAGTCGCTCGGGCTGTGTGGCGTGCGGGCGGCTTATGTGATTGCGCCGGCTGCTGCATCGGTGCAGCAGCTGCAGGCGATGTGGTGGCGGGCGCCATCCTGGCCGCTGGGCGCGCATGGTGTGGCCTTGCTGCAGGCCTGGTGCGAACCGGCGGTGCAGGACTGGCTGGCGACATCGCTGGAGACCTTGCGGGACTGGAAGCAGCAGCAGCTGGACATGCTGCAGGCGCTGGGCTGGCAGTGCCTGCCGAGCCTGACGAATTTCCTGCTGTGCCGGCCGCCGCCGCTGGCCATGGGCTGGGACGCCATGCTGCAGGCCTTGCGGGCCGAGGGCATCAAGCTGCGTGATTGCGCCAGTTTTGGCTTGCCCGGCCATGTGCGCCTGTGTGTGCATGAACCGGCCGCGCAGCAGGCCTTGCAGCAGGCCTGGCTACGCCTGCAGGAGGTATCGGCATGACGACGAAGGCATTGGCACCCTGCGTGATGGTGCTGGGCTGCACCAGCGGTGCCGGCAAGAGCTGGCTGGCCGCAGCCTTGTGCCGTTTTTATGCGCGCCAGGGCCTGAAAGTGGCGCCATTCAAGGCGCAGAACATGAGCAACAATGCGCGCGTGGTGGCCGGTGGCGAGATCGGCAGCGCGCAGTATTTCCAGGCGCTGGCTGCCGGTGCGGAGCCGGATGTGCGCATGAACCCGCTGCTGCTCAAGCCCGAAGCCGATACGCGCAGCCAGGTGGTGCTGCTCGGCCAGGTGGACCAGGCGCTGGGCGCCATGGCCTGGCATGAGCGCAAGCAGCATGTCTGGCCGCCGATTGCCGCGGCGCTGCACGATTTGCGCGCCAGCCATGATCTGGTGGTGATCGAGGGTGCCGGTTCGCCGGCCGAGATCAACCTGATGGCGACCGATGTGGTGAACCTGCACGTGGCGCGCGAGGCTGATGCCGCCTGCCTGCTGCTGGCTGATATCGACCGGGGCGGGGCGTTTGCGCATTTGTACGGCACCTGGGCGCTGTTGCCCGAAGAGGACAGGGCGCGTATTCGTGGCTTTGTGTTGAACAAGTTCCGTGGTGATGCCGCCTTGCTGGAGCCGGCGCCGCAGATGCTGCAGGAGCTGACTGGTGTGCCTGTATTTGGCACGCTGCCGATGTGGCGCGACCACGGCCTGCCGGAAGAAGATGGCGTGTTTGACGACAGCAGCCGCGGCCACGCTGATGACAGTGCCGTGCGCATCGCCATCATCGCGTATCCGCGCCTGAGCAATCTGGATGAATTCGAGCCGCTGCGCCAGCTGCCGGGCGTGCACCTGCGCTGGGTGCGCGATGCCGCCGTGCTGGCCGACTGGCGCGCGCAGGACTGGATCATCCTGCCGGGTAGCAAGCACACTATGGCCGACTTGCAATGGCTGCGCGAGCAGAAGCTGGATGCGGCGATCTGCAGCCATGCGGCGCGCGGAGGCTGTGTGCTCGGTATTTGCGGCGGCCTGCAGATGCTGGGCGAAGCCGTGATCGACATGGAAGGCGTGGAAGGCCTGCAGCCGGTCGGCAGCGGCAGTGCGCCAGGGCTGGGGCTGCTGCCGCTGGTGACGGTGTTCGAGTCGCAGAAGACGGTGCGACGATCGCAAGGACGTTTTGTCGATGCCGTGCCCGGTGCCTGGCAGCCGCTGTCCGGCCTGCCGGCGCAGGGCTACGAGATCCATATGGGGCGCACGGCCGAGCATCCGGCGATGGTGCGCGCCGGCCATGTGGCGTTGCCGGTATTGCACGATGCCGATGGTGCGGCGATCGGCTGGACCAACGGCGCCGCCACGGCGCTGACGCCGCAGCCGGGCCAGGCGCTGGGACTGTACCTGCACGGCCTGCTGGAGCAGCCGGAAGTGACACAAGCGTTGCTCGGCAGTGCGCCGCCGTCCATCAATCAGGTGCTGGATCGAATGGCCGATTTCGTCGAGCTGCACCTGGGCCGTGCCGCCTTGCTGGCGCTGGCAGGAGTAGACTGTGGGCCTGATGGCCAGTTGCATGGTGCGGCTGGCGTAGCTGTTTCCGACACCATGACCCCTGATACCGAATCCCCTGTTTTTGTGCTCGATTGCGATGGCCTGGACGATGAAAAAGCCTTCTGGCAGCGCTACCTGCAACTGACGCAGGCTGCAGATGCCGAAGAATTTGGTCGCAATCTGGATGCCTTCTGGGATGCGCTGTCGGCCCAGGGGCCAGGCTATCCTGGCCCGTGCACGCTGCGCGTGGTGAATACCGAGGCGATCAAGCACTGGCGCGCCGGCGGCTTCCTGATGGCGCTGGAAGACATGGCCGAAGAACTGCCGGCCGGCCACGAGGTGCAGCTGGAACTGGTCGCCGCCGAATGAGGATGCCGATGCAAGAAGCCGATTTTTTCCCCGATATCGCTGATCTGGACAATCCGCAGCTGCAGGCCGAGCTGCAGGCGGTCAATGATGCCAAGACCAAGCCGCTGGGCTCGCTGGGCCGGCTCGAAGAGCTGGCGCTGCAGCTGGGCCGCATCCTGGGCACGACGCGTCCGGTGCTGGTGCAGCCGCAAATGGTGGTCTGCGCCGGCGACCATGGCCTGGTGAAGCGCGGCGTCTCGGCCTACCCGCAGGACGTGACCTGGCAGATGGTGGAGAACTTTCTGGCCGATGGCGCCGCGGTGAGCGTGATGGCGCGCCAGCACGGCATCGCGCTGACCGTGGTGGATTGCGGCGTGGCGCACGATTTTGCCCCGCGCCACCGGCTGCAGGTACGCAAGATCGCCCATGGCACGCAGGACTGCCTGGACGGCCCGGCGATGACGCACGAACAATGCCTGCAGGCGATCCGCAACGGCATGGAGCTGGTGCAGGCGCTGCCCGGCAACGTGCTGATGCTGGGCGAGATGGGTATCGGCAACACCTCGGCGGCCACGCTGATCCTGACGCGCCTGCTGGGCGCGAACCTGATCAATGCGACCGGCCCCGGTACCGGGCTGGACCAGGCCGGCATGCAGCGCAAGCTGGACGTGCTGCAGCAGGTGCTGGATGCGCATCCGCAGGCGGTGCAGCCGCTGGAGGTACTGGCCGCATTTGGTGGTTTCGAGATTGCGACCATGGTCGGTGCCTTGCTGCAGGCCGCGGCCGATCGGCGCGTGATCCTGGTCGATGGCGTGATCGTCAGCTCGGCGCTGCTGGTGGCCTCGCGCCTGGAGCCGCTGGTGCTGCAGCGCTGCGTCTATGCGCATCGCTCCGGCGAGCCGGGGCACCAGCTGATCCTGGACGCGCTGCATGCGCGTCCGCTGCTGGATTGGGGCATGCGTCTGGGCGAAGGCTCGGGCGCGGTGATTGCCTGGCCGCTGCTGGAATCGGCCTGCGTGATGCTGCGCGACATGGCCAGCTTTTCCAGTGCCGGCGTGGCTGAAAAGTCGGCCTGATGTCTGGCGCTGCCGTTCGTGTAGGACGGCACGCCATCGGCAGGTGGGATGTGCGCGCGACTAGCGCGGCAGGGGCTCCGGGCAGGATGAGGCGGCCCATAATGGCTTCGTCCCTGTGCTGCAGCGGCCTGGTCTGCGGATCACGTCAGGCAGCACGACATACAACCTGAAGGAGATTCCCATGCGCAAGAGCACTATCCGATCCATCACGACCGCTGCCATGATCGCCGTCGGTGGCCTGAGCCTGGCGGCCTGTACCACGACGCAGCCGCACCAGCAGCCCACCTCCGCGACCGAGCGCGCCTCGATCGATACGGCAACGAATGCCGCGCTGACCCGCCTGTACAACACGGTGCCGGGCTCGGCTGAGCTGGTGGCCAAGTCGGCTGGCGTGCTGGTGTTCCCGTCCGTGGTGGGCGGCAGCTTTGTGGTGGGTGCCGATTACGGCAAGGGTGCACTGCTGGTGGGTGGCAAGAATGCCGGCTACTACAGCACCAGCTCCGCTTCCATCGGCCTGCAGGCCGGTGCCCATTCCAAGAGCGTGATCTACGTGTTCAACACGGCCGAGTCGCTGGCCAAGTTCCGCGCCAGCAATGGCTGGACCGTGGGCGCTGACGCCAACGTGGCGGTCGCCACCCTGGGCGCCAATGGTTCCGTCGACACCCAGACGATCCAGGCACCGGTGGTGAGCTTTGTCATGAACAACGCGGGCGTGGATGCCGGCGTGTCGCTGCAAGGTTCCAAGATCACTCGCATCAACCCCTGATGCTGCCTGATCATCCGGTCTGAGTGACCGTCAGGGCCGGTGCCGCAAGGTGCCGGCCCTGTTCATTTCTTGGCCAGCGTCTTGGGCTTGAAGTCGCAGAACGGCGCCACGCTGCAGCGCCAGCATTCCGGCGTGCGCGCCTTGCAGACATAGCGCCCCTGCAGGATCAGCCAGTGGTGGGCGTGCAGCAGGAACTCTTTCGGGATGCGCCTGAGCAGCTTTTTCTCAACCTCGAGCACGGTCTTGCCCGGTGCCAGGCCGGTGCGGTTGCTGACGCGGAAGATATGCGTATCGACGGCCATGGTGGGTTCGCCAAAGGCGACGTTGAGTACCACGTTGGCGGTCTTGCGGCCTACGCCGGGCAGTTTTTCCAGCGCCTCGCGCGTGCGCGGTACCTCACCGGCGTGTTCATCCAGCAGGATGCGGCAGGTCTGCAGGATGTGCTTGGCCTTGCTGCGGTACAGGCCGATGGTCTTGATGTAGCTCTCCAGCCCCTCCAGGCCCAGGTCCAGGATCGCCTGCGGCGTGTTGGCGACTGGGTAGAGCAGGCGCGTGGCCTTGTTGACGCCGACGTCGGTGGCCTGCGCACTCAGCAGCACGGCAATCAGCAGCTCGAACGGCGTGTCGTATTCGAGTTCGGTTTCCGGCTCCGGGTTGGCGGCTTGCAGGGTGCTGAAGAAGGAGACGATGGCTTCTTTTTTCATGGGGGATACGGGGGCTGGCGTATAGTTGTTCTTTTCAGAATCACCGATTGTGGCATGGTCGTCCAAGTCTGCGCGCCGTGCTGTTTCAAGGAGAACCCCGTGCAATTCGCCCAACGCCTGCAACACTGTGAAACCTCGGCCATCCGCGAGCTGTTCAAGCTGCTCGGCAAGCCGGGCATCATCAGCTTTGCCGGCGGTTTTCCCGATCCGGCGCTGTTCGATGTCGATGGCCTACGCGCGGCCAGCGTCGATGCGCTGGCGCAGTGGCCGGGCACGGCGCTGCAGTATGGCGCCACCGAAGGCTTTGGCCCGCTGAAAGAGCAGATTGCGCTCTACAGCGCCAACAAGAGCGCGCCGCTGCAGGAACAGGATTTCATCGTCACCACCGGCAGCCAGCAGGCGCTGGACCTGATCGGCAAGTGCATGATCTCGCCCGGCGACAAGGTGATTGTCGAAGGTCCGACCTTTCTCGCCACCATCCAGTGCTTCCGCCTCTACGGCGCCGAAGTGATCAGCGCGCCCATCGATGCCGATGGCGTGCAGGTGGATGCGCTGGAGCAGCTGATCCGCGAACACCAGCCGAAACTGGTCTACCTGATCCCGACTTTTGGCAACCCGAGCGGCGCGCTGCTGTCGCTGGAGCGCCGCAAGCGCGTGCTGGAACTGGCGGCACAGTACCAGGTGTTGGTGGTGGAAGACGATCCTTATGGCGACCTCTACTTCGATGCGCCGCCGCCGCCCAGCCTGCTGGCGCTGAGCAAGGACGTGCCGGGCAGCCGTGACTGGCTGGCGCACTGCGGTAGCCTGAGCAAGATCATGTCGCCGGGTCTGCGCCTGGGCTGGCTGGCCGGTCCGCCGGCGCTGCTGGCCAATGCGGTGATGTGCAAGCAGTTCAGCGATGCCAATACCAGCACCTATGCCCAGGCCACGGCTGCGGCCTACCTGCAGAGCAACCGCCTGCCGCAGGCGGTCAACCAGGTGCGCCGTGTCTATGCCGAACGCGCTGCCTGCATGGCGCAGCAGTTACGCGCCCAATTGGGCGATGCCGTCAGCTTTACCCAGCCGGGCGGTGGCATGTTCTTCTGGGTGCGCCTGACCGGTGCCAACGGCGGCGAGCGCGATGCCGGCGCCTTCTCGAAGCGCGCCGTGGAACAGCTGGTGGCCTTTGTGCCCGGTGCGCCGTTCTTCGCTGAAAATGCCGACGCCAGTTGCTTCCGCATGAGCTTTGCCACCTCGGATTTGACCCGCATCCAGGAAGGGGTGGAGCGCATGGCACGCGCGCTGTAATCGGCATGTGCTAAGGTCGCGTTTCGGTCAAGAACTATATAGTTCTTGGCTGCCATGGATAAGAGCACAAAAAATACACAGGAGATATCTGCATGCATGCTGACGATGGCGTAGCCAGCAAGGAACAACCATTGATCGAGGACATCCGGCTGCTGGGCAAGCTGCTGGGTGACGTGATCCGCGAACAGGAAGGCGAGGCCACTTTCGAGCTGGTCGAGAACATCCGCCAGCTGTCGGTGGCCTACCGGCTGAAGCACGATGCCGGCGCCGGCGCACAGATGGACAGCCTGCTCAAGGGCCTGTCGCTGGAGCAGACGGTGCAGGTGGTGCGCGCCTTCAGCTACTTCTCGCACCTGGCGAATATTGCCGAGGACAACCACTACATCCGCCGCCGCGTCTACCACGAGCGTCGTGGCGATGTGCAGGCGGGATCGCTGCAGGGCACGCTGGAGCGGCTGCAGCAGCAGGGCGTGTCGGCGCAGCGCATTGCCGGCCTGCTGCAGACGGCGCATGTGTCGCCGGTGCTCACCGCGCACCCGACCGAGGTGCAGCGCACCATCATCCTGACGGCTGAGCGCGCGATTGCGCAGCTGGTCGCCGAGCGCGACCAGGGCCTGACGCCGCGCGAGCAGGAGCGCAACACGCTGCTGCTGAAAGCGCGCATCACCCAGCTGTGGCAGACGCGCATGCTGCGCGACGAAAAACTCAGCGTGGCCGACGAGATCCGCAACGCGCTGGCCTACTACCACAACACCTTTCTGCGCCAGCTGCCGCGCATGTACCAGGAGCTGGAGCAGGCGCTGCCGGGGCAGGCGATTGCGCCGTTCTTCCGCATGGGCCACTGGATGGGCGGTGACCGCGATGGCAACCCCTTTGTCGGCGCCGACACGATGGCACTGGCATTCCGGCTGCAGTGCGAGACGGCGCTGCTGCACTATCTGCATGAGCTGAATGCACTGGGGCTGGAGCTGTCCATGTCCACCGGGCTGGCGGGCGTGAGTCCCGAGTTGCAGCAGCTGGCCGATGCCGCTGGCGACACCAATCCGCACCGCAAGGACGAGCCTTATCGCCGTGCCGCGATCGGCATGTATGCGCGCGTCGCCGCGACGCTGAAGCAGCGCACCGGCATCGACGCGCCGCAGATTCCGGTGGTGTCCGGCCAGCCCTATGCCAGCGCCGACGAGCTGCTGGCCGATCTGCGCGTGCTGGAGCAGTCACTGCGCGCCCACCATGGCGTGCCGATGCTGGCACTGCGTCTGGGCGAGCTGCTGCGTGCGGTCGAGGTATTCGGCTTCCATCTGGCGACACTGGACCTGCGCCAGAACTCGGAGGAGCACGAGGCGGTCGTCGCCGAGTTGCTGCGCGTGGCACGCATGCAGGACGACTACAGCGCACTCGATGAAGCCGGCAAGCGGGACTGCCTGCTGGCCGTGCTGAACGATGTGCGCCCGCTACGCGTGCCGCATGCCGCCTATAGCGACAAGCTGCAGGCCGAGCTGGCGGTGTTCAGCACCGCGCTACAGCACCTGGAGCAGTACGGCCGCCATGCGCTGCGCCACTACATCATCTCGCACACGGAAGAGGTGAGCGACCTGCTGGAAGTGATGGTGCTGATGAAGGAAACCGGCCTGCTGCGCGACTTCGGTACGCCGCAGGTGCAGAACCGGCTGATCGTGTCGCCGCTGTTCGAGACGATTGGCGACCTGCAGGCGGCCACGCGCATCATGCGCGAGTGGTATGCGCTGCCGGGCGTGTTCGACATGGTTCTGGCCAGCGGCCGCGAGCAGGACATCATGCTCGGCTACAGCGACAGCAACAAGGACGGTGGCATGTTCACCAGCAACTGGAGCCTGTACCAGGCCGAGCAGGAACTGCTGACGCTGTTCGGGCCGCTGCGCGAGCAGCACGGCCTGCAGTTGCGCCTGTTCCATGGTCGTGGCGGCACGGTAGGTCGTGGTGGCGGCCCGAGCTACCAGGCGATCCTGGCACAGCCGCCGGGTACCGTGCATGGCCAGCTGCGCCTGACCGAGCAGGGCGAGGTGATCGCTTCCAAGTACGCGCATCCGGAGATTGGCCGACGCAACCTGGAAACCCTGGTCGCGGCCACGCTGGAAGCCAGCCTGCTGCCGCCTGACCATGCCTTGCCCGAGGCCTATCTGCAGGCGGCAGAACAGATCAGCGAGGCCAGCTTTCGCGCCTATCGCGCGCTGGTCTACGAATCGCCCGGTTTTGCCGATTACTTCTTTGCCGCCACGCCGCTGCGCGAGATTGCCGAGCTGAATATCGGTTCCCGCCCGGCCAGCCGCAAGGCGACGCGCAGCATTGATGACTTGCGCGCGATTCCCTGGAGCTTCAGCTGGGGCCAGGCGCGCGTGGCGCTGCCGGGCTGGGCCGGTTTTGGCAGTGGCGTGCGCCACTGGCTGCAGGACGATGCGCAACGCCTGCAGCTGCTGCAACAGATGTACCGCGACTGGCCGTTCTTTGCCATGCTGCTGTCCAACCTGGACATGGTGCTGTCCAAGACCGATCTGGGCCTGGCCGAGCGCTACGTGGAACTGGTGGAAGACCGCGAACTGGGCCAGCGCATCTTTGGCGCCATCCGGGACGAATGGCAGGCGACGCAGGACATGCTGGCGCTGATTACCGGCGAGTCTGACCGGCTGGCTGCCAACCCGGCGCTGGCGCGATCGATCGCGCACCGCTTCCCGTATATCGATCCGCTCAACCACCTGCAGGTCGAGCTGATGCGGCGCTACCGTGTCTGCAGCCAGGATCTGGCGGCGATGCAGCAAGAGGAGGAAGCGGCGCCGACCGATTGGCACCGCCAGTCCTCACGCCTGAAGCGTGGCATCCACCTGTCGGTCAACGGCATTGCCGCCGGCCTGCGCAACACCGGCTGAGTGATGACCGGCGGGCGGCTCAGCCCGCCAGCCGGGCGCGCCACAGGCGCAGGCGCAAGCCCCAGGGGCTGGTCAGGCCGACCGTGCTGCTGCTGATATTGCCCTGCGCATCGAGCACGACAAAGCTGGGCGTGGCGCTGATGCCGAAATGGCGCGCGATGCCGCCGTCGGGATCGACCACGCTGTTCCAGGCCAGGCCGTGCTGGCGCTCGTAAGCGAGCACGCTGGCGGCCGGGCCGGACTGCATCGCGATCGGCAGCACTGGCTGGCTCTGGATCAGGCCGTTGATCATCGGCTGCTCGATGCGGCAGATGGTGCACCAGGTGGCCCAGAAGTAGAGCACCACCGGTTCGCCGGTATGCTGCTGGCGCCAGCTGGCCAGGCTGTCTTGCTGCTGTGGCGTCAGGGCGCGCTGGAGGGTGACATCCGGTGCCTGGCCGCTGGCCATATGGCGCGTCTGCCAGGCCTGGATACCAAAGGCCACCGCCAGAAATACCGCCAGGTTGACCAGCAGCGACTTGCGATGGCGCTGCCACCAGCCCGGCTGGCCCGATGCCGTCATGCCGGCAGCACTTCCAGCAGGCGGTCCAGCCCACCGGCGTTGATCGCCACCATGGCCTGGCGGCGCACTGTCGGCTTGGCGTGGTAGGCCACCGAGACACCGGCTTCGGCCATCATCTTCAGGTCATTGGCACCATCGCCTACGGCGATGCAGCGCTGCGGGGCTATGCCCATCAGCGTGGCGACTTCGAGCAGGGTACGCGCCTTTTCCTGGCCATCGCAGATATCGCCCCAGGGCTGTTCCAGAATGCGGCCGGTGAGCTTGCCATCCTGCACCTCGAGCTGGTTTGAGCGGGTGAAATCCAGCCCCAGGCGTTCACGGATGCGTTCGGTGAAGAAGGTGAAACCGCCGGAGACCAGCAGCGTCTTCAGGCCGGCCTGCTGGCAGGCGCGCACCAAGGTCTCGGCGCCGGGATTGAGCTGCAGGCGCTGGTCATAGATCTGCTGCAGCGCGCTTTCCGGCACGCCTGCGAGCAGGGCGACGCGCTGGCGCAGGCTGTCCTTGAAGTCGGTGATGATGCCCTGCATGGCGGCTTCGGTGATGGCCGCGACTTCGGCCTTCTTGCCGACGGCATCGGCGATTTCGTCCACGCACTCGATATTGATCAGGGTCGAGTCCATGTCAAAGGCGATCAGGCGGTAATCGGCCAGGCGGGGAAAGGGCGGCTGTTCCTGGATGACCAGGCTGTCTTCTGTACTCATGATGGGTGCGTGGTGGGTGTTCAGTCTTGCCGGTCATTGTAGGGGCTCAGGCCTGCTACCGCAGCCGCGCCGGGCCGAGCAGGGCTTCGTTCAGGCCTTCCTGCAGCAGCAAGTCCGGCAGCGGCTGGCGGCGCAACAGTGCGGCGCTGGCCTGGCCCATGGCCGCACTGGTCTGGATGCCATAGCCACCTTGCGCGGCAAGCCAGAAAAAGTCCGGTACATCGGGGTCGTAACCGGCCACCAGGCCCCCATCGGCGACAAAGCTGCGCAACCCGGCCCAGGCATGGAACGGTCGCAGTACCTGCAGCGTGGTCTGCTCCTCCACATGCCAGATGCCGGTGGCGATATCGATTTCTTCCGGCTGCACATCCTGCGGCGGCACCGGATCGGCATTGGCGGGAGAGGCCAGCAGCTGGCCGGCATCGGGCTTGAAATACCACTGCTCGTGGATGTTCTCGACCATCGGCCAGTGGTGGAAATCCAGTCCGGGCGGCGCGGCAAAGGTGAAGGCGGTGCGGCGGCGGGGCTCCAGCCCGATGCGCGGCACGCCGGCCAGATCGGCGATGTCGTCGACCCAGGCACCGGCGGCGTTGACCAGCACGCTGGCGCTCCAGTCCTGGCCGCCCGCTGTCACCAGCCAGCGCCCGTCCACGCGCCGGATCGCACTGACCTCGGCATCGGTGCTGACACGGCCACCGGCCTGGTGCAGGCCGTGCAGATAGCCCTGGTGCAGCGCATGGGCATCGATATCGGCGGCATCGGGATCGAGAATGCCGCCCAGCACCCGCTCTGGCCGCAGCACCGGCACCAGCGCGCAGACTTCGGCCGCGCTCAGCAATTGCAGCTGCGGCGAGCGTTCGCGCAGGGTTTGCCACTCCTGTGCCAGCTTGTCTTCGTCGCCGGGGGCGGCCACCAGCACGCTGCCGCGCGGCTGCAGCAGCGGATGTTCGGCAAAGCCGGCTGGCGGCTGTTGCAGGAACGGCCGGCTGGCACGCGTCAGTGCGCGCACCTGGGCATTGCCGTAGCACTCCATGAACATGGCGGCGGAGCGACCGGTGGAATGGTATCCGGCTTGTGATTCGCGCTCCAGCAGCTGCACGCGGCCATGCGGTGCCAGCCAGTAGCCAGCAGAGGCACCGGCAATGCCGGCTCCGATGATCAGGTAATCGACATGTGGTGTGCCCATGTGTGGCTCCTGGTGATGCTGACAGGCACGATAGCACAGCGTTTGGCCCCTTGCCGGTGGGATTTTTCCGCAGGACAGACGCAAAAAAGCCCGGCAGGGCCGGGCTGTCAAGTGAGGTGAACGGTAGCGGTGGACTTACTGGCCGAAGACGCGGAAGCGTTCGGCATCATCCATATAGGTCTTGGCGCCGGCCGGGGCTTCGATGCTGCCAAACGGCATCTGCGCGCGCAGCGTCCAGCTGGCTGGCAGCTGCCAGCGGGCCTGGATCTGGGCATCGATCAGCGGGTTGTAGTGCTGCAGCGTGGCGCCGACGCCGCTGCTGGCCAGCGCGGTCCAGACCGCCAGCTGGGCCATGCCGGCGCTGTGTTCGGCAAAGGTCGGGAAGTTGTCTGCGTAGAGCGGGAACTGCTGTTGCAGGCCCTGGATCACGGCCTGGTCTTCAAAAAACAGCACGCTGCCAAAGCCGGCCTTGAAGCCGTTGATCTTCTTCTCGGTGGTTGGGAAGTTTTCTGCCGGTGTCACGGCGCGCAGCGCCTCCAGCACGATCTCGCCCCACAGTGCCTCATGTTCGGCACCGAACAGGATCACGGCACGCGAGCTTTGCGAGTTGAAGGAGGAGGGCGCCTGGCGCACCGCTTCCTGGATCAGCGCCGTCAGTTCGGCCGGGGACTGCTGGACCTGGCGGCCAATGGTGTAGATGCTGCGACGTTGTTGCAGGGCGCTGATGACGGGATGGCTCACGAAGACTCCTGATAGATGAAGAAGCACGCACGATACGGGAAACGTGCGCAAATTGGTTTGCTTGCGCAACTTTAATGCACGGCGGATGGAAAGGTGATGGGAGCGATTTTTCCCTTGTGCTGCTCAGGGCTTTGCCTCGGCCTGCTGCAGAAACCAGGCGCGCAGACCTTCATCATCCAGCTCGCCGAGTGCATCGACCGCATCGGGATCGAGATGGGTCAGGGCCTGGATCTCGCCATCGGCATCCAGGCCGACAATCGCTTCGCCGTCCTGGCTGCCGGCCCAGCAGCGTTCCACGGAACTGCACATGGCCTGCAGCACGCGCGTGGCGCGCTCGGCCAGGGCTTCGCGTGCGGCGATATAGGCATCGGCCTGATCGGCGGGAATCAGATAGGCATCGACCAGCACCATGCCGGCGACCGGGCTGCGCGTGAAAGCTTGTTCCATGGCGGACTTCTCCTGTGAAAGCTGGCAGGCAGTCTGGTGTCAGGCCGGCGCTTCGCCAGCCAGGGTGATGCAGATGCGCGTCCCCGTGCTGCCCGAGACAATATCCCATTGTCCACCGATACGCTCGATGCGGGCCCGCATGCTTTGCAGGCCAACGCCAGTACCAGACTGTTCCATGGCCACGACATCAAAGCCGCGCCCGTTGTCACTCACGCACAGCTGCAGGCCATGGGGATCGCTGAGTGGAATCATCGCGACCTCCACCTGGCTGGCCTGGCTGTGCTTGACGATATTCGTCAGCGCTTCTTCCAGTACCCGCGCCAGTGCCATGCAAGTGCGTGCCTGTGGCTGGATCGGCCAGGCAGGGGGCATCTGCCAGCGGATGTCGATGCCGATTTCGTCGAACAGCATGCCAAAGCGGTGCCGGATCGGGGCCAGCCACAATGCTGGCGTGGCGGCCGGCTTGCTGGTGGAGCTGGCTTCGGCATCGAGGATCTGGCGCAGGTCATCGCGCAGGACCTTGAGATAGCCGAGGAAGGCCTGGTTGCTCATCGGGCCCATGGCGTGTTCCACGCTGCCGATGGCGCGTACCAGCGAACTGCCCAGACCATCGTGCAGGTCGTGCGTCAGGTCCATGCGCGCCTGCAGGCGGGAGCGCTCGCGCTCCATCACGATCTGGCGCTCGGTGACTGCCAGCAGCTCCTGGCGTGCTTCTTCCACGCGCTGCTTCAGTTGATGGTTGAAGTGCCGCACGCGCCGCATGTCGCGCGCCACGCGCGAGGCCATCAGCAGCCCCATGCACAGCAGCGTGATGATGCCCGAGTACGGGGTCAGCACGTTGTGCACGTGCGGGAAAAACACGATCACGATGAGGTCATAGATACCGATAAACAGCACGGCCAGCAGCCAGAGTGCCAGCAGCACATGGGGCAGTGAGCGCGGCTGCTTGCGCCAGAGCGGCCACTGCAGCAGCAGGCAGTTGAGCAGGACCAGGCAGGCACTCAGCAGGAACACGACCAGCGTGGCATGGCCTAGGTGGGACAGGGGCGTCAGCCAGAGCAGCAGGATCAGCAAGCCAGCCATGATCAGGGCGGCACGGCGCACGCGCGGCCAGATCAGATCGGCAAATGACCAGCTGAACAGGGCGAAGCAGACGCAATAGATGACCAGCGCACTCAGGCTGAAGCGTTCCAGCGCAGCGGTATCGGGCAAGGGCCATGGGTCGGTCAGCAGCAGGGTGCCGGCAAAGATCACCCAGGAGCCGGTCAGCAGGCCGAACCAGCCAAACACCGTGGCACGCCGGTAGGACAGCCAGACCAGCAGGCTCAGGATGCTGAGGGTGAAGGAGAGCGCGATATCGGCCTGCAGCCAGGTGCGTTGCAGCACGATCTGGTCCTGGTGCAGCGCATATTGCGCTCCTGGTTCGCCCAGGCTGACACGTCCCAGGCCGGCTTGCTGGTAGTGCGCTCCGGTAACGCGGAACCACAAGGTGTTTTCGCCGATCTGCAGCGAACTGGCCGGCAGTATCCAGTAGTGCGGCAGGTTCCAGTTGCGTGGCAGCGGTTCGGTGAACCGTTGGTCGCTCCAGATCAGCTCCTCATTCAGGTAGAGCGCACCAGCCTGGCTGAGTGCATTGAGCGTGACGCCCACCGGCGTGGCACAGGCGTGCTGCCACTGGATGCGGTACCAGACGGTGCCGCTGTAGCCGATCCAGCGCTGCGTCCAGTGGTCGGGCAGGGTCACGCTTTCCCAGCCGCTGGTCGGACGCTGGTCAGGATGTTCGGGAGCACGCGCCGCCGCTACCGACAGGATCTGCGGGTCGCAGTGTGCGGTGCCCTGGTGTTCAGTCGCGGCAGGAATCGGAATCGTGAAGGCCGCTGCAGCCGGCTGCGGCAGCAGGAGCAGCAGCCAGCCGACGATCAGGACAGCAAGCCACGCGCACGCGCTTCGTAGACAGCACGTGTGCGTCCGGAAACGGCCAGCTTGCGGTAGATGTGCTTGATATGGCATTCGATCGTATGACGGGAGAGGAACAGGCGTTCGGCGATTTCGCGGTTGCTCAGGCCTTCGGCCACCAGTTGCAGGATGCCATATTCCCGCTTGGTCAGGGCCTCTTCGTCCGGATTCTGCCGGCTGCGCAGCGGTGGCGGGCTGGTTTTCTCGGGTTTCGGCGCATCTGTCAGCTGCTCCAGGATGCGTCTGGCGATGAAGGGATCGATCGGGGCACCGCCGCGCAGCACGCTGCGGATCGACAGCGCGATCTCCATATCGTCACGCTCCTTCAGCACATAGCCGGTGGCGCCGCACTTGAGCGCCTGCATGATGATGTCCTCGGTGCTCCAGGATGACACCACCAGGATGCTCAGTGCCGGATCCTGCTCGCGCATTTCGGTGATCAGATCCAGGCCGCTGCCATCCGGCAGGCCGAGATCGACCAGCGCCATGGCGGCCGGGTTCTGCGCCAGCCAGCGGCGTGCTTCGGCCAGGTTGGTGACAAATACCAGCGCCTCCTGGGTGTAGCCCAGCTGCAGCAACAGGCGCAGCAGCTTCTCGCGCATCAGCGACTCATCCTCCACGATCAGCACCGGGGCGGGCAGATAGTCAGTGGGCGTCAGGTTGAAGGGGGGCATGGGACTCTCGCAGGCAGAACAGACTTTGGACGGCATGGATGGCGCTCTGCAAGCGAGGACATCCATGCTGTTCACCATAGGTGATCGCCATGACGCATGCAATCCCCATAAACCGTGTATTCGGTCAGGCGGGGTTGGCCTCCTGCAGCGGCTGGCCCAGGCTCTTGAGGATGTCGCGCACCAGCAGGGCCCGGTCCAGCGGTTTTTCCAGCGCACGCTCGATGCGCAGCTTCTCGTTGCCGGCCAGCTTGATGTGCTTGTTCTTCTGGATCAGCTGGATGATAGCCATCGGGTCTACCGGCGGATTCGGCTTGAAGGTGATGGTGATCACGGTCGGCGCCGCCTCTACCTTGAGCACGCCGTAGGGCTGGCTCATCACGCGCAGCTTGTGTACGTAGACCAGGGTTTCGGCCTGCTGCGGCAGCTTGCCGAAGCGGTCCACCAGCTCTTCCAGCAGGCGATCGACCTGATCGGTGGTCTTGGCCGTGGCCAGCTTCTTGTAGAAGCTCAGGCGCAGGTGCACGTCTCCGCAGTAGTCATCCGGCAGCAGCGCCGGCGCATGCAGGTTGATCTCGGTCACGGCCTGCAGCGGCGACAGCAGATCCGGCTCCTTGCCGGCCTTGAGCTGTTCCACCGCCTCGGACAGCATCTCGTTGTAGAGCTGGAAGCCGATTTCCATCATGTTGCCGCTCTGGTTGTCACCCAGCACCTCGCCGGCACCGCGGATTTCCAGGTCGTGCATCGCCAGGTAGAAGCCGCTGCCCAGCTCCTCCATCTGCTGGATCGCTTCCAGCCGCTGCTGTGCCTGCTTGGTCAGGCTGTCGAGATCGGGCACCATCAGGTAGGCATAGGCCTGGTGGTGGCTGCGGCCGACTCGGCCACGCAGCTGGTGCAGCTGCGCCAGGCCGAACTTGTCGGCGCGGCTGATCAAGATGGTGTTGGCGCTCGGCACGTCGATGCCGGTCTCGATAATGGTCGAGCACAGCAGGATGTTGTGGCGTTGCGCCACGAATTCGCGCATCACGCGTTCCAGCTCACGCTCCGGCATCTGGCCGTGCGCCACCGCGATGCGTGCTTCGGGCAGGATTTCCTGCAGCCGCTGGCGCCGGTTTTCGATGGTATCGACCTCGTTGTGCAGGAAATAGACCTGGCCGCCGCGCATCAGTTCGCGCAGCACCGCTTCACGGATCACGCCGCTGCTTTCGCTGCGCACAAAGGTCTTGATCGCCAGCCGGCGCTGCGGCGCCGTGGCAATCACGCTCAGGTCGCGCAGGCCTTCCAGCGCCATGCCCATGGTGCGCGGGATCGGCGTCGCGGTCAGCGTCAGCACATCGACCTCGGCGCGCATCTGCTTCATCTGCTCCTTGTGGCGCACGCCAAAGCGGTGCTCCTCGTCGATGATCAGCAGGCCCAGGTTCTTGAAGCTGACTTCGCTTGACAGCAGCTTGTGCGTACCGACCACGATATCGACCGTGCCATCGGCGATGCCCTTGATCGCTGCTGTCACTTCCTTGCCGGAACGGAAGCGCGAGATTTCGGCCACGCGGATCGGCCACTTGGCGAAGCGGTCCTTCAGCGTCTGGAAATGCTGTTCCGCCAGCAGCGTGGTTGGCGCCAGGAAGGCGACCTGCTTGCCGCCGGTGACGGCAACAAAGGCGGCGCGCAACGCGACTTCGGTCTTGCCAAAGCCGACATCGCCGCAGACCAGCCGGTCCATCGGGCGCGGGCTGACCATGTCCTGGATCACGGCGTGGATAGCGGCCAGCTGGTCGGCAGTTTCGTCAAAGCCGAAATCGTTGGCAAACACCTCGTAGTCGGCGGCGCTGAAACGGAACGGGTAGCCTTCGCGCGCGGCACGGCGGGCATAGATATTGAGCAGTTCGGCAGCGGTATCGCGCACCTGTTCGGCGGCCTTGCGCTTGGCTTTCTCCCACTGCGTGCCGCCCAGCTTGTGCAGCGGCGCATCTTCCGCACTGACGCCGGAGTAGCGGCTGATCAGGTGCAGCTGGCTGACCGGCACGTAGAGCGTGGCATCGCCGGCGTATTCGAGGTGCAGGAATTCTTGCAATGCCGCCGAACCGTCCGGGTTCTTCTGGCCCACATCCATATTGATCAGGCCCTGGTAACGGCCAATGCCGTGCGCGCTGTGCACCACCGGGTCGCCAACCTTGAGCTCACTCAGGTCCTTGATCAGGGTATCGATATCGCTGACCTGCTCCTGGCGACGGCGACGACGATGCTGGATGCCGCCACTGCCGGCAAACAGCTCGGACTCGGTGATCAGGTCAATGCCGAGCTCGTTCCAGGCAAAGCCTTCCATCAGCGGCGATGCCGCCAGGCCGACCTTTTCGCCGTTGTCGAGGAACTCCTGCAAGCTGTCGATCGCCACCGGCTGCAGATGACTGGCGCGCAGGAAATCGAGCAGGCTTTCGCGGCGGCCGGCGCTTTCGGCCAACAGCAGCACGCGGTGCGGGCTGGCCTGCACATGGCCCTGCAGGCTCAGCAGCGGATCCTCGCTGCCACGCGCGGCCGATACGTCAGGCAGCGGGGCAAACTCGGGGTAGAGGCCGGTATCGCCGCCATGCGGGCGCAGCGACAGTTGCGGAAAGCGCCTGGCTGCACCAAAGAACTGCTCCTCGCTCAGGAACAGCGCTTCCGGCGGCAGCGCTGGGCGCTCCGGATCGCCGGCCATCAGGCGATAGCGCTCGCGCGTGTCCTGCCAGAAGCGCTGGAACGGTTCCTCCAGTGCATCGTGCAGCACCAGCGTGCTGCCTTCGGGCAGGTAGTCGAACACGGTCGCGGTCTCGTCAAAGAACAGCGGCAGGTAGTACTCGATACCGGCGGTGGCCAGGCCTTCGCCCATATCCTTGTAGATGCGGCTGCGCGTCGGGTCGCCCTCCATCAGCTCGCGCCACTTGCTGCGAAAGCGCGAGCGTGCCGCATCGTCCATCGGGAACTCGCGCCCCGGCAGCAGGCGCACTTCCTGCACCGGCTCCAGGCTGCGCTGGCTGTCCGGGTCAAAGGTGCGGATGCTGTCAATCTCGTCATCGAACAGGTCGACGCGATACGGCTGTGCGGCACCCATCGGGTACAGGTCGATCAGGCTGCCGCGCACCGCGTATTCGCCGGGGCTGACCACCTGGCTCACATGGGCGTAGCCGGCCATGCCGAGCTGGCGCCGCAGCGCGGCCTCATCGAGCTGTTGGCCGGTCTTGAAATGGAAGGTGTAGCCGGCCAGGAAGGCAGGTGGACCCAGCCGGTACAGCGCCGTGCTGGCCGGGATCAGCACCACATCGGCGCCGTCATGCCTGTCATGCTGGCTGATGCGCCACAGCGTTGCCAGGCGCTCGCTGATCAGGTCCTGGTGCGGCGAAAAATGGTCGTAGGGCAGGGTTTCCCAGTCCGGAAACAGCACGCAGCGCAGCGCTGGATCAAAAAACGGCAGTTCGTCCAGCAGGCGCTGCGCATCGGCCGCGTCCGAGGTGACGATGGCCATGCAGCGGCCTTCGGCCTTGTCGCGCGCGGCGAATCGGGCCAGCAGGGCGGCATCGGCCGACGCCAGCGGGCGCGGCATGGCGTGGCGCTGGCCAGGAGTGAGCTTGGGGAGTTTCATGAGCGGTGCAGTACAAACAAGACTACCCATCGGCCTGGGCAGGGCGATGGGGAATCGTGCCATTTTAAAAGAGCCGCAGGGCAGCCGCATGACGTTCTGCGCAAGGCACAATGCAGGGCATGGACACCCCTCGCATGCATGCCCTGATTCCTTGTGCCGGCACCGGCAGTCGTTCCGGTGCCAGCATTCCCAAGCAATATGTCGTCGTGGCCGGCCAGCCCATGCTCTGGCACACCGTGGCCGCCTTCGATGCCTGCCCGCAGATTGATGCCATCCTGCTGGTACTGGCTCCGGACGATGCCCATGGTGACGCCGTGCCATTGCCGGCTGGCAAGCTGCAGCGTGCCCGTGTTGGCGGCAACAGCCGTGCCGAAAGTGTGCGCAACGGCCTGCGCCATTTGCGTGCCCAGGGCGTGCCCGATCACGACTGGGTGCTGGTACACGATGCGGCGCGCTGCCTGCTGACGCCGGCGCAGATCAGCCAGCTGATCACGGCCTGTGCCGATGATGCCGTGGGCGGCCTGCTGGCACTACCGCTGCCCGATACCCTCAAGCAGCAGGACGAGGCAGCCCGCGTGCAGGCCACCATCCCGCGCAGCGACAAGTGGCTGGCGCAGACGCCGCAGATGTTTCGCCTAGGCCTGCTGCTGCAGGCGCTTGAAGACAGCCTGCAGCGCGATCCGGACGCCATCACCGATGAATCCAGCGCGATCGAACTGGCCGGCCTGCAACCGCTGCTGGTGCAGGGCAGTGCCTGGAACTTCAAGGTCACCTATCCCGATGATTTTGCGCTGGCTGAAGCCGTGCTGCAGGCACGCGCCGCTGCCAGCCATGGGACAATCCAGCCATGACAACTGCCATTTTTCCTCCATTCCGTATCGGTGAAGGCTGGGACACGCACCAGCTGGTCGCCGGCCGCGAGCTCTGGCTCGGTGGCGTGCTGGTGCCGCATGACAAGGGTCTGCTCGGCCATTCCGATGCCGATGTGCTGCTGCATGCCATCACCGATGCGCTGCTTGGTGCTGCCGGCATGGCCGATATCGGCACGCTGTTTCCCGATACCGATGTCGCTTTCCAAGGCGCCGATTCGCGCGTGCTGCTGCGCGAGGCCATGCGCCGCGTGCGCGAGGCCGGCTGGCAGGTCGGCAACGTGGACTGCACCGTCATCGCGCAAAAGCCCAAGCTGGCGGCCTACAAGCCGGCAATCGCCGAAAGCATTGCCGCCTGTCTTGGCATCACGCGTGAGCAGGTCAACGTCAAGGCCAAGACGGCGGAGAAACTCGGTCCGGTCGGGCTGGAGCAGAGCATGGAAGCCCGCGCCGTGCTGCTGCTGTTTCCGCTGGCCTGATCGACCGGCTTACTTGGCCTTGGGCATGCGCAGGTCGGCGCGCAGGCCGCCGTCCTTGCCATTGCTGAGCTGCAGCGAGCCGCCCATGTGCTCCACCACCTTCTTCACGATGGCCAGGCCCAGGCCGCTGCCCACCGCCGAGGTACGCGCCTCGTCGGCGCGGTAGAAGGGCTGCGTCAGCCGGTCCAGCATGTCCGGCGGTACGCCATTGCCCTGATCGGCAAACTCCAGGTGCACAAAATTGCCTTCGGCGCGTGCCTTCATGCTGACCTCGGTCAGCTCCTTGCCCGGTGTCTTGCCGTAGCGACGCGCATTCTCCAGCAGGTTGGAAATCACGCGCGCCAGCTCGATCTCGTCGGCCTTGACCTTGAGGTTCTCCGGCACATCGATGTCGAGCACCATCTCGTCCTGGTTCTGGTAGGGGTAGGCGCTGGTGCGTACCACGTCGGCCAGTGCCACCGCGGCCAGCTCGCGGCCGTCCGGACGCGCGTAGTCCATGAACTTGGTGATGATGCCGTCCACCTGCTCGATATCGGCCGCCATGTACTTGCGCGACTCCTCATCGTCCACGCTCATTTCCACTTCCAGCCGCAGGCGCGCCAGCGGCGTGCGCAGGTCGTGCGAGATGCCGGCCAGCATCACCACGCGCTCCTGTTCCACCGCGGACAGCTGCTCCACCATGCGGTTGAAGCCGATGTTCACCTCGCGCAGCTCGCGCGCCGGTACTTCCTCGTCCAGATGGGCATCGGTGTAATTGCCAAGCCGTACCTTGCCGATGGCGACCGAGAGCTGCTTGAGCGGCCGGTTGACCAGCCCGGCGATCACCGCCGCGCCCAGCAGCGACAGGCCGGCTGCCATCAGCAGCCAGATCAGCCAGGTCGTTCCCCCCAGCGAGGTGATGCGCGATTCGTCGGTCAGCAGCCAGTAGGCATCGCTGTCGATGTCAAAGCCGATCCACAGACCTTTCTCGCCGTTGACCTGGCTTGCCAGCACCGTGTCCGGACCCAGCCGGTATTGCAGTTCGCGCGCCACCTGGTCATTGAACGGGGTGCTGGCCATGGGCAGGATGGCATCATCCGGCTCGCGCAGCAGGATGCGCACGCTTTCCTCTTCGGCCAGCTCGCGGATCAGCGAGAAGCGCGTGATGGCATCGGAGTAGATCAGCGCCGTGCGGCTCAGGTTCACCAGCGAGGCGATCTGCTGCGCCGTCTGCATCGCACGCGGTTCCATGTTGGCGGTACGTATCGTCACCAGCCAGCCGATCGTGCTAACCAGCAGCATCACGGCAATCATGATGAAGGTGCGCCAGAACAGGTTCAGACCCCAGCGTGTCGGTACCGCTGAGCCCAGCAGCGCCGATGTCGCCTCGACCCCCTTGCGCAGCATCGGTCGCGCACCGGTGGCGGACTCGGGGCTGGCGGGCGTGGGCGTCGTGGTGGCGGTGGAATCTTCTGGGAGCATGCGGAATCGGCAGGGGGAGCAGCGGCCGGCCAGGCCAGCGCTGCGGCGTGACAATCGTCATGGAAGCGGATGCGGACAGAGACAGGGATGCCAGCACACGGCTGGCATCGACCGGATCTGCAGCCGCAGCATCAGTTGTTGTTGCCGTCCGGCACGAAGACGTAACCCACGCCCCAGACCGTCTGGATGTAGCGCGGCGAAGCCGGATCGGTCTCGATCAGCTTGCGCAGGCGAGATACCTGCACGTCCAGGCTGCGGTCAAACGGTTCGAACTCGCGGCCACGTGCCAGCTGGGCCAGCTTTTCGCGCGACAGCGGCTGGCGCGGGTGGCGTACCAGGGCCTTCAGCATGGCGAATTCACCGGTTGTCAGCGGCAGATCCTCGCCGTCCTTCTTCAGCGTGCGTGCGCTCAGGTCGAACACGAAATTGCCGAAGTGCACGATTTCGGTTTCGGTGGCGGGCGCACCGGGGGCCTCGACAGCCGGGCGGCGACGCAGCACGGCGTGCACGCGGGCCAGCAGCTCGCGCGGGTTGAACGGCTTGCCCAGGTAGTCGTCGGCGCCGATTTCCAGACCGACGATGCGGTCCACGTCTTCGCCCTTGGCAGTCAGCATGATGATCGGCGTGCGGTCATTGGCGGCGCGCAGGCGGCGGCAGATGGACAGGCCATCTTCGCCCGGCAGCATCAGGTCCAGCACGATCAGGTCTACCGTTTCGCGCAGCAGGATGCGGTTGAGGTTCTTGCCGTCCTCCGCCACCATGACTTCAAAACCTTCCTGGCTCAGGTAGCGGCGCAGCAGGTCGCGGATACGGGCGTCGTCATCGACAATCACGATCTTGTCGGGTCGGGCGTTCGCCTGGTTCATGCTTGTCCTCCGAAAATTTGTAACATGCCAAGGATGGTAGGCTGCAATCCCGCGAAAACTGGTAATAAATGGTGACTTTTCACACTGTTACAAGTTTTGCCCTGATCTTGCCAATCTGACCTGTGCAGGGCTTTTTTTCCTGCGTGGTAGCGGTAACCTTGGGGTATGTCCCATGGTGACCATGTGCCCTGTACCAAGGCGCATGGTTTTCAGGAAGAGGTGAATGAAGAAGTCTGGTTTTTTTGATCCGGTTCGCGCAAGCCGTCAGCGCGTGCTGATGCGTCTATTGCCTTTCGGTCTGGTGTTGTCCGGAGTTTCCGGAATGGCCATGGCACAGCCGGCTTGTCCGAGTCCGGCCAACGAAGTCGGTGTCCAGTTCCCCGGTCAATCGGCCCAGGACCTGCGTGAAAGCGTCAGCATGCAAAAGCAGTGCATGAACGGTGCCAAACCGCGCCGCCTGAGCAAGAAGGAATTGCAAGAGCTGCGTCGTGCCGTACGCGAACATTCCCGCACCATCCACATCAATGGCAAGAACCGTCGCTGATCCGCAAGGATCAGCCCGTCCCGCTAGGAGTCCCATGACCTATCAACCCGTTTCCCTGTTGCGCGCCGCCGTCTTGACTGCCGCCTGTGGCTGGCTTGCCAGCACCCCGGCGCTGGCGCAGAATGCCCCGATGACGTCCTACCAACCCTCCAATGTGGCGCAGCTGTCCGCCGAAGGCAGTGTCGATGTACAGCAGGACATGCTGCGCATCACCATGTCCACCAGCCGCCAGGGCAAGGATGCCCAGGCGGTGCAGACCCAGCTCAAGCAGGCACTCGATGCCGCCCTGCAGGTAGCGCGCGGCCAGCAGCGTGATGAGGCGATGGAAGTGCAGACCGGCAACTTCAGCCTCTACCCGAGCCGCGACCAGAATGGCCGTATCACGCAGTGGCAAGGCAGCACCGAGCTGATCCTGAGCGGCAAGGACATTGACCGCGTCAGCCGCACTGCTGACCGCATCAGTACCTTGACGATTGCCGATGTCGGCTTCGATATCAGCAAGGAGCTACGCCAGCGCACCGAGGCCCAGGCGCAGGAGCGCGCCATTGCCGCCTTCCGCGACAAGGCCAATACCATCACGCGCAGCTTCGGCTTCAACAGCTACAGCCTGCGCGAAGTCTCTGTCAATGCAGAAGGCTTTTACGGCGGCGCGCCCAAGATGATGGCGGCGCGCGCCATGGCCGCGGATTCGGCCGCCGAGCTGGCGGTGCAGCCCGGCAAGTCCACCGTGCGTGTCATGGTCAACGGCTCGGTGCAGATGTCGCGCTGATCGCCATCTGCCCGCTAAGGCAGCAAGACAAAACCCCATCACGGCAACGCGATGGGGTTTGTTTTTGGGGAGCTCGGCAGGGTTTACAGTTCTTCGACGCGGCGCGGCGGGTAGCTGTCCCAGCTCTGGCAGCCAGGACAGTGCCAGTAGTGCTGCTGTGCCTCGAAACCGCAGGCGGCGCAGCGGTAGCGCCCCAGTGGGCGGATCGCCTTGTCCAGCGCGCGATCCACCACTTCGCGGTGCGGGTCCTGCTGCAGTTTTTCCAGATCCAGCCAGCGGGTGGCGGCAATCAGGGAAGGGCTTTGCTCCAGGTGGCCCAGGTAGCGGCCGGC
Source organism: Allobrachymonas wangyanguii (assembly GCF_045055315.1). Classification (GTDB taxonomy): domain Bacteria; phylum Pseudomonadota; class Gammaproteobacteria; order Burkholderiales; family Burkholderiaceae_C; genus Brachymonas; species Brachymonas wangyanguii. The sequence goes on from NZ_CP173677.1 coordinate 894,438, forward strand.
CGTTGAGGCCGCCGGATCCAGCTGCTGGTCCAGCCGGGCCAGCGCTTCCACCAGATCAATCGAGGGCGATTGCTGTTGCAGGCGCTCCAGCAGGGCATGGGCTTCCAGTGTGCGGCCGGTATCGAGGGCGGCCTGGGCCAGCGGTGCCGCCAGCAGGGGGGCAAATGCCGGAATGTCGCGCATCGCCTGTTGCAGCAATTCGAAGGCCTTGGCGTGTTCGCCGCCAGCCTGCAACAGCAGGGCCTGCTGCAGGCGTGGTCGGGCGGCTTGTGGCGCGATCTGCATCGCCTGCTGCAGCAGCTCCATGGCCTGTTGTGGTTCGCCCTGCTTGTGGGCCTCCTGGGCGCGTTCGCACAGGTAGTGGGCACGCTGACGGGCAAAATCCTGCTGGCCGGCGGCCTCCAGGGCGTGTGCCGATTCGCCGGCAGGCACCCAGTCGCGTGAGCGTTCGTAAATGCCGAGCAGCGCCAGTTGTGCCTGTGCTTCGTAGCTGCTGTCCTTGAGGGCACGCAGGGCTTCTTCGGCATGGTCCAGCAGGCCGGCCTTCAGGAAGTCCTGTGCCAGCGCGTGCTGGGCGCGGTCGCGGTCAGCTGCGGACAGGTCGTTGCGCGACAGCAGGTGGCGGTGTACGCGCACGGCTCGCTCGTATTCGCCACGGCGGCGGAACAGGTTGCCGAGGGCGAAGTGCAACTCGGTGGTGTCAGGATCCTTTTGCACCGCCTCGATGAAGGCGTCAATCGCCTTGTCCTGCTGCTCGTTGAGCAGGTAGTTCAGACCCATGAAGTAGGCCTTGGGCGCGCTGCGGTTGGCGGTGCGCAGCTGGCGCAGGTCCAGCCGCGAGGCCATCCAGCCCAGGCCAAACACCACGGGCAGGGCCAGCAGCAGCCAGATGAAAGAATCGTTTTCCATGCGAAATCCGGAAAAGGTCAGGCCTTACTGGCCGTCGGTGATGGGCAGGGAGGGATCGGTCATGTGGCGTTGCTGATCCGGATCCGGGGTGCGACTGGCAGGTGTGCCGGCCGGTGGCTGGCTGGCCGCCGCCTGTTGTGCCTGCAGGGCTTCCAGCTGCTGGCGTGCCTGCTGTGCCTTGCGGCGATGCTGCCACCAGCGCGGCAGCATCACCAGGATACCGAGCACGATGCCGAGCGCAAAGCTGCCCAGCACCACCACGATCATTGGCAGCGTGATCGCGTAGTCGAACAGGAAATTCAGCGTGGCGTTCTGGCGGTTGTTCAGGGCAAAGCCGAACAGCAGGATAAAGATGACTGCCTTGAGCAGTCCGATGGCATATTTCATCCGGAAACTCCCGTCGGATGCGGCGTGCTGTCACATCAGGTGGCAGCCGGCATCCGGATCTTGCAGGCCATTGTATGCGGGGAAGGCCTGTCTGCGGCAGCCGGCAATCAGGCCTGGCTGTCGTCGGGCTGATGGTCCACGGCTTCGCGCAGGGCCTTGCCGGGCTTGAAGTGCGGAACGCGCTTTTCGGGGATTTCCACGCTCTCGCCGGTACGCGGGTTGCGGCCGGTACGCGCCGGACGGTGGTTGACGGTAAAGCTGCCAAAACCCCGCACTTCAATGCGATGGCCACGGGCCAGGGCGTCGGCCATGCTGTCGAGCACGGACTTGACGGCCATTTCGGCGTCGCGGTGGGTGAGCTGGCTGAAGCGTGCCGCCAATTCGTCAACGAGGTCGGAGCGTGTCATGGAAATGGGAAATGTCAAAGGCTTGCACAACCGGACTTGCGGGGCAGGGCGGTTGTGCAAGCCCTCGGAAAACAGAAAGATCTGCGGGAGAGGGCCTGGCTGGCAGCCAGCTGGCCGACCCGGCGGACCGGATCGGCACCACGGCAGCGGACTGCCGTGGCATCGTCACGTGGACGATCAGTTGTTGCTGTTGTCCAGCTTGGCGCGCAGCAGGGCGCCCAGGCTGGTCGTGCCGGCGTGGTCGCGGGCAGATGCCTGGTTCAGGTCGCTCATGGCCTGTTGCTGGTCGGCAGAATCCTTGGCCTTGATGGACAGGGAGATGCCGCGGTTCTTGCGGTCGATGTTGGTGATCACGGCGGTCACTTCGTCGCCGACCTTCAGCACCTGGCTGGCGTCTTCCACGCGGTCCTGGCTGATTTCGCTGGCGCGCAGGTAGCCGATGACTTCCTCGCCCAGATCGATTTCGGCGCCCTTGGCGTCGACGCTCTTGACGGTACCGGTCACGGACTGGCCCTTGTCATTCACGGACGCGAAGGTCGTGAACGGGTCGGAATCCAGCTGCTTGATGCCCAGGGAGATGCGCTCGCGCTCGACGTCCACGCCCAGCACCACGGCTTCCACGTCCTGGCCCTTCTTGTAGTTGCGCACGGCAGCTTCGCCCGGCTCGTTCCAGGACAGGTCGGACAGGTGCACCAGGCCGTCGATACCGGAGGCCAGGCCCACGAAGATGCCGAAGTCGGTGATGGACTTGATCGGGCCGGAAACCTTGTCGCCACGCTTGGTGTTGGCGGCAAAATCCTGCCACGGGTTGGCCTTGCACTGCTTCATGCCCAGGCTGATGCGACGCTTGTCTTCGTCGATGTCCAGCACCATGATCTCGACTTCGTCGCCCATGGAGACGATCTTGTTCGGGGCAGCGTTCTTGTTGGTCCAGTCCATTTCGGAGACGTGCACCAGACCTTCAATGCCGGGCTCCAGCTCGACGAAGGCGCCGTAGTCGGCAATGTTGGTGACCTTGCCGAACAGGCGGGTGCCTTGCGGGTAGCGGCGGGACACGCCCAGCCAGGGATCTTCGCCCAGCTGCTTCAGGCCCAGGGACACGCGGTTCTTCTCGGCGTCGAACTTCAGGACCTTGGCGTCCAGTTCCTGGCCAGCCTGCACCACCTCGGAGGGGTGACGCACGCGGCGCCATGCCATGTCGGTGATGTGCAGCAGGCCGTCGATGCCGCCCAGGTCCACGAACGCACCGTATTCGGTGATGTTCTTGACCACGCCATGCACGATGGCGCCTTCCTTCAGGGTTTCCAGCAGCTTGGCGCGCTCTTCGCCCATGGACGCTTCCAGCACGGCGCGGCGGCTCAGCACCACGTTGTTGCGCTTGCGGTCCAGCTTGATGACCTTGAACTCCATGGTCTTGTTTTCGTAGGGAGTCAGGTCCTTGGTCGGACGGGTGTCAACCAGGGAGCCGGGCAGGAAGGCGCGGATGCCGTTGACCAGCACGGTCAGGCCACCCTTGACCTTGCCGCTGGTGGTACCGGTGACGAAGTCGCCGGATTCCAGGGCCTTTTCCAGCTGCAGCCAGGACGCCAGGCGCTTGGCGGTGTCGCGGGACAGGATGGTCTCGCCAAAGCCGTTTTCGGCGCTGGTGATGGCCACGGAGACGAAATCACCGGCTTGCACCTCGATCTCGCCCTGGTCGTTCTTGAACTCTTCGATCGGCACGTAGGCTTCGGACTTGAGGCCTGCGTTCACTACCACGTGGTTGTGTTCGACGCGGACCACCTCGGCGGTGATGACTTCACCGGAGCGCATTTCCGCGCGCTTGAGGGATTCTTCAAAGAGTTCAGCAAAAGATTCAGACATGAATGTTCCTAGTCTGCCGGAGGGAACGCGGAGCGCATCATTGCGGTCCACCTGTCGCCGGCAGGGGGGTTATGCGATGCAGGCATCGCGGGGTTATGGGTGAAACACGATCCGCTGCCCGGGCAGCGGCGCGACAACAGCCTGCCTGCACAAAGGCAACAGGGCTGCCGATAGGCAGCCCTGTGGTCAGAAAGCGACAGATGCGGATCAGTCCGTACCGGTTGCCTGCGTTCCGAAAGGCTGTTTGCCTTGCCACCACGCCAGCACCTGGTTGACGGACGTAGGAATGTCCATCTCGGAGTTGTCGAGCAGCACGGCATCTTCGGCTGGTTTCAGGGGCGCAGCGGCGCGGGAACGGTCCCGCGCATCGCGCGCTTCCAGGTCAGCACGAAGGTCGTCTATTTTAGCGTCAATTCCTTTGGAAATCAATTGCTTATGGCGGCGTTCGGCGCGTTTTTCGGCGCTGGCGGTCAAAAACACCTTGAGCGGGGCCTGCGGGAAGATCACCGTGCCCATGTCGCGGCCGTCGGCGACCAGCCCCGGCAGGCGGCGGAAGCCGTGCTGCAGGCCAACCAGCGCCTCGCGTACCGAGGGCAGGGCGGAGACGGCGGAGGCGTCCATGCCGCCCTGTTCGCTGCGGATATCCTCGGTGATGTCCTCGCCGCCCAGCAGGCACTGGCCATCGCCGAAACAGATGTCGAGTTCGCTGGCCAAGCTGGCAATCGCTGCTTCGTTGGTCGCCGGGTCACCATCCAGCAGGCCGGCACGGCGTGCGGCCAGGCCGACGATGCGGTAGAGCGAACCGGAATCGAGCAGGGCGTAGCCCAGCTGTGCCGCCACCGCGGCTGACAGCGTGCCCTTGCCGCTGGCGCTCGGACCGTCGATGCACAGCACCGGGATGCTGGCGGCGTCCGCCTGGCACAGCGCCAGGTAGTCGGTGAAATACTCGGGGAAAGTCTTGGCGACGCAGGAAGGATCATCGATGCGCACCGGCAGGCCGGCCGGGTTGAAGGCGGCGAGCGAGCCGCACATGGCCATGCGGTGGTCGTCGTAGGTGTGCAGGCTGGCGCTGCGCCACTGACCGGCCGCCGGCGGCGTGACGCGGATGGTGTCCTGGCCTTCCTCCACCGTGGCGCCGAGCTTGCGCAGCTCGGTCGCCATGGCGGCAATGCGGTCGGTTTCCTTGACGCGCCAGCTGGCAATATTGCGCAGCGTGGTGGTGCCGTTGGCGTACAGCGCCATCACGGCCAGCGTCATGGCGGCATCGGGTATGTGGTTGCAGTCCAGGTCGATTGCCTGCAGCGGCCAGCGGCCACGTTGCACGCGGATGCTGTCGGGGGTGCTGCTGATGCTGGCACCCATGGCGCGCGCCGCCTCGATGAAGCGGATATCGCCCTGGATCGAATCGGCGCCAACGCCTTCGATGGTGATGCTGTGGCCTTGTGCCGGATCGGCGGCAATCGCGCCGAGGGCGATGAAATAGCTGGCCGACGAGGCATCGGCTTCGACATGCAGCTCGCCGGGTGACTGGTAGACGGCATCGGCCGGCACGGTAAACGCCTGCCAGCCGGTTTCGCTGTCGCGCTCGACCTGCACGCCATAGCGGCGCATCAGGTTCAGCGTGATCTCGATATACGGCTTGGAAATCAGCTCGCCCTGGATGCGGAAGGTGGTGGCGTGCTGTGCCAGCGGTGCTGCCATCAGCAGTGCGGTCAGGAACTGGCTGGAGACATCGCCGCGCACACGGATTTCCACCGGCTCCTGTGCCTGGCTCTGGCGCGGGCCGATGCGCAGCGGCGGGTAGCCGGGGTTGGCCAGGTAGCGCACATCGCAGTCGAGCTGCAGCAGGCCGTCCACCAGGTCGCCGATCGGGCGCTCGTACATGCGCGGGATGCCGGTCATCTCGAAGTGGCCGTCGAGCATGGCAAGCGCGGCGGTGAGTGGACGCATGGCGGTGCCGGCATTGCCGAGGAACAGGGCCAGTGGGGCATCGGCCTGGCGCGCGCTGTCGGGCAGTCGGCCACCATTGCCGGTGATGCGAGCGGTGGTGCCGTCACGCTCTACCTGGCAGCCGAGCTGCTGCAGCGCCGCCAGCATCACGCGGGTGTCGTCGGAGTCCAGCAGGCCGTGCAGCACGGTGGTGCCGGCACACAGGCCGGACAGCAGCAGCACGCGGTTGCTGATGCTCTTGGAGCCGGGCAGGCGGACCGTGCCATGGGCTGCGGTCAGGGGAGGAAGGTCCAGGAAAGGGGGCTTGCTCATCAGGTTCAGGGCAGGGAATTGTTGTCCATGGTGCTCATGCGCCATTGGCTGCGGGCGTTGCTGGCCTCGGTGATCAGGGCCAGCAGACGATCGGCATCGTTATCGGCAATCGCCTGGGCAAAGGTTTGCAGCGAGGCGATCAGGGCATCGGTCTGGCGCAGCATTTCCTCGCGGTTGCAGAGGAAGATATCGCGCCAGATGTCCGGATTGCTGGCGGCAATACGGGTGAAGTCGCGGAAGCCGGAGCCGGCTAGCGCCAGCGTGTCGGCAGCATCGTCCTGGTGCAGGATGCTGTGCATCAGCGCATAGGCTGTCATGTGTGGCAGGTGGCTGACGGCGGCGAAGGCGGCATCGTGCGCCTGCGGATCCATGGTGATGACGCGACAGCCCAGCGCTTCCCACAGGCTGGTGGCCTGCTGCAGCGGACCGATGCGGGTGCTGCGCGCCGGCGTCAGGATCACCTGGCGGCCGCGGTACAGGTCCGGATCGGCATGGGCGATACCGGCGACTTCCTTGCCGGCAATCGGGTGTGCCGGCACGAACTGGCCGGCGTGCGGACCAAGAGCCGCTTGCGCTGCAGAGATCACGTTCTGCTTGGTCGAGCCGACGTCCATGATGATGGCGTCCGGGCGCAGCGACGGAGCGATGTCTTTCAGCACCTGCTCCGTCACCGCCACCGGTACTGCCAGCACGACGAAATCGGCGCGCTGCACGGCATCGGCGATGCTGCTGGTGGCGGCATCGATCACGCCACGGTCGAGGGCAAGGCGCAGGTCATCGGTACGCGGGCTGTAGCCCACGACCTGTTGTACCAGGCGTGCGCGTCGCATCGCCAGGGCGAGCGAGCCGCCCATCATGCCGCATCCGATCAGGGCCATGCGCAGGAACATCGCTTGCCTCCTGCCTCAGCCGTTGATGGCGTAAGAGCCCAGCACCTTGTAGTAGGCACAGATCGGGCGCAGATCGGCCAGCGCAGCCGCCATGGCGGGATCGCTGATATGGCCTTGCAGGTCGATGTAGAAGAAGTATTCCCATTGCTGGCCGCTGCGGGCCGGACGCGATTCGAAGCGCGACATGGACACGCCGTGGCGCTTGAGCGGTTCCAGCAGCTCGTAGACGGCGCCGGGACGGTTCACCACCGATACCACCAGGCTGGTGCAGTCGTGGCCGGAGGATTCCGGCATGGCCAGTGTTTCCGGCAGGCAGATCACGGCGAAGCGAGTGCGGTTGTAGGCATCGTCCTGGATCGAGGGCGAGATCACGTGCAGGCCGAACTGGCTGGCGGCGCGCAAGCTGGCGATCGCCGCCCACTTGGGGTTGCTGGCCACGATGCGGGCGCCCTCGGCATTGCTGTCTGCGGCGTGGCGCTCGGCGTTGGGCAGGTGGGCATTGAGCCAGTTCTGGCACTGCGCCAGCGCCTGCGGGTGCGCGTAGACGGCCTCGATGTCATCCAGGCTGTTGTCCTTGCGCAGCAGGTTGTGGCGTACCAGCAGGCTGGTTTCGCCAATGATGTGCAGCGGCGAAGTCAGGAACAGGTCCAGCGTGCGCGTCACCACGCCTTCGGTGGAGTTTTCTACCGGCACCACGCCAAAGGCAGCACGGCCGCCGGCGGTGGCCTGGAACACCTCGTCCATGCTGGTGCAGGGGATGTGCTCGATGCTGACGCCGAAAAAGGCTTCGGCCGCCTGTTCGCTGAAGGTGCCGGCCGGGCCCAGGTAGGCGACGCGCTGCGGCGCTTCCAGCGCACGACAGGCGGACATGATTTCGCGCCAGATGTTGGCGATGCTGGTTTCCTTGAGCGGGCCCAGGTTGTCCTGCTGCAGGGTGTGGATCACCTGTGCCTCGCGCTCGGGGCGGAATACCTGCGAGCCTTCCAGGCGCTTGATGTCGCCTACTTCGTTGGCCAGTGCAGCGCGTTCGTTGAGCAGCTTCAGCAGGTGTTGGTCTACCGCGTCGATGGCGACGCGCAAGTCGGCAATGGTCCGGGTCATGGCAGGATCAGAAAAACGGTCAGGGGGAATCAGGCCTGCTGGGCCTCGAAATCGCGCAGGTAGTCGACCAGCGCCTGGACGCCCGCCAGCGGCATGGCGTTGTAGATGCTGGCACGCATGCCGCCCACGGACTTGTGGCCCTTGAGTTGCAGCAGGCCGCGTTCGCGTGCGCCCTCCAGGAAGGCGGCGTTGCGGCTTTCATCGGCCAGGAAGAAGGGCACGTTCATGCGGGAACGCGCAGCGGGATCGACCTCGTTGCGGTAGAACGCCGACTGGTCGATGAAGTTGTACAGCAGTTCGGCCTTGGCGATGTTCTGCGCCTCCAGCGCAGCCACGCCGCCTTGTTCCAGCAGCCACTGGAAGATCAGGCCGGCCATGTAGATGCCATAGGTCGGCGGCGTGTTGAACATGGAGTCGTTCTTCGCCACCAGCTCGTAGTTGAAGGCACTCGGGCAGATCGGCAGCGCATGGCCGATCAGGTCCTCGCGGATCACCACCAGCGTCAGGCCGGCCGGACCGATGTTCTTTTGCGCGCCACCATAGGCCAGGCCGACGCGGCTCCAGTCGATGCTGCGCGACAGCACGTGCGAGGAGAAGTCGATCACCAGCGGGGCGTCACAACCCAGCGCTGCCAGGTCCGGCAGCGTGTGGAATTCCACGCCATGGATGGTCTCGTTGCTGCAGATATGCACGTAGCGGCTACCCGGCGAGATCTGCCAGCTGGCCGGATCGGGAATGCGGGTGAACGGATCGGCCTGGGCCGCCAGCTGCACCTGGCAGTACCTGCCGGCTTCCACCTGGCTTTTCTGGCTCCAGCTGCCGGTCACCACGTAGCTGGCGCTTTCGCCGCGGCTCAGGTTCAGCGGCACGATGGCGTTTTCGGCAATCGCTCCACCCTGCATGAACAGGATCTGGAAGTTGTCCGGAATCGCCAGCAGGGTGCGCAGATTGGCCTTGGCCTGTTCCAGGATGATGCCGAAAGGCTCGCTGCGGTGGCTCATCTCCAGCACGCCCATGCCGGCACGACGTCCGTCCGGGTAGGGCCAGTCCAGCAATTCGCTGGCGGCGCGTTGCAGTACGGCCGCCGGCATGGTGGCCGGGCCGGCCGAGAAGTTGTAGGGGCGGTGCAGGACGTCAGGCATGATGGCAGTCAGGGCTTACTTGTTGCTGTTGATGATCTGGTTGGCGCGGCTGTCGAAGGTCTTGATGCGGGCTTCCACATCCTTGCGCGTGGCTTCCACCAGTTTCTGCGCCAGCATGTTCGCCATCTGCGGGTTGGCTGCGTAGTACTTCTTGATCACGGGCGATTCCATGAAGGCCACCAGCTGGCGCAACTCGTCGGCGGTAAAGCGCTCGGCATAGGCCGGTACCAGCACGTCCAGGCTGATGCGCTCATTGCGGCTCTTGATCAGGCGCACGTTGTCCTGGTTGAACTTCTTCAGTTCGGCATCCAGCTGGTCGGCGGCGGCACGCTGCTTGGAGCGCGGCAGCTGGTCCAGCTTGGGCAGCCAGGTCGATACCACGGTCTGCGAGGCGGTACCGGCCAGTTGCGCGATCAGCGCATCCATGTCGTTCGCCTTCTGCAGGTTCACGATACGTGTGGCCAGTTGCTTGCGTGCAGCGGCATCGGACTGGGCGTGGGCGGGAGCGGCAGCCAGGCCCACGGACAGGGCGATGGCAGCAATAACAGGGGTGGCAAAGCGCATGGTCATCTCGGTACTACCTGAAAAGGGAAAACAGGAATCGGAACGTGCCGCCACCGTTGGCAGCGGCACGATTCAGGCATTGTGCATCATTCGGCTGCTGGAGCCGTATCGTCTGCTGCCGTGTCGTTGTCGGCGGCGTCCTCGCTGGCATCGTTCTCGACGATGCGTTGCAGGCCGATCAGTTCGGCGCCGTCATCCAGCGCAATCAGCGTCACGCCCTGCGTGGCACGGCCCATCTCGCGGATTTCGGCCACGCGCGTACGCACCAGCACGCCGCGATCTGTGATCAGCATGATCTCGTCATCCTCATGCACCAGCGTGGCGGCGACGACCTTGCCGTTGCGCTCGCTCTGCTGGATCGCAATCATGCCCTTGGTGCCACGGCCATGGCGCGTGTACTCGGCAATATTGGTGCGCTTGCCAAAGCCGTTGACGGTGGCGGTCAGCACGCTTTGCGACTCGTCGCCGGCCACCAGCAGGGAAATCACCTGCTGGCCGTCTTCCAGCTGCATGCCGCGCACGCCGCGCGCCTGGCGGCCCATCGGGCGCACATCGTTCTCGTCAAAGCGCACCGCCTTGCCACCATCGCTGAACAGCATCACGTCATGTGCGCCATCGGTCAGGGCGGCGCCGATCAGGTAGTCGCCTTCATCCAGGCCCACGGCGATGATGCCGGCCTTGCGCGGGTTGCTGAATTCGTCCAGCGCGGTCTTCTTGACCGTGCCCTGGGAGGTGGCCATGAACACGTAGTGATCGCTCGGGAAGGTGCGCATGTCGCCGGTCAGCGGCAGCACCACGGTGATCTTCTCGGCATCTTCCAGCGGGAACATGTTGACGATCGGACGGCCGCGCGAGCCACGGCTGCCGGTGGGCACTTCCCAGACCTTGAGCCAGTAGAGGCGGCCGCGGTTGCTGAAGCACAGCAGGTAGTCATGCGTGTTGGCAATGAACAGCTGCTCGATCCAGTCGTCGTCCTTGGTGGTGGTGGCCTGCTTGCCACGGCCGCCGCGCTTCTGCGAGCGGTACTCGGACAGCGGCTGGCTCTTGACATAGCCGGTGTGCGACAGCGTCACCACCATGTCGGTCGGCGTGATCAGGTCTTCCGTGCCCAGTTCCAGAGCGTTGTGCTCGATCTCGCTGCGGCGTGCGCCCAGCTTGGTCTGGCCAAACTCGCTCTTGAGCGCGTTCAGCTCTTCGCCGATGATGGTGGAGACGCGCTCGGGCTTGGCCAGGATATCCAGCAGATCCTCGATCTCGGCCATCACGTCCTTGTACTCGGCCACGATCTTGTCCTGCTCCAGGCCGGTCAGGCGCTGCAGGCGCATTTGCAGGATTTCCTGCGCCTGCACATCGCTCAGGCGGTACAGGCCGTCCTGGCCCAGACCGTACTGGCGGCCCAGGCCTTCGGGGCGGTAGTCGTCGGCGTTGACGACGCTGCCGTCCTCGCGCGCACGCGTCAGCATCTCGCGCACCAGGCTGCTGTCCCAGCTGCGCGCCATCAGCTCGGCCTTGGCCACCGGCGGGGTGGGGGACTCGCGGATGATGCGGATGAACTCGTCGATGTTGGCCAGCGCCACCGCCAGGCCTTCCAGCACGTGGCCGCGATCGCGTGCCTTGCGCAAGTTGAAGATGGTCCTGCGCGTTACCACCTCGCGGCGGTGCTGCAGGAACACGCTGATCAGGTCCTTGATATTGCACAGGCGCGGCTGGCCATCGATCAGCGCCACCATGTTGATGCCGAAGGTGTCCTGCAGCTGGGTGTGCTTGTACAGGTTGTTCAGCACCACCTCGGGCAGTTCGCCGCGCTTGAGCTCGATCACCAGGCGCATGCCCGACTTGTCGGATTCGTCCTGGATATGGCTGATGCCCTCGATGCGCTTTTCGTGCACCAGTTCGGCAATGCGTTCCTGCAGCGTCTTCTTGTTGACCTGGTAGGGCAGCTCGTCCACGATGATCGCCTGGCGCTGGCCCCGGTCGATATCTTCGAAGTGCACCTTGGCGCGCATCACCACGCGGCCACGGCCGGTGCGATAACCTTCGCGCACGCCGGAAATGCCATAAATGATGCCGCCCGTCGGGAAATCCGGCGCCGGGATGATCTCGATCAGGTCATCGATGCTGGCATCGGGGTGTGCCAGCAGATGCAGGCAGGCGTCCACCACCTCGTTCAGGTTGTGCGGCGGGATGTTGGTGGCCATGCCCACGGCAATGCCGGAGGAACCGTTCACCAGCAGGCTTGGCAGGCGCGTCGGCAGCACCAGCGGCTCCTGCTCGCTGCCATCGTAGTTGGGACCAAAGTCGACCGTCTCCTTGTCGATATCGGCCAGCATCTCGTGCGCGATCTTGGACAGGCGGATCTCGGTATAACGCATGGCGGCGGCGCTGTCGCCGTCCACCGAGCCGAAGTTGCCCTGGCCATCCACCAGCATGTGGCGCATGCTGAAGTCCTGCGCCAGTCGCACGATGGTGTCGTAGACGGCGCTGTCGCCGTGCGGGTGGTACTTACCGATCACGTCACCGACGATACGCGCCGACTTCTTGTAAGGGCGGTTCCAGTCGTTATTGAGCACGTGCATGGCATACAGCACGCGGCGGTGCACCGGCTTGAGGCCGTCACGGGCATCGGGCAGGGCACGGCCCACGATCACGCTCATGGCGTAATCGAGGTAGCTGCGGCGCATCTCTTCTTCTAGACTGATGGGCAGCGTTTCTTTGGCAAATTCTGTCATGCTGGCGGAGACTCTTCCTGTATATGAATAGCCACCATTCTACCGGGTCAGGTCAAGTGTCCGGTCAGGCAGTCGCCCCGCTGGCTGTGTGGCAAGCGCGCAACAAAGCGCCAGATTTCCCCCGGGCTGACGTGCAGAGGCCTTGTGGAGCGGTTAAAGTGAATGCGTGCTGTGGCACAATCGGTTCGACGGGTTACGCTCAAGGGCATCCGAAACTCGCATAATCGTGCAGCTCCTGCTGTGGTATTAAATCAAGAGGATAAACATGAAGAAACTGAATAAAGTGGCTGTGTTGTTCGCAACTGTCGCTATGGCAGGCAGTGCTATGGCTGCATCCACCACCCTGAAGGGTGACAACTGGGTTAACAACCACGGTAACCTGGTGTGGATGAACGGCACGAACGAACTGTGCTGGCAAGATAACTACTGGACTCCGGCTACCGCTGCCACCCCGGCTTGCGGCCTGCCCGTTGCCCAGGCAGCTCCGGCTCCTGCTGCTCCGGTTGCCAGCAAGGTGACCTACGCTGCTGACGCCTTCTTCGACTTCGACAAGTCCGTGCTGAAGCCGGCTGGCCGCGCTACCCTGGACGACCTGGTCAGCAAGATCCAGGGCCTGAACCTGGAAGCCGTGATCAGCACTGGTCACACCGACTCCATCGGCTCTGACGCCTACAACCAGGCTCTGTCTGTTCGTCGCGCCAACGCCGTGAAGAACTACCTGGTGTCCAAGGGCATCCCCGCTGAGCGCATCTACGTGGAAGGCAAGGGCGAAAGCCAGCCGGTCGCTACCAACGCTACCCGCGAAGGCCGCGCCCAGAACCGTCGCGTGGAAATCGAAGTGGTTGGCACCCGCTAATCCTTCTGCTCACGCAGACCCAAAAAGCCCCGCCCTGCGGGGCTTTTTGTCGTCTGGAGGGTGGATACGCGGCATCTGATTTTTGAGGCACAATCAGCCTATGGAAAATACCAATACCCAGCAATCCGTGCCGGCGGAGAACGTTGATCCGGCGGAAGTGGCCAAGTTTTCTGACCTGGCGCACCAGTGGTGGGACGAGACTGGCGTACTGCATACGCTGCACGCCATCAACCCTTTGCGTCTGGGCTGGATCCAGGAAGTGGCTGGCCCGCTGCGCGAACGGCAGGTGCTGGATGTAGGCTGCGGTGGCGGTATCCTGTCCGAATCCATGGCGCAGGCCGGTGCCCAGGTGACGGGTATCGACCTGGCGGAAGAATCGCTGCGCGTGGCACAGTTGCACGCGCTGGAAGCTGGCGTCAACAACGTGCGCTACCAGAAGGTCAGCGTGGAGCAGTTTGCAGCCGAACATCCGGGCGAATTTGATGTCGTCACTTGCATGGAAATGCTGGAGCACGTGCCTGATCCGGCCTCGGTGGTGCGTGCCTGTGCGCAGGCGGTCAAGCCGGGCGGCTGGGTGCTGCTGTCCACCATCAACCGCAATCCCAAGTCCTTCCTGTTTGCGATCCTGGGTGCGGAATACCTGCTGAATCTGGTGCCGCGTGGTACCCACGAATACGCCAAGATGATCACCCCGGCCGAGCTGATGCGCGAATGCCGTGAATCTGGCCTGGCGATTGATTCCACGCGTGGCCTGCATTACAACCCGCTGACGCAGCGCTATTGGCTCGATGCCAATGTGGACGTCAATTACATGGTGGCTTGCCGCAAGCCGGACTGAACGGGTTTCATATGGCATTCTCGAATATCCAGGCGGTGCTGTTCGATCTGGACGGCACACTGATTGACAGCGCCCCGGATCTGGGCGCAGCCGTGGACCGCATGCGCGTGGCGCGTGGACTGCCGTCGCTGCCGCTGGAACACTATCGGCCCATGGCCGGTGCCGGCGCGCGCGGCATGCTCGGTCTGGCGTTTGGCATGGCGCCGGAGCATCCGGATTTTCCGGACTACCGCGAGGAATTTTTCCGAAACTATGAATCCAGCCTGACCGAGCTGACACACGCTTTTGATGGCGTACCGGAGCTGTTGCGTGCGCTGGAGTCGGCTGGCCTGCGCTGGGGCATCGTCACCAACAAGACTGAGCGCTTCACGCTGCCACTGACACGTACCATGCCGGTGCTGCAAGGCGCTGCCGTGGTGGTGGCGGGGGATACCACGCCGCACCCCAAGCCGCATCCGGAGCCGTTGCTGGAGGCGGCACGCCGCCTGCAGCTGCCGCCGTCGGCCTGCCTGTACGTGGGGGATGACAAACGCGATATTGATGCGGCACGCGCTGCCGGCATGCCGGATGTGGCCGCGCTCTGGGGCTATCTGGGCGAGCACGATGTGGCGGCCTGGGGTGCCCAGGCCGAAGCGGCGCAGCCGGCCGAGGTGCTGGCGCTGATCGGGCTGCAATAAGACCATGCGCTGGCAGAGTCGGTTGGGACTGATGCTGCTGGTACTGGCAGGGGCTGCCCAGGCGCAGCAACCCTGTTTTTCCGATACCGACTGGCAGGCCTTGCAGCGCAGCACGGCGGCAGATGGTGCAGCGCGTCCGGTGCTGCTCTATGTCTGGTCGCCACGCATGGTGCTGTCGGCGCGGCATGCCGCCGAGGTGCAGCAGGTGGCGACGGATCTGGCGATTGACTGGCTGGTGGTGCACGATGGCCGTGTGCCCGATAGTGAAATACAAGAGGCGCGGCAGACGCTGGACGCAGACGCCCAGCAGGTGTTGGCATACAGTCAGCCCTTGTGTGCGCAGGAGCTGATTGAGGCCGATGCCTACCGGCACTTTCCCAGCGCCTGGCTGGTGCAGCAAGGCCGGGCTGCCACGCGGCCTCTGGTATCGGCCATGCCGCCAGCGTATTGGCGCCTGGGTATTGAAGAGCGCCTGCACAGCGGGGAGAAATAGCGATGAATCTGCTGGATAGGGCGACAAAAGGGGTCGCTGCACTGATACTGCTGGGCTCCAGCGGACTGGCGCTGGCCCAGGCACCGCAAGCCTGTATCGCGCCGACTACCTTTATCGAACTGACTGCCGATGTCGCTGGCAGCAGCCAGGACGCTGCCGGCAAGCCACTGGTGCCACTGGGCAGCTATGAGCGCTTCAGTCCGGATGGCCGCTTTGTGCTGCGCTCGTTTTCTGGTGCAAAGCTGGGGCAGGTGAGCCTGATGGAGTTGCCGGAGTTGGGTGGCACGGTGGTGCGCGCCTACGCCACGCCGTTGCAGAACGAGGCGTTTCCGGTGCAGGGCAGCTGGCGCTGGCTGGTGAATGTGAATGGCGACCATTACCGCCTGCAGGATGTGTTGCAGCAACAGACCAGTGCCCGACCGCAGTTCCGTGGTGGCATGACTGGCTTTTATGCGGCGGCATCCGAACTGCCGGGTGATCAGCCAGGGCAGGTGAAGATCCGTTCGCTGAGCTGGCCGAATGCCGATGGCGAGGAGAGCATGGGTCTGGGCGCGCTGTCCAGTCGTACGCTGACGGTGGATTTGGCGCAGCAGCGCATCGTGGCCGATTCCGGTCGGGTCTACCACTGCCGGGATCGCGCGCGGGAAGATGGTGCCATGTACGCCTTGCCGATGATCTCGGTGGACGGCACCGAGTATGCCGCCATGCCGCAGAACCCGGTGCAGGGGCAGCCGACCATGCGCATCTACGGATTTGGGGACGATGGCAAGGGCTGCGAGCTGCGTGACACCTTTGCCCATGCCAGCGGCAAGACGATTTTCGGTTTTTCGCAGGGGCAGCCGGGTGGCGATCTGGCGTATGAGTATCGCGGTCAGGCCTGGTGGTACAGCCGCACGCTGCAGCAGGCCTTCAATCTGGCCACGCCGCCTGCGCACGCCGGCGAGACACTGACCGCCAGCGCCTTTCCCGGGCTGACGCGTGATGGCCGGGTGATCTATGCCAGTACCTTGCGCCAGTGTGATGCGCAGGGGCAGAACTGTCGCCAGCGTGTCGGTTATACGGTGGCGGATCCGTACCAGAGCGCTGCGGTGCGGGCCTGGCGGCAGCGCCATCCGGCACAGGCGAAGCTGTTGCCAGCCTGCATCACGCAAGAGCAGGTGCGCCAGCTGCGTGCCGGCTTTGCCGCCGAACACGGCCTGCGACCCTGAACGTAGCCAGATGCAAGAGCTGCAAGCGCTTGTAATGGGTGGCGTGACAGCGGCAGGGCAGGCGGCTATAATAAGGATCCCTCTGGGGCTGCACTGGTTTCGACATGGGTTCGGACGCGTTGCGGGGCATGTCGAGCTTGGGTCACGCTCGTAAATCTCGATTCAAAAAAGTAACTGCAAACGACGAACGTTTCGCACTCGCTGCTTAATCCAGCGAGCCTTGCAACAGTCGGTCAATGGGCTGGGCAAGGGATGGTTGGCGCAAGCTGACCAGTCCAGGCTGCAAGGTTAATTCACATTGACTGGCTGCGCGTCGTGTTCCTTGGCGCGTAGCAAGACTTAAGGGGACTGGCCTGTTGTGCAGCGTGCCACTGCGCGGCATGACGGGCGAGATCAAATCAGCTGGCTACGCATGTAGAACCGGACGAAAAAGGCTTGTGGACGCGGGTTCAATTCCCGCCAGCTCCACCATTTCACTGATCAACGCCATCTGTCATTGTTTGACGGGTGGCGTTTTTCTTTGTGGATCAACAGGTTCAATTTCAAATTGGACAGATTCCCCTGACGGTCAGTGCAAGGCAGCGTGGGGCAGTTTGTGGGGCAGTAAGTCTGCGGCGTTGGGCAGAAATCGCAATTGCCCCACTAATGTGTTGCAATGATGATCTGCGACCTATGCATTCATCCTGCCTGCCCGCACCGCCAGCGGCCAGGTAATCCCACGCTTCACGTCCGCATGCCCCCATGCCTGCTCCAGCCGCTGCCCAAACTCCAGCATGGCCGAGGACCCCAACACCCGCTCAGCCGCCTTCACCGCCGACCACGTCCCCACATACCCCAACAGTTCCTGCAGATCCCAGCGGCGCCGTATCGCCATGGCAGGCACTTCTAATTCCCGAAACGGAAAATACAGCTCCCGATACCCATTCTCCACATGCCGCCGTTCCGCCGGCCAGTAGGGGCCAATGACGCGTGTATAGAAACCCTGCACGATGCGATCGATCTCCGGGTCGTCCACATGCAGCACACCATAGGTGATCAGCGCCACTACCGCGCCGGGGCGGGCGACGCGCTGCACTTCGGCGCAGAATGCCGGCATGTCAAACCAGTGCGCCGCCTGCGCTGCCGTGATCAGGTCAACCGATTGGTCTGGCAGGGGGAGCTGTTCGGCCGGGGCGCAGAGGTAGCGGATGTTGGCACGTGACTCGGCGTGATCGATCTGGTCCTGGCTGGGATCGATACCGATGACCTGATCCACATGCTGCGCCAGTTGTACCGTCAGCTGGCCGTTGCCGCAGCCTACATCCAGAGCTACGCGCGGCTGTGCCACCAACTGAGCCAGGGTGGCTGCCAGCTCCGGCGGATAGTCTGGGCGGTGTCGTGCGTAGGCCTGGCCACCTTGTGTGAACCAGTTGGTGCTCATGTCGCCTCCTTACCTGGCGTGTTCTTAGCCTTGAGTGGCATCCTGCAACACCACCCGATCCCGCAGTATCACGGCCCTGAAGGCATCGCTGGTGACGGCCCAATCGACAAGATCTACTTTCCAGGGTAGATCGGAAACAGAAAAGTCATCAGCCAGAGCGGCATGTAAGGATAGGGGAAGCGGGGTGTCGGTGATGATGGCCAGATCGAGATCGGAATAGGGCTTGGCTGTTCCCTTGACGCGTGAGCCAAAGGCCCAGACGGCGTGCCCAGGTACATGCTTGTGCAGAATATGCTGCACGATTTGCCACTGTTCAGGCTGGAGATCCACATCTGGCATGCGTATCTGGTTCACGCCTGCGCCTCTTGCAATTGCAGGAGCAGATGCCTGGCTTCATTCAGAAAAGCAGGGATGCCACCCACCACCAGCAGGGCGACTTCTTCGTCGTAGGTATGGCTGGTTCTGGCTCGCATATCGCGGTAGGTTCGCCATTGTGACCAGTCACCCAACAGCAGTTGGCGCTCATTGCCGCTGCGAACCAGATCCTGGAAGTTCATGGCGTCGAATTCGGCGGGGTTGGCCGAAGTGGCTTCCAGAAAGCGCTTCAGCATCTTGTGGCTGATTTCGTAGGTGAATTCGAAACGCTGGATCAGCCCGTCACGAATTTGCGTGTCGCTGATGTCCTGCTGATAGCGTATCCAGCCTTCATCCAAGCGCTGGATAGCGCGTTCAAGCGGACCAAGATCCAGCCGAGATGCATGCGCCATGGGAATTCCCGAGTAGAAGAAACAGGGTCCTATTGTTGCACCGAAGTACAGATTGGGCGCATCGTAGTTGACCATACGATGCGCCTTGGTAGCTCAATTACACCCGACATTAACCAAGCTGTGCATATTGTTACTCCGGGTGTAAACCCTGAAGTCATGGCATCATCGCCGGTTTTTTCCGTTGTAGATCATGGACATGCTTGGCCGCAACCGGGCATGCCAAGAACAAGAAAGGACTTCCCATGACGAACCCGACGACACAGCCGGGGCAGGATGTGATCGAGCATCCGACCGATGAAATGAACCATACCGGCATCAGCCTGGTCCGCTCCTGGATCATCGTGGCGGTTGCCGTGGCCGCCAGTGTAGGCCTGTATTTCTTGCTGACCGGCTCGGCCGGCATTGAGCCGGTGCCGAGCAAGGGCTTGGCACTGCTGCTGTTCATCGCCATCCTGTGGCTGACCGAAGCGATCCACGTGACCATTACCGCACTGCTGGTGCCAGTGGGCGCGCTGATCCTCGGCTTTCCGGAATTCAACACCAGCAAGGCGCTGTCCACGTTTGCCGATCCGATCATCTTCCTGTTCTTCGGCGGCTTTGCGCTGGCTACCGCACTGCACGTGCAGAACCTGGATCGCAAGATCGCCTTCTGGCTGATGTCGCTGGCAGGCTCCCACCTGGGCGTTGCCGCGCTGCTGCTGTTTGCAGTAACCGCGGCACTGTCGATGTGGATCAGCAACACGGCGACTGCCGCCATGATGCTGCCGCTGGCACTGGGCATCATGAGCCACCTGGACAAGAAGCAGGAGCGCAATACCTTCATCTTTATCCTGCTGGGCATTGCCTATTCCGCATCCATTGGCGGCCTGGGTACGTTGGTCGGTTCGCCGCCCAATGCGATTGCCGCCCGTGCGCTGAACTTGGACTTTGCCGGCTGGATGAAGGTCGGCCTGCCGCTGATGCTGATCCTGATGCCGCTGATGGTGCTGACGCTGTGGCTGGTGTTCCGTCCCAACCTGAATCGCCGTATCCAGATCCCCCATGAAGAGATCCCGTGGACCAGCAAGCGCGTCATGACCATGGTGGTGTTTGCCGTTACCGCCCTGGCCTGGATTTTTGGTGGCGATGTCGCCAAGGCACTGCAAGTGACTGCGCCTGATACCTTTATCGCGCTGACTGCGGCCGTGGTCATTGCCATTCTGGGCCTGGCCACCTGGCGCCAGATTTCCGACAACACCGACTGGGGCGTGCTGTTCCTGTTCGGCGGTGGTCTGACCCTGTCCGGCCTGCTGCGCAGCTCCGGCGCTTCTGCCGTGCTGGGCGACCAGGTCGCGGCTTTCCTGACCGGTGCTGACCCGCTGCTGATCATCTTTGGCGTGACGACCTTCATCATCGTGCTGACCGAGTTCACCAGCAACACGGCATCTGCTGCGCTGCTCGTGCCGGTGTTTGCAGCCATTGCCGAGCGCATGGGCATGCCGCCCACTGTGCTGGTGCTGATGATCGGTATCGGTGCCTCCTGTGCCTTCATGCTGCCGGTGGCCACGCCGCCCAACGCCATCGTGTTCGGTACCGGCCATATCCGCCAGTCCGAGATGGTGCGCGCCGGCGCCGTACTCAACGTGTTCTGCGTGATCGTGCTGACGCTGTGGGGCTACTTCGTGCTGCGTTGATGCAGACCTGAGCCCAGCCGACAACCGGTGCCTTGCGGGGCACCGGTTTTTTTGTTTGACGATGACTCCAGCCCGGTACTTCGCTGGACTACGCCGAAGCTCGATACAGCAGGTTTATCAATAGCTTACCCGGACGAGCGAATTGTCGTATCACTGATACGACAATTGAGCTGGTGGCGCGCGACAGCGGCTGGCTGACCGTGCTGCCCGAGGTGGTGGTGCAGGACGAACTGCGCGCGGGCACCCTGGTGACGGTGTGCCAATCGACGCTGCTGCAGGAAAACTTCTACGCCATCACCACGCCGCGCCGGCACCGCATCGACGCGCTAGAGCAATTGCTGGCGCCGCCAGCAGATTGAACGAGCCGGGACAGGGTTTATTGAAAGCCCAGCAACCCGCCGCTTCGTAGTCCGGCATCATCAGCCACCCTTCGACGCCAAATCAGGCGGGTGTGCTTTGTTCGCTCCGAGCGCCACCGTCAGCGATCCGAGCGCGTCACCGCCACGCCCGCCGCGTACACCACGATGGGTGCGCCCCCCGTGGCGTGGGGCACATCCTTGCGCGGGTTCCACTGCGGGTGGTAGATCCCGATCTTGAAGTAAGGCGGGTTTTTCTGGTCGTAGTTGTTCGCGCCCTCGTAGCTGACCCAGTTCTCGCCATCGTGCGTCAACGCCACCAGGCCGCCCTGGCCGCTGCGCGACCAATGGATGCGGACATCAAAGCGGTGCCACACCCCGGTCTGCAGCGGCGGCAGAGAAAACTCTTTTTTCTCCACCTGATCCGGTGACGCCAGCCGGTTGACCATCAACCGCCAGTGATCGCCCTCGATCGCCAGCGAAATGGGCGGATTGGTGTCCCTGCCACTGTCGAGCTTGTAGCCGTGCCACTGCGCCACAATGGTCGCCTGCGGGTTGGGCCGCCAGTCCTGCGGCACAAAGACCGCAAATTGGTAGCGGTAATGGCCCCAGGGCATGGCGGCAGCGGCCAATTCGGCCCGGTAGGACACGCCATCGTCCGGCACCACGAAGCGGTAAGACGGGCCTCCATCGAGCGTGGGCTGATCCACCTGCGCAATGCTGCCATTGCCATAGATGGAGCGACGTGCCCACTGAAGAGCGCCGTCGGCACTGACGCCGGGCGCGTTGCGCCGCCCCGCAAAAGACGGTGCCGCGAGGGCCGCGCACAGCCCCAGCAGTACCAGGGCCTTGTAAGGTCTTGCACAAGACATCATTGCATTCATGGATGGCTCCTCAATGAAAAAGGGCGGATCAACACAAAGCCGCCAGGGCCTGCGCCACCCAGCTCCGGCACTGCCTTGGCATCGCGTTGCGGGTGCTGGCGCAGCAGCAGGCCGCGCCGTCAGGGGAATGTCGGCGCAAGCACCGCCCACAACCAACGCTGTCAAAGCATTTCCCGCTTCATATGGAAGATCGTCAACACATTCAACGTCAGTTGCTCAGGTGGGGTGCACTGCGGTCGCGTCGTTCGCTTTTTATGCCCACACCAATGTATCGCCGGCCATCCAAGCGATGCGCGCAGCCTGAACGCCCGGGTCGCCCGCATGTCCCAACGAGGCAAGCGCGTTTGCATGACAATGAAGCGGTCATAGTTCCCATGGGTACTGCATATGTCTGCTCGTGCATTGGCTCTCTTGCTGGCTCTGGTGCCACCAATGGTGTTGGCCGCATCCCCCACCCCTGCGCCTGCGCAGGTGGCCGCTGTGGCACGTGAACCGGCGGCGTCGGCTTGCCCGGCGCTCTTGAACTACACGTTTCCCAAGCTGCAGGATGAAAGCCCGCAGTCCTTGTGCCAATACAAAGGCAAGGTGGTTTTGGCCGTGAACACGGCCAGCTATTGCGGCTTCACCTACCAATACCAAGGGTTGGAAGCGCTGTTCCAAAAGTACAAGGGCCGCGGCCTGGTGGTGCTGGGCTTTCCGTCCAACGACTTTTTGCAGGAAAAAAGCGACAACAAAGAGATTGCCGAGTTTTGCTACAACACCTATGGCGTGATCTTTCCGATGTTTGCGCGCTCTGCCGTGCGTGGCTCGGATGCCAACCCGTTCTACAAGCAACTGGCGCAAATGACGGGCAAGGTTCCGTCCTGGAACTTCAACAAATACCTGATTGACCGCTCTGGGCGTTCGGTGACCCACTACGCCAGCACGGTCGAGCCTGACAACAAGGCATTTGTGGAGCAGCTGGAAAAGCTGCTTGCCCCGCCCTGACGAAGGTCAAGCTGCGGCGCTGGGCGTGCGGTGCCGCTTGAAGTGTGACGTTCTTTCGCTATTTTTTTTGCAGCAGCTGCGCCAGCGCCCCCGATAGCTCGGGGTAGCGCCAGACAAAGCCCGCTGCCTGGGCGCGCTGTGGCACCAGGCGCTGGCCGCCCAGCAGCAGCACCGACATCTCGCCCAGCGCCAGGCGCAGCGCCCAGGCGGGCGCGGGCAGCAGCGCGGGGCGATGCAGGGTGCGCGCCAGGGTGCGGGTGAAGTCGGCATTGCGCACCGCTTCGGGTGCGCAGGCGTTGAAGGGGCCGCTGGCGTCCTGGTGCTGCAGCAGGTAGTCGATCAGCGCCACCTGGTCGTCCAGGTGAATCCAGGGCATCCATTGCTGGCCGCTGCCCAGCCGGCCGCCCAGGCCCAGGCGAAACGGTGGCAGCAACCGCGCCAGCATGCCGCCATGCGCGGCCAGCACCGGCGCGGTGCGCAGCAGCGCGACGCGCACACCCCATTGGCGCGCCCGCTCGGCCTCTTGTTCCCAGGCCACGCACAGACGGCTGCCAAAGTCGGTGTTGCCGGGGGCGCTGTCTTCGGACAGCCATTGCTCGCCGCCGTCGCCATACCAGCCCACGGCCGAGCCCGAAAGCAGCACGCGCGGCGGCACGGGCTGCCGGCCTATCCAGTCCACCAGGCTGCGCGTCAAGTCCACGCGGCTGCGCCACAGCAGGGCCTGGCGCGCCTGGGTCCAGGGGCGATCGGCTATGGGGGCGCCGGCCAGGTTGACCACAGCGTCCATTGGTGGGCCGGCGTCCAGTTCTTGCAACTGCGCAATGCCACGCGCGCCGCTGCACAGCGCGGGCACCTGCTGGGGGCTGCGGCTCCAGACGCAGAGGGCGTGCCCCTGCCGGCTCCAGTGCTGGCACAGCGCGCGGCCAATCAGGCCCGTGCCGCCGGTAAGTAGGATGCGCATGGTGGGTTCTCCTCTCGTCAGTGTGTTGATGGCGCCGTCACCAGGGTAGGCGCTGGCCGTCGTAGGCCCAGAAGCCGCCGCTGTCCTCAGGCGTCAGGTGGTCGAGCACTGCCAGCAGGTCGCGCGCCGCGTCCTGCGCGGGCCGCCCGATCTGCGCGCCGCGAAACGGGGCCGACAGGGCCGAGTCCACCGTGCCCGGGTGCAGCGCCGCCAGCACGCACTGCGGGTGGGTGCGGGCCAGCTCGATGGCGGCGGTCTTGACCACCATGTTCAGCGCGGACTTGGACGCGCGGTAGCTGACCCAGCCGCCCAGGCGGTTGTCGCCAATGCTGCCCACCTTGGCCGATAGCACGGCGAAAAGGCTGCGCTCGTCGCGCGCCAGTTGCGGGGCGAAGTGCGCCAGCGCTAGCGCCGGGCCGATGGTGTTGATGGCGAAGCTGGCGGCCATGTGGTCGGCCTGGAGTTCGGCAAGTCGTTTCTCAGGGTTGCCGGTGGGGCCCTGCAGCATGCCGGTGGCCACCAGCACCAGATGCCAGGGCCCTTCGGCGTGCAGGGCCTGGGCTGCGGCAGCGATGCTGCCGGGCGCACCAAAGTCCAGCGCAGGTGTGCTGCCGCGCGCCAGCGTGCGCACCGCGGCGCAGCGCGGGTCGGTGCGCAATTGCGCGGCCATTGCGCCGCCAATGGCGCCGGTGGCGCCCAGCACCAGGGCGCGGTAACCGTCGGGCAGGGATTGCATGGCGGTAGGGCCTTTCGTCAAAGGGTTTCCAGCCGCTGGCGCAGCTGCGTGGCCTGCGCGCGCAGGGCGGTTTGCTGGGGCTCGTCCATCTTCTGCCACTGGCGGTACACCAGGGCCAGGCGCGGGTTGCCTTGCAGCGCCGGGGCGTGGCGCGCAAAAAAGTCCCAGTATAGGGCGTTGAAGGGGCAGGCGCGCGCGCCGGTCTTTTGCTTGGGGTCGTAGGCGCAGCCCCGGCAATAGTCGCCCATGCGCTGCAGGTAGGCGGCGCTGCTCACGTAGGGCTTGGTGGCGATCACGCCGCCATCGGCGCGCTGGCTCATGCCCAGGGTGTTGGGCAGTTCCACCCACTCAAAGGCGTCGATGTAAATGCCCAGGTACCAGCGGTGCAGCGCCTGCGGCTCCAGCCCGGCGAGCAGCGCGAAATTGCCAATCACCATCAGCCGCTGGATATGGTGCGCGTGCGCTGTCTGCAGCGACTGGGTGATGGCCAGGTGCAGGCAGCGCATGCGTGTGTCGCCGCTCCAGAACCAGTGCGGCAGCGGCTGGTGGTGGCCCAGCGCGTTGTGCGCGTCGTAACCCGGCATGTGCGCCCAGTAGATGCCGCGCACGTATTCGCGCCAGCCCAAAATTTGACGGACGAAGCCCTCTACCGCGGCCAACGGGGCCCGGCCCGCGCGCCAGGCGCTCTCGGCGCGCTGCACTACCTCCAGCGGGTGCAGCATCTTCACGTTCAGCGCAAACGACAGCAGCGAGTGGAACAGGCGCGGCGCCTGGGCTGCCAGCGCGTCTTCGTAGTCGCCAAAGTGCGGCAGCGCGGTGGTGATGAAGGCGTCCAGGCAGGCCAGGGCCTCGCCCCGGTTAAGCGGCCAGCGCAGCGCGTCGGCCTGGGGCGCGCCAAAGCTGGCTACGCCCGCGCGCTTGATCATGGCCCACAGGCCGCTGTGGTCGTGCTGCGGCCGCCAGTCGGCGGGCTCGGGCGGGGTGCCGGACCAGGGCTTGCGGTTGTCGTGGTCAAAGTTCCACTGCCCGCCTTCGGGCTGGCCGTGGGCGTCCAGCAGCACCTGGTGGCGGCGGCGCATGTGGCGGTAGAAGTGCTCCATCAGCCACTGGCGGCGCCCGTGCATCAGGGCGGCCAGGTCGCCCCGGGCGGTCAGAAAGTGCTCGCTGTCCACCGCCTTGCAGGCCAGGGGCTGGAGGGCGGTAGCGGCACAGTCCTGCAACTGGGCATCGAGCCGCCATTCGTCGGGCTGCTGCCATTGCACGGCCTGGGCACGATAGTGCGCGGCCAGGGCGGCCAGGTTGTCCGGGATGGACTGGCGGTTGCTGGCGTCGTCCAGCGCCACGTAGCGCACGCGGTGGCCGGCCTCGCGCAGCTGGCGCGCAAAGTCGCGCATGGTGGCAAAGATGGCCAGGATTTTCTGCGCGTGGTGCAGCACGTAGTCGGTCTCCTGGCGCACCTCCATCAATACATAGACCACCTGCGGGTCTACTTGGGCAAACCAGCTGTGGCCGGGGTTGAGCTGGTCGCCCAGCACCAGGCGCAGGGTGTGGCAGGCGCGGGTCATGGGCGGCTCCACAGGTCTTGGTAGGCACCATGAGGGTCGTAGGTCTGGGCCTGCTGCACGGGGTCGAAGCGGCGGCCGCCGCGCGGGTCGGTGCCCCGGCCCGCGATGTACAGCCAGTTGCCCTGGTTGCTGTAGACGTCGTAGTCCAGCAGGTGGTGCTCGAACCAGGCCGCGCCCGCGCGCCAGTCGCACTGCAGGTCGTGGATCAGGTAGCTGGCCGTCACCTGGCGCAGGCGGTTGCTGAGGTAGCCGGTGGCGGCCAGCTCGCGCATGCCGGCGTCCACCAGTGGCTGGCCGGTCTGGCCCGCGCACCAGGCGGCAAAGCGGCCCGCGTCGTGCGGCGTGGCGCGTGCGGGGCCCAGCCCCTGGGCGCGGTAGAGCGCGCGGCCATGCTGCAGGTGCAAAAAGCGAAAGTAGTCGCGCCACAGCAGCTCGAACCACAGCCAGTAGCTGCCGTCGCTCGCGCCCTGGGCGGCTTCGTAAGCGCGCAGCTGCGCCAGCGTCTGCCGCGCCGAGAGCGCGCCGGTGGCCAGCCAGGGCGACCATTTGCTGGAATAGTCCAGCCCCACCAGGCCGTTGCGCGTGCGCTTGTAGCTGTGCGGCAGCCCGCGCGCCAGGTACTGCGCCAGGTGGGCCAGGGCTGCCGTCTCTCCGCCGTGCAGTGGCCCGCGTTGGTAGGGGAAGGCGCTGCGCGCATCGGCCGCAGGGGGCGTGCCGACAAAGGCCGTGAGGGCATCGTCCTGGCTGTACAAGTAGGCAGCGGGCACGCCCTTCGGCCAGGGGGGCAAGCTGGTGGGCGGCGGCAGCGGGGTGGGTGGCTGCAGGCTGGCCTGCTCCACCGCTTGGCGAAAAGGGGTGAACACGGGTGGCAGCTGCTGCACAGGAAAGGGCAGCTGCGCGGGTTCGAGCAGACTGCTTTGCCAGACCGTATGCACCGCCAGGCCGGCCGCGCGCAGCTCGTTCACCTCGGCCTGCTCGTAGGGGGCGGCAATGGCTTCGCACAGAACATCGCTGGCACCCACGGCGCCGGCCAGGGCGGGGAGCACGCTGGCCGCAGGCCCAGGGCAAATCAGCAGCGGGCAGCCGCGCTGCAGCAGCGCCAGGCGCAGGCCATCGATGGCGGACGCCAGCCAGGCACGGCGGTGCGGCCCTATGCGGGCAAATCCCCAGCGGCTGGGAGCCTCGGCGTCCGGCAAGCACAGCACGGGCAGCAGCTGGCGCGCGCCTTGGGCCAGGGCTGCGTGGAGGGCGGGCTGGTCGTGAAGGCGCAGGTCATTGCGAAACCAAAGGATCACTGGGCTCATGAACTTCCCTGCGCATCACCGGGCTTGCCTGCGGAACGCCGGCAGCGTTCGGAGCAATACTTGGCCGCGTCCCAATCGCGCACCCACTTTTTGCGCCATGCAAAAGGCCGGCCGCAGACCAGGCAGGGCTTTTGCGGCAGGTGCGGCTTGCGGTGCATGGCTCAAAACTCCAGGCTTTGTTGTGGGTCGGGCGCGCTGGCGGGGCGGCCCTTGTTGCCTCGGCGCGCCAGGCGCGAGCCGTGTTTTTCCACGATGGCGGCCTTGGCTTCGCGCACAGGCGCCTGGGCGCGCAGTGCATGCACCCTGGCCTTGGCGGCGCGGGTCGCGGAGGCCAGGTCCACCAGTGGTTCGGGCAGGTCGCGGCCCAGCAGCACGCCGCAGCGCGCTTGCACGTCGGCGGGCATGCGCCAGGGCTCCAGCAGCCAGGCGTCCGGCACGTGGCGCAGGTGGGGCTGCCAGCGGCGCACAAAAACGCCTTCGGGGTCGTGGTCCTGGGCTTGCTTGATGGGGTTGTAGACGCGCGTGGTGTTGATGCCCGTGGTGCCGGCTTGCATTTGCATCTGGCTCCAGTGGATGCCGGGCTCGTAGTCCAGAAACTGGCGTGCCAGCCACAGCCCCACGGGGCGCCAGTGCAGCCACAGCGGGTAGGCGGCCACCGACACCAGCATGGCGCGCATGCGAAAGTTGAGCCAGCCGGTGGCGCGCAGCATGGCCACGCAGGCATCGACCATGGGCCAGCCGGTGCGGCCGGTTTGCAGGGCCTCGAAATGGGCGGGGTTCCAGTCGTCTTCGCGCAGGCCGTCGTAGCCGCGGTGCAGGTTGCGCCATTCCAGTTCGGGCTCGGATTCGAGCTTTTGGATGAAGTGGCAGTGCCAGTGCATGCGGCTCATGAAGGCCGCCAGGCCCTGGCGCTGGCGCGGGGCGAGCGGGTCGTCGTCGGCCTTGAGCTGGATTTGCCGCTGCTGCGTGGCCTGCACCACCTCGCGCATGCCCAGGCAGCCCAGGGCCAGGTAGGGCGACAGGCGCGAGCAGGCTGTGGGCGCGGTCAAGGGAGAAGAGATGCCGCCCCGGTACCCGGCGCTGCGTTGCTGCAAAAATTCGTGCAGCACCGCCTGGCCTAGGGTGCGCCCGCCACGCTGGCGCAGGGGTGGGTCGTGCAAATCCAGCAGGCCCACGGTCTCGGGCGCGGGCCAGGCATCGCGCCAGGGCAGGGCCAGGGCCTGCAGGCTGGCGGGCGGCGGGGGCGCCAGGCAGGGGGCCTGCATGAAGGCCTGCCAGCGCGCGTGCCAGCGGTCACGCGAGGGCAGGCGCCGCACCACGCCGTGCTGCGGCCACTCTTGCCAGCCCACGCATTGCTGGCGGCACCAGCGCGCCACGGCCAGGTCGCGGGCGTAGGTGTGGGCGTTGCCGGTTTCTTCGTGCGAGGCCAGGCGCGCAAAGGGCTGCAGCGCATGCAGGTGCGCCAGCACCTCGGGCACCTCGCCCACGGCCAGCTGCAGCGTGGCGCCACAGGTGCGCAATTGCAGGGCCAGGTCGCGCAGGCTTTCGCGCAGAAAACCGTAGTGCTGCAGCGCGCAGTCGGGCTGCGCCCACAGGCTGGGCTCCAGCACGTACAGGCACAGCACCGGGCCTTGGCGCGCGGCGTGGATCAGCGGCGCGTGGTCATGCACGCGCAGGTCGCGTTTGAACCAGACGACGGTGTAGGCCATGGTGCGCTTGCCTGGGGTGGGGGCCGATGCGTGGGGCGGTCAGTGCGCCGGGTCCTGGCGCTCGTGCGTGACCCAGATGAGCGCGGCGGTATCGACCCCCAGCGCGCGCGCCTGGGCGACGATGGCGTTTTGCTGTGCCGGGGCGATGTGCTTGTCGCGCGCCAGAATCCAGGCGTAACCCGTGTCGGGCCCCACGACCAGGGCCCAGCGGTAGTCCGGGTCCAGCGCGGCGACGTGGTAGCCGCCGTAGAACGGCCCGAAGAACGACACCTTGAGCGACGCCGTGGTGGGCGCGCCGGTGAACAGGGCCTTGCCCACGGCTTCGCGCCACTGGCCGCTGGCCGGGGCATAGCCGCGGTTGACCACGCGTACGCTGCCGTCGGCCTGCGCGGTGTAGGTGGCGGACACATCGGTCATGCCGCGCTCAAAGGCGTGATCCAGGCGCGCCAGCTCATACCAGCGGCCCTGGTAGCGCTGCAGGTCAAAGGGCGTCACGGCGGTCACGCCCGGCGGCGGGCGGGTGCTGGCGCAGCCCGCCAGCAGCAGGGCTGATCCGGCCAGCAGCAGGGCCAGCAGTGCCAGGCGATGGCGCTGCAGTGGCGATGGGCGGGTGCTGCTCAGGGTGCGGGCGGCGGTGTGCATACAAAGTCCTCCAGGGGTTCATTGGCCGCGGCGCCACTGCGCCACCAGCGGTTGCAGGGCAGGCAGCTGCGCCACGGCGCTCACGCCTGCCAGCGGCCCCTGGTACAGCGCGGTGCAGGCGCCACCCACCCACAGCGCGGTGGCGGGGGGCAGTTGCGCGCGCAGCTCGCGCAGGCTGGCCTGCACCAGGGCGGGTTTGTGCACGTTGCTGAAGCTCAGGGCCACCACGTCGGCGCGGTGGGCCCGCGCGGCCTGCGCAATGTCGGTCAGCGGCGTTTGCGTGCCCAGCGACACGCAGGTGCAGCCCTCCAGCGCCAACAGGGCTTCCACCATCAGCAGGCCCAGGCTGTGCTGCTCTTGCGGCAGCGTGGTCAGCAGCACCTTGGGGCCCAGCGGCACGGGCTGCGGCGCCAGCGTGGAAATGGCATGGCGCAGCACGCCGGTGATGACCTCGGTGTACAGGTGCTCCTCGTAAATCTCGAAGCGGCCCTGCGCCCAGGCGTCGCCCACCGCAGTCGTCAAAGGCGCGACCAGATCGGTGACAAAAGCCCCCAGGCCCATGCGCAGCTGGGCGTGGCTCAGGCCGTGACGCAGGGCGCGCGGATCGTGCGTGCCGATGGCGTGGAGCAGTTCCTCCAGCAGGTGCGAGTGGAGAGAGTCTTGTTTGTGTGTCTTGGACAAAAAGGCTGTGGTGGCCGGTTTCTGGCTTTCCAGCAATTGCCCCAACTGGGCGTCATCCAGGCCCACCACCTTGCCTGGCCGCAGGCCGCCATCGAGCAGCCGGCGGATTTGCTTGAGCCGCTGCACCTGGGCTGCGCTGTACAGCCTGTCACCCGCCGAATCCCGCGTGGGCGCAGGGAATCCATAGCGCTTTTCCCACACGCGTAAGGTGTCTTTGCCCAGGCCTGTTTCGCGCTCCACGGCGGCAATCGGCAGGCCTGCATCGCCCGTGGGGGGTGCAGTAAAAGACGGTGCGGGAGTTGGGATGCTCATGGACAAAGGAGGATGGGTTGCGCTAATTGTCTAAGACAAAAATAATTTTGTCTAGTACAATACGCATTATGTGCAGCAGCCAGGGCTGCACTCCACAGTACCGCAGATTGGAATCAGGCTCATGAAAGTCGCAGTCATCGGATCAGGCATCTCGGGTTTGGCGGCCGCGCACCGCCTGCGGCGGCACGCGCAGGTGGTGCTGTTCGAGGCGGGCAGCTACTTTGGCGGCCACACCCACACGGTGGATGTCACGCTGCCCGATGCCCAGGGCCAGCGCGTCACGCACGGCGTGGACACGGGTTTTCTGGTGCTCAACGAGCGCACCTATCCCGGTTTGATTGGCTTGCTGGAAGAACTGGGCGTACCCACGGCGGCGTCGGACATGTCGTTCTCGGTCCAGGTGCCGGGTGCTGGCGCGCTGGGGGCAGGGGCGCTGGAGTGGAGCGGCTCCAGCCTGGCGACGGTATTTGCCCAGCGGCGCAACCTGCTGCGACCGCGCTTTCTGGCCATGTTGGCCGAGCTGCTGCGCTTTAACCGCCTGTGCACCGCCCTGGCCGAGCGCGGTGAAGACCGGGCGCTGGCCCAGCCTTTGGGCGAGTTTCTTGACCAGCACGGCTTTGGCGCTGCGTTTCGTGATTGGTACTTTTTGCCCATGCTGGGCTGCATTTGGAGCTGCCCGACGGACCAGATGCTGCGCTTTCCCGTGGCCACCATGGTGCGCTTTTGCCACAACCATGGCCTGATCCAGGTGCAGAACCGGCCCCAGTGGTACACGGTGGCGGGCGGCGCGCGCCAGTACGTCCATGCCATCGTGCAAGGGCTGGACGCGCGGCTGGCAACGCCAGTAGAACGCATCCAGCGCAACGCCGCCGGCGTGCTCATCCAGACCAGCGCCGGCAGCGAGCATTTCGACGCCGTGGTGCTGGCCGTGCACAGCGACCAGGCCTTGCGCCTGCTGGCCCAGCCCAGCGCTGTTGAACAACAGGTGCTGGGCGCCATCCGCTACCAGCCCAACCGCGCCGTGCTGCACACCGACACCCGCGTGATGCCCCAGCGCCGTGCCGCCTGGGCCGCGTGGAACTACGAGCGCGCGGCCAGCGGCGCACAGGAATCGGCCCGCGTCTGCCTGCACTATTGGCTCAACCGCCTGCAGCCGCTGCCCTTTGCGCAGCCGGTGCTGGTGTCGCTGAACCCCTTGCACGACATTGCCCCGACGCAGGTGCTGGGTGAGTTTGACTATGACCACCCGGTGTTCGACCTGGGGGCCATGGCCGCGCAAAAGCGCGTGCCGCAGCTGCAGGGCGCGCAGCACACCTGGTTTGCCGGTGCCTGGACGGGTTACGGTTTTCATGAAGACGGCCTGCAGTCCGGCTGGCGCGCCGCCGATGCGCTGCTGGCGCAGATGCAGCGCAGGAAGGCCGCATGACCCCCGCTGCCGCCCCCGGCCCTGTGCCGCACATCGGCTTCGGCCATGTGTGGCACACGCGGCTGCGCCCGCGCCAGCACCGCTTCAGCGTGCCTACCTTCTTCCTCATGTTGCCCATGCGCACGCTGCGCGCGCAGCCGCAGGCGGCGGGGGTGCTGGCCCTGAACCGCGCCGGGGTGCTGGCCTTTCGCGATGCGGATCACGGCGACGGCAGCGACGCGAGCCACGGCGGCGCACTGGCCTGGCTGGAGGCGCTGCTGCATGCCGAGGGCATTACCGACGCGCAGGGCGAGATCTGGCTGCAGTGCTACCCGCGCGTGCTGGGCTACAGCTTCAAGCCGGTGAGTTTTTGGTACTGCCACCGCAGCGACGGCAGCCTGCGCGCCATCGTGGCCGAGGTGAACAACACCTTTGGCGAGCGCCACGCCTATCTGCTCGACCAGCCGCGCTACGGCCAGGAGCTGCAGGCGCGCAAGGCCTTTCATGTGTCGCCGTTTTGCGCGGTGGAGGGCGGCTACCGCTTCGAGTTCCGCCGCAGCGGGCCCGAAGGCCTGGGCTCAGCGCGGGTGCGTATCGATTACCACGACGCCGAAGGCCCGGTGCTGCTCACCGGCATGGCCGGGCGGCTCGAACCCCTTACCGCCGCCAGTCGCCGCCGCGCGTTGTGGCGCTACCCCCTGCTGACGCTGGGCGTGATGGCCCGCATTCTCTGGAACGCCTTGCTGCTGTGGCTCAAGCACGTGCCATTCCACGCCAAGCCCGCCGCGCCGGCGCTGCCCGTTTCCCGTTCATCCTCATCCGAGCACTGACCATGAACACCACCACGACGACAAACCCGTTCTCGCTGCCCCTGCCCGCCAGTGCGCCCGCCAGCGCGCGCAGCGGACTGCGCCTGCTGCAGCGCTTGCAGCACGGCACGCTGCACCTGGAGCTACCCGACGGCAGCACGCTGCAAGTGGGCCAGGGCGGCTACCCGCACGCCAGCCTGCACCTGCACCACTGGCGCGTGTTTGGCGCAGTGCTGCGCTCGGGCGACATCGGCCTGGCCGAGGGCTATATCGCCCAGGACTGGAGCACGCCCCACCTGGCCGACCTGCTGCGCCTGCTGATGGCCAACCGTGATGCGCTGGAATCCCTGGTCTACGGCGCCTGGTGGGGGCGCCTGGCCTACCGGCTGCGCCACCTGCTCAACCGCAACAGCCGCGCGGGCAGCCGCCGCAACATCCACGCCCATTACGACTTGGGCAACGCCTTCTACCAGCTGTGGCTGGACCCGAGCATGAATTACTCGTCGGCCTGGTTCCAGGGTGACTTGACGGGCGACCTGACCGCTGCGCAGCACGCCAAAGTGCGCCGCGCCCTGCACAGCGCCGGCGTGCAGCCCGGCAGCCGCGTGCTGGAAATTGGCTGCGGCTGGGGCGCGCTGGCCGAAATGGCGGCGGGCGAGTGTCAGGCCCATGTGACGGGCGTGACGCTGTCCACCGAGCAACTGGCGTTTGCCCAGGCGCGCCTGCTGGCAGCGGGCCTTGCGCCGCAGGCCGATCTGCGCCTGCAGGACTACCGCGACATACAGGATGGGCCGTTCGACGCCATCTGCTCCATCGAGATGGTGGAAGCCGTTGGCCAGGCCTACTGGCCCAGCTACTTTGGCACGCTGGCGCGACTGCTCAAGCCCGGCGGGCGCGCCTGTGTGCAAAGCATCGTCATCGACGACGCGCTGTTCGACCGCTACGTGCAGGGCACGGACTTCATCCAGCAGTACGTCTTCCCTGGCGGCTGCCTGCCCAGCCCGGCGCGCTTTCGCGCCGCCGCGCAGCAGGCCGGCCTGCGCGTGGTGGAGGAATTTGCCTTTGGCCCCGACTACGCCGAAACCCTGCGCCGCTGGCACCGCCAGTTCACCGAGCGGCGCGCCCAGGTGCTGGCCCAGGGCTTTGATGCGGTCTTCCTGCGCACCTGGGAGTTTTACCTGGCGTACTGCGAGGCGGCCTTCGACAGCCGCAACATCGACGTGGTGCAGTACACCTTGGTGAAAGATTAAAAACCATAGCTGCTCGCGCTTTCTGCATATGCCTTACAGCCTCATTTCATCGCTAAACCGAATGGCCTGCGTGGGCGTGCTGGCGGTGGCCTTGGGGGCCGCGGTCGCCAGCGCCACCGCTGCGGCCGATGGCGCAGCCGCCCCGCCCAGCTTTGTGCAGCAGGCACTGCCTGCCGCAGCCCTGCTGGGCCAGGGACAGATGCGCTTTCTGGGGCTGCGCATTTACGACGCCCGCCTGTGGGTGGGCCCGCAATTCAAGGCGGCCGACTTTGGTGACTACCCGCTGGCGCTGGAGCTGAGTTACCACCGCGCCTTCAAGGGCGCGGCCATCGCGCAGCGCTCCATCGACGAGATCGAGCGCCAGGGTGAGTTGCCGCCCGCGCAGGCGCAACGCTGGCTGAAAGTCTTGACCGCCTTGCTGCCCGATGTGCAGTCTGGCGACCGGCTGACCGGCCTGTACCAACCCGGCCGGGGCATGCGTTTTTGGCGCGGCGAGCAGTTGCTGGGCGTCACGGACGATGCCGAGCTGGCGCGCCGCTTTTTCGCCATCTGGCTGTCGCCGCGCACCTCCGAGCCCGGCCTGCGCAGCGCCTTGCTGGCGCGCAGATCAGAAGGCGGGCCATGACCCGCGCCCATCTTCCGTGGACTGCCGCGCAGGTGCTGCCCTGGCGCGCCGGCCTGGCCTACGGGCTGCTGGGCCTGCCACTGGCCTTTGCCGCGCTGCCGTTGTACGTGGTGCTGCCGCATTACTACGCCAGCGACCTGGGCCTGCCGCTGGCCATCGTGGGCGCGCTGCTGATGCTGGTGCGGCTGATGGATGCTGGGGCTGAGCCGCTGCTGGGCCGCCTGAGTGATCGGCTGTACCGCCGCACCTCGCAGGCCGTGCTGTGGGTGGCCGGGGCTGCGGCGCTGCTGCTGGCGCTGGGCCTGGCGGGCCTGTTCTTCCCCCGCGTGCAGGGTAAAGCGGCGCTGGCGGTGTGGATGGTGGCGGGGCTGCTGTTCACCTGCCTGGCGCACAGCCTGCTGGTCATCGCGCACCAGGCCTGGGGCGTGCGCCTGGGGGGCGACGCCTTGCAGCGCAGCCGCATCGTGGCCTGGCGCGAGGGGGCGGGGCTGCTGGGCGTGGTCACGGCCAGCGCGCTGTCGGTGGCCTGGGGCGCGGGCAGTATGTTGGCCGTGTTTGCGTTGGCACTGCTGGCCGGCTGGCTGGTGCTGTGGCGCGCGCCGCGCCCGCCGGTGGCGGTTGCGCTACGCGATAGGGGGCATCAACCCAGTCCTGCGCTGTGGCAGCCACTGGCCGAATCACCATTCCGCCGCCTGTTGACCGTGTTTTTGTGCAACGGCATCGCCAGCGCCATACCGGCCGCGCTGATGCTGTTCTTCGCCCAGGACCGGCTGCTGGCCACGCAGCCGCAGATCGCGCTGTTTCTTGTGCTGTATTTCGTCAGTGGCGCGCTGTCCATGCCGGCTTGGCTGCGCGTGGTGCGCCGCTTCGGGCTGGAGCGCGCGTGGCTGGCCGGCATGTTGCTGGCTGTGGTCTGCTTTGGCTGGGCTGCGGGCCTGGAAGGCGGCCAGGTGCTTGCCTTTGGCGTGATCTGCGTGCTGTCCGGCATGGCGCTGGGGGCCGACCTGGCCGTGCCCGGCGCTCTGCTGGCCCTGCTGATCGAGCGCCACGGTGCCCAGGGCGTGCACGACGGCGCCTACCTGGGCTGGTGGAACCTGGCCACCAAGCTCAACCTGGCGCTGGCCGCAGGCGCCACGCTGCCGCTCTTGCAATGGCTGGGCTACACGCCCGGCAGCCAGGATTTTTATGCGCTGCAGCACCTGGCTTGGGTCTACGCGCTGCTGCCCTGCGCGCTCAAGCTGGTGGCCGCGTCGTTGCTGCACTGGCTGCTGATCGATTCTCCAGACCACCCCCAGGAGTGACACCATGAACACACGCCGCCATGTTTTGTTGACCCTGCTTGCGGGCTCGGCCGTCCTCGCGGGCTGCGCCGGGCCGCAGGTCAGCGATTACGCCCAGCAGCGCCCCGCGCTGCAGCTCGATCGCTATTTCAATGGCCGCATCCGTGCCCACGGCATTTTCCAGAAGCGCGGCGGCGAGGTGGTACGCCGCTTCACCGTGGTCATGGACTGCCATTGGGAGGGCAACCAGGGCGTGCTGGACGAAGCCTTCAGCTATTCCGACGGCAGCACCTCCCGCCGCGTCTGGCGCCTGACCAAGCACGAGGGCGGGCGCTACACCGGGCGCGCCGACGACGTGGTGGGCGAGGCCGCGGGGCAGGAGTCCGGCAACGCCTTCCGCTGGAACTACACCCTGCGCCTGCCGGTGGACGGCAAGGAGTACGAGGTGCAGTTCGACGACTGGATGTTCCTGGTCGATGAGCGCGTGATGCTCAACCGCGCCACCATGAGCAAGTTCGGCATCACGCTGGGCGAAGTGCTGCTGTCCTTCACCAAGGAATGAGCCCATGCCTCTGAACCCCCGCATCACCGACTGGCACGGCAAGCGCGTATGGCTGGTGGGC
The DNA here is from genome assembly GCF_045055315.1 of Allobrachymonas wangyanguii. GTDB lineage: Bacteria > Pseudomonadota > Gammaproteobacteria > Burkholderiales > Burkholderiaceae_C > Brachymonas > Brachymonas wangyanguii. The sequence continues at coordinate 930,753 of NZ_CP173677.1, forward strand.
GCGTCCACCGGCATTGGGCGTGCCGTGGCCGCGCTGCTGCACGCACGCGGGGCGCAGGTGTGCGTGTCGGCGCGTCAGCAGGGCCTGCTGGACGCCTTCGTGCGCGAGCACCCCGGCAGCCAGGCGTTGGCGCTGGACGTGACCGACGCCCAGGCCACGGCCAGCGCTGCGCAGCAGCTGCTGCAGGGCGGGCCGCTGGATCTGGTTCTTTATTGCGCCGGCTACTACCGCCCCATGGCGGCCGACGCGCTGGACTTGCCCGAGCTGCTGCAGCACCAGCGCGTGAACGTCGCTGGCGCGCTGCATGTGCTGGCCGCGGTGGTGCCCGCGCTCTTGCAGTCCGCCAGCGCCGGGCGCGCGCCGCACCTGAGTTTGGTGGCCAGCGTGGCCGGCTGGCGCGGCCTGCCGCAAAGCCTGGCCTACGGGCACACCAAGGCGGCGCTGATCAACCTGGCCGAAAACCTGTTCCTCGACCTGCGGCCCAAGGGCGTGGGCGTCAGCCTGCTGAACCCGGGCTTTGTCGATACACCACTCACGGCGCAAAACCAGTTCACCATGCCTTCCCTCATCACACCCGAACAGGCGGCGCTGGCCATCGTGCGCGGCTGGGAGCGGGGGGCGTTTGAATCGCATTTCCCTAAGCGCTTCACGGGTGTGCTCAGGTTCATGCGCTGCCTGCCGTACCGCTGGTATTTCCCGCTGGTGCACCGCTTCACCGGCCTTTGACCCATGCAGACCTCTCCCGCCGCTTCGTGCCCCGACACCCCCGCCGCCGTGCAAAGACTGATTGCGCTGTACGAGCAGCTTAGCCCCGCGCACCTGGCGCGGCTGGGCGACTACTACGCGCCCGACGCGCAGTTCAAAGACCCCTTCAACTACGTGCGCGGCGTACCCGCCATTGCGCAGGTGTTTGCGCACATGTTTGACACGCTGGAGCAGCCGCGTTTCGTCGTCACGCAGCACCTCGTGCAGGGCAAGCAGGCGTTTCTGGCCTGGGAATTTCACTTTCGCATGCGGCGCTGGCGGCCTCAGGTGGCGCAATGCATCCGCGGCGCCACCCTGGTGCGCTTTGACACCCAGGGACGCGTAACGCTGCACCGCGACTATTGGGATGCCGCCGAAGAGCTGTACGAAAAACTGCCATTGCTCGGCACTCTGATGCGCTGGCTGCGCAAGGCAGCTTCCGCCACCCACAAGGCCGCACCATGATCACCGTTCACCATCTTGAAATGTCGCGCTCCCAGCGCATCCTCTGGCTGCTGGAGGAGCTGGGCGTGCCCTATGACATCCGCCTCTACCGGCGCGACCCGGCAAGCCGGTTGGCGCCTGTCGAACTCAAGCGTATCCACCCCCTGGGCAAATCGCCCGTGGTGACCGATGGCGACACCGTGGTGGCCGAGTCCGGCGCCATCATCGAATACTTGGCCGAGCGCTTTGGCGCCCAGGCGCCGGCAGAGCTTGCCCACCTGGAGCCCGCGCGCGGCACCGCAGAGCATCGCCAGTGCCGCTTTTGGATGCACTACGCCGAGGGCTCGCTGATGAACTGGCTGGTGATGAAGCTGGTGTTCGACTCCATTCCGCGCCAGCCCATGCCGTTCTTGGTGCGGCCCGTGGCCCGCGCCCTGTGTGCCAAGGTGCAGCAAAAGCTCATCACGCCGAACGTGCAGACCGCGCTGGCCTTCATGGAGGCGCACCTGGCGCAGCACCCCTGGTTTGCGGGCGAGCACCTCACCATGGCGGACTTTCAGATGAGCTTTGCCGTGGAGGCAGCCCTGGCCCGGGGCGGCAACGAAGCGGCTTGGCCGCATCTGGCCGCCTACCGCCAGCGCCTGCAGGCACGGCCTGCCTACCAGCGTGCGCTGCAAAAGGGCGGGCCGGTGTTGATGTCCTCGTGAACGGACCATGACGATAAAAAAAATACCTGCGGGCAGCAACGGCGTGGCGGCTACGGCCCCCAGCGCCCTGGTGTGGCTGCGCCGCGACCTGCGTTGCCACGACCACGCCGCGCTCTACCACGCGCTGCGCCGCCATGAGCGCGTGTACTGCGCCTTCGTGTTCGACACCGACATCCTGGATGCGCTGCCCACGCGCTGCGACCGGCGCGTGGAGTTCATCCACGCCAGCGTGCTGGAGCTGCACGACGGCCTGCAGCAGCTGGCCGCACGCAGCGGCGCGCCCGGCGGCGGGCTCATCGTGCGCCACGGCCCGTCGCTGACGTGCATCGTGCAACTGGCGCAGGCGCTGGGCGTGCAGGAGGTGCTGGCCAACCGCGACTACGAGCCCCAGGCCCTGGAACGTGACCAGCGCGTGGCCCAGGCCTTGGGCGAGTTGGGCATCGCTTTTAGCGACTACAAAGACCAGGTGCTGCTGGAGCGTGACGAGGTGCTGACCCAACAGGGCCGGCCCTACAGCGTGTTTACCCCCTACAAGCGCGCCTGGCTGCAGCGGCTGGATGCCTTCCAGCTCAAACCCTACCCGGTGGCGCGCTACGCACGACATCTGGCGCCGCCACCTGCCGGCGAGCGCCTGCCCACGCTGGCAGACCTGGGCTTTGTCCCCACCAACCTGCATGCGCTGCCTCTACCCACCGGGATGCGCGGTGCGCAGCAGCTGCTGCACGACTTTGCGCCACGCATGGCGGCGTATCACGAGGCGCGCGACTACCCCGGGCGCAAGGGCGTGTCCTACCTGTCGGTGCACCTGCGCTTCGGCACCGTGTCCATCCGTCAGCTGGCGGCGCTGGCGGCGCAGCAGGCATGCGAAGGCAGCGCGGGCGCGCAGACCTGGCTGTCCGAGCTGGCCTGGCGCGACTTTTATTTCATGATCCTGTGGCATCACCCGCAGGTGGTCACGCAGTCCTTCAAGCCCGAATACGACCGCGTGCAGTGGGACGAGGCGCCCGCGCTGTGGCAAGCCTGGTGCGAGGCGCGCACCGGCTACCCGCTGGTGGATGCCGCCATGCGCCAGATCTTACAGACGGGCTATATGCACAACCGCTTGCGCATGGTGGTGGCGAGCTTCTTGACCAAGGATCTGGGCATTGACTGGCGCCGCGGCGAGCGGTTTTTTGCCCAGCACCTGAACGACTACGACCTGGCCGCCAACAACGGCGGCTGGCAGTGGGCCGCGTCTACCGGTTGCGACGCGCAGCCCTACTTCCGCATCTTCAACCCCATCACGCAGTCCGAACGCTTCGATCCGGACGGGCAGTTCATCCGCCGCTACCTGCCCGAACTGGCCCGAGTGCCGGATGCGCACATCCACTTTCCCGCCGCCATGAAGCCGGTCGAACTCGCGGCCTGCGGTCTGCGGCTGGGGGTGGACTACCCGCAGCCTGTCGTCGATCACGCCAGGGCACGCGAGCGCACACTGATGCGTTTTTCGCCTATTTCATAAAGTGAAGTTTCATGAGGGCTCAGAACTATGGAATTACGTCACCTCCGTTACTTCTTACGTGTTGCCTTATCCGACGGCATCACGCCATCGCGCCTACCAGCGCTCTTGGCGCAATGCCGGGAGGAAGACCCAGAGGTCGAAGTTCGGTTGTTCGAGGTTCCGCTGACCCAACAGATCAAGGGTCTGCATGATGACCTGTATGACGCCGGTTTCTCTATGGCCGAAGACGCAGGCGATGGCATCGTGGTTACGCCCGCGTGGGAGGACGAACTGATGGTGGCGGTGCCAGCTCGCCATCCGCTGCTCGCTTTCAAGAATGGAGTTGACCCACTTCGGTGGACGGGTACTGGTTTGATACTCAAACCGTTTCGGGTGTTGTCTCGGCATGCACATGGGCATCCTCGACTGAACCGCCCCGGGTTTCGAGGAGGCTGGTTGGTTTAAGTTGACACCTCTGCCAAGGTGTTGCCGGCGACGAGTTGCCTCCAGTAGTGTGCCTCAGCTTCTGCTGGAGGAATACCCCCGATCGGCTTGAGCAATCGTACATGGTTGAACCAGTGCACCCATTGGAGGGTGGCCAGTTCCACGGATTCCCTGGTCTTCCAGGGGCCCCGGCGGTGAATCAGTTCGGCCTTGTACAGCCCGTTGACGGTCTCGGCCAGCGCGTTGTCATAGCTGTCGCCACGGCTGCCTACGGACGGCTGGATGCCCGCCTGCTCCAGACGCTCGGTGTAACGGATGCTGACGTACTGGCTGCCCCTGTCGCTGTGGTGTGTCAAGGCATGGGCCTCTGGCCGACGTTCGTACAGGGCCTGCTCCAGCGCATCCAGCACAAAGTCGGTGTGCATGCTGCGGCTGACCCGCCAGCCGACGATGCGCCGGGCGTACACATCAATGACAAAGGCCACATACAGCCAGCCCTGCCAGGTGGAGACATAGGTGAAGTCCGATACCCACAACTCATTCGGGCGGCTGGCATTGAACTGGCGCTTGACGTGGTCCAGCGAGCACGTCGCTGACGTATCCGGCAGCGTTGTGCGTACCGTCTTGCCCCGGCGCGCCCCTTGCAATCCCATCTCCCGCATCAGCCGCTCGACCGTGCAGCGTGCCACCGCGATGCCCTCACGGTTCATCTGCAGCCAGACCTTGTCGACACCGTAGACCTGCCAATTGGCATGCCACACGCGCTGGATGTCGGCTTTCAGCCCTTCATCTCGCTGCGCACGCGCACAGCGTAGTTGCGGGTTGCGTTGCCGGGCTGCGTGGCGCCAGTAGCATGATGGGGCCATCTGCAGCACTTTGCAGATGGGCTCGACCCCGTAGCACTGGCGATGCTCGTCGATATAGGCTTTTATCGCTTGAGCTGGCGGTCGAGCTCCGCCTGGGCAAAAAACGCACTGGCTGTCTTCAGGATCTCGTTGGCACGCCGCAACTCCTTGACCTCGCGTTCCAGCTCCTTGATCCGCTGCGCATCGGCTGTGGTGGTGCCGGCACGCAGGCCAGCGTCGACTTCGGCCTTCTTGACCCATTCAAGCAGGGTATAGGATGCGCAGCCGATCTTGGGAGCAATCGACTCGATCGCCGCCCATAGCGAAGCGTAGTCGGCTCGATGTTCCTGCACCATGCGCACGGCGCGATGACGAACTTCCGGGGAAAACTTGTTTGACTTGTTCATGGCTCCATCTTCTCAAGAGTTGGGGCCTCCTCAAAACCCGGGGCGGTTCACGAAGGACTTGACACCGGAACTTTTTTGTACCTGCGCCAGAAAACTTAAGGATCGCCTAAGTTTCCGGGAAGACCATGGCTGCCGTCATGCACAAGAGGCAGTTCATGCGACTCTCACTCACTCCGAACCAAGGCATTGGCCTGGTCACCGTCTTCTCGCTGGCCGTGTACAACATCGGCTTCTGGCGCAATGTGGCGCAACAGACGCTGCAGCACAACGCCGGCAACCAGCTCTACCTGTGGCTGACGCTGCCGCTGCTGGTCGGCGCCGTGCTCTATCTGGTGCTGCAGCTGCTGTTCTGGCCGCGCGTGCACCGGGTGGTGGTACCGCTGCTGCTGGTACTCAGCGCCGCGGCTTCCTGGGCGGTGATGACGCAGAACATCTATTTCAACGCCGACCAGATCCAGAACATCCTGCAGACTGATCCGAACGAGGCGCGTGCCTGGATGAATCCGCGTTTTATCGGCTGGGCGCTGCTGACCGGTGTGCTGCCGGCCTGGCTCTACTTGAAATACCTGCAGATCAAGCCCGCCGGCAGCCTGTGGCAGGCCTCGGCCTGGCGCGTGGCCGGCATGGTAGTCCCGATCCTGGTGGTACTGGCGATTGCCGCGCTGGGCTACCAGAACTACGCGTCCTTCTTCCGCAACAACAAGGACGTGAAGAACCAGATGCTGCCGGCGGCGCTGGTCTATGCCGGCATCAAGACTGGCTATAACACTTACGATGCCAGCCGTCCGTTCGAGCCGATCGGGCTGGATGCCCAGCGCGTAGCCAGCACGAGTGCCAGCCCACGCAAGCAGGTGCTGGTCGTGGTGGTGGGCGAAACCACGCGTGCGGCCAGCTGGGGCCTGAACCCGGGTGCACCGGCCACCACGCCGCGCCTGGCCGCCATGCCCGATGTGATCAACTACCCGGATACGGCTGCCTGCGGTACCTCGACCGCGATTTCTGTGCCCTGCATGTTTGCGCCCGAATCGCAGGCCGATTTCAACGGCAACCGCGCCAAGCACCAGGAAAACCTGATGGATGTGCTCAAGCGCGTCGGGCTGCAGACGGCCTGGCTGGAAAATGACAGCGGCTGCAAGGGCATCTGCAACCGCATCCCGCACCGCGACATCTATCTGGAAGCGCCCAAGGAGCAGTGCCACGGCAACCTCTGCTATGACAATGCCATGCTGGAGCCGCTGAAACAGACCCTGGCCGGCCTCACTGGCGATGCCGTGATCGTGCTGCACGCCAACGGCAGCCATGGCCCGGCCTATTTCGAGCGCTATCCGCAGCAGGACCGCAAGTTCACCCCGACTTGCGATACCAACCAGATGCAGGATTGCACGCGTGAGCAGCTGCTCAATACCTACCAGAACACCGTCGTGGCGCAAGATGCCATGCTGGCCGATACCATCGCGCTGCTGCAGCAGACCCCCGGCATCAGTCCGGCCATGCTCTACCTGTCCGACCATGGTGAATCGCTGGGTGAGAAGGGCATGTTCCTGCACGCCGCACCTTATGCGGTGGCGCCGGACGAGCAGACCCATGTGCCGATGGTGTTCTGGGGCTCGAAAGATTTCTATGCTGATCGTGGGCTGGATGCCGCCTGCCTCAAGGCCCAGGCCGGCAAGCCGCACTCCCAGGACAACCTGTTCCATTCGGTGCTGGGTGCGATGGATGTGAAAACCGCGCTCTATCAGCGTGATCTGGACCTGTTTGCCGGCTGCCGCTCTGGTGCCTGACAAGCCCATGAAAAAGGCTGCCGGAGGGGCAGCCTGATCAGATCCTGGCGGAAGCGGTGTCAGCCTATAACCTAGGTTTCATGCGGGTTGCAGGCCGATCGTTGCTTTTATCCCACCAATTTCCCAACACTCAAGTTTCACCAGCAATTGCAAGGGGGATCGCAGATTGACACCCCCCCCCATGCCGGGGGCACCTCGCGGGCGCGTGCGTGACGGCTCACAGGTTGGGGATCAAATTGAGCCCCAGCCAAAACCTCGCGGGCGCGTGCGTGACGGCTCACCCCACCCGCTTGCACAGCAATTCCAGCACCCGCCTCTGACTGGCTCGCTCGATCACCGTCTTGATTTCCAGTGTCTTGCCTCGATGCGTCAGCCGATCAGCAGCCGTCACACCAGGTTGATAGCGCATGATGACGCGCACGTCAGTGATTGCGGTCACAGCATCAGCGGCAATGATTTCCTTACCCGTCAGCGGCAGCACAGCGGCCCAGAACGTCCCCACCGTCTCCCAGCCCTCCGTCCAGGCTCCGGATGCGTCCTTGTACTCCCCGAAGCGCTCCAGCGTCACGCGCTGGTCAAGTTCTCCGGCCCTCATAGCGCCATCACTCGATAGGGTTGCAGCAGACGCTCGAATGTCCGGTTGCCGTGCAGCGGGCGGTCTGTCTGCCCCTCGCGGTTCTCGTACAGATCACCCACACGCAGCAGGATGGCAGCGCGTACAGGCGCAGGCATGGCGCTGGGTAGCTCGATGCCCAGATAGTCAGCCACAGACGCTTCTGCGGCGTCCATGTAGGCGTGCAGCAGGCTATCTTCGTCGCTCGTCTCGATGCGCAGGTGCTCCTTGACTTCGATCAGTGTCAGCATGTCAGTTCCTCATGAATGGATGAATAGGTGCCGGTCGCGGGCGTCCGACGCATCCCACCGGCTGACGGGGTTTTCTTCCAGCGCGGCACTGTCCGTCTGATCCGCGTCCGGGATACGCCTTGCGGCACCCCCCGGCAGGGTTACACAAAATAGATGCCGGTAAAGGCTTCTTCCTCGGCCATGCTCGTCGCCAGGCCCATCGCCATGGCAAGCGCCTGCATACCGTCGATGCGGCCTGTCTGACGGCTCTTGTCCAGCTTCCTGTTTCCGGCAGGATCGCGCACGGTCGTTGCGTTTGCCGCGCACATCGTCAATACCGGGTGCATGCCGTGTGCAATCCGTTCGTTCAGCAGCTCGGCTTCCAAAGCGTCCAGCGCGGGCGACATGCTGGCGTAGCCTTGTCCCCATGGGGTCAAAGGCACATCAGCGCCGATCCTGTCCAGTTCCTTTTGCAGCACGTCGATGCGCCAGCGGTCGAATGCGATCCCTTGCATGTTGCAGGTGCTGCATATCTCGGCCAGCTCGCGGGCGATTACCTCGTAATCGATCGTTCTGCCGGGTGTCGTATGCAGTTGACCCTCTCTGACCCACACGTCATAGGGTGCACGGTCACGCCTTGCACGCTCTGCCACACCGACTTCAGGCGTCCAGATCACCGGATGGACTTGCCATGCGTCGTTCACCTTGCCCACCAGCACCAGCGCAGTCAGGTCAGTACGTGCAGACAAGTCCAGGCCAGCAAACACCGGTTCATCACCGAAGGGCAGCGGCGCATCACCACAGCTTGCCCACACCGCCGGACTGACGAATGGGGAATCTGTCGATATGCGCTGATTCAGCAGCAGATTGCGGGCGCTGTTCTCCATCGATGGCATACGCTGCGCCTGCTCCAGTTGCGCGGCCAGATCGGATTCGCTGCGGAACAGGCCCAGGGCAGGATTTGCGGCCCTCCAGGCATCACGATCCATCAGGGTGCAATCCTCGGGTGCCTCATAGACGTGGCTGACAATGGCCGGGTCATTGCTGCTTGCAGCGTCGTCCAGCCAGATGGATAACAGATCAGCATCAGATGCCGCTTGCGTCGATATGGCAATCAGCAGTGGATTTTCGTGCGCACCCTGGCTGGTCGTGATCGCGTCGATGAAGTCACTTTGCGGCCCTCGTACCTGCCCCACCTCGTCCAGAATCGCCAGCACCGGGGACAGTCCATGCGCCGTCTTGCCATCAGCAGCAAGCGCACGGAATTCCACGTTCAGCGGCAGACCGATCAGGCGTTTTCCACTCGGGATGATCTTCACCAGCTTGGACAGCTTCGGTGACTGCATCACCATCTTGCTTGCCAGGCTGAACACCAGGGCGGCTTGATCGCGTGACATGGCACCACTGACGATCTGACTGTTTTGCTTCGCCTCCGGCCCAATCAAATGGGCCAGCAGCAGACCAGCAATAAGGCCACTCTTGCCGTTTTTGCGGGCAATCGATAGATAAGCCCTGCGAGTACCTTGCTCGTTGTCATAGACAGCACGGATAAACTCCTTCTGGAAATCGGCCAGCACAAGCGGCTTGCCCACATGCGCACCCTCCGGGGTCACACAATGGCGCTCGATGAAGGCAATCACACGCGCGGCGCGGGTCATTGCAAACCCATCGGGATCAGATCATCATCCTGCTCGGCACGCGCTTCACGCTCGGCAGTGGCAGCGTTCACCATGTCGGCAGCACGTCCGACTGTTGCCGTCGGATGCACGGCCACCGAACGGGCCAGCGCCATCGCCAGACGCGTCAGCTTCGCGTGCTCATCAGAACCGACTTCCATCCCTTGAATGGCAAAATTGACACGCGCCAGATTCGCGGCCAGCACCAGGTCAGAATCTGTCCAGGTATCACGCGGGCGGCTCGTCACAATGGCCTTCCAGAACGGTTTGCAGGCTTCGGGCAGGGCTACATACTCGGGCGGCTCGATAGGCGCACTGGCGGCATTCTGGTGCGCTTGCAGGGCTATTTCGCAGGTCGAACTGGTACGCTTAGGTGTTAACTTCATGATTGCCTATTTTTTAAGCAGATTCCATTGGTTCAGGGGGTACCGTGCGGTTCGTTCGCCTCGGTTGCTGGCGATTTCTTGAGAATCGCTATCATCTGCGCCCATGGGCCACCCAGCGGAATACCACTTTCATCGTATCCAGTCGGCAGCTTGCCGGTCGCAGTCTTGATGCTGTGACACTCGTGCGCCAGGCCCATCAGGTTGTCCATGCTGTTGTTGGTCGGATCACCGTCCACATGGTCAACATCCGTGCTCGGCGCACCACAGCCACAGCAGCACAGCGGATCACGCGCCAGGACAGCTTCGCGCAACTTCCTCCACGCCTTGCCGTTCAGCGCCAGCGTGCGGCCTGTCTCCAGTTGGCGTGCTTTGAGCGTCTTGGGTGCAAACAGTCTCATTTCGGCGGCTCCATCGGCTTGAACCGGTCGGACTTGATCGCGGGCAGGTTCTCCAGCTTGCGAACCTCGGCAATCGTCATCCATCCGGAATTGATGGCCTTCTCATAGAAGTTGGCACGGTTGGCGGCATCACCGCGCAACAAGCCTTCTGCACTGAATTCCGGGAAATAGATGCGCCTGCCTGCACTGCTCAACAGTTGGCGGCTGATAGCCCCCTCCCATGCGCTCATGTGGCGTTGCAGGGTGTGCGTGACAAACCAGCGGTTCATCTCCACGCTGTTGCTGAAGTTCGCATGGGTCAGATCACCGATCAGGACGGGCGGCACCTTGAACACGCGGGCCACCTCCTGCACGCTGAATTGACGCGCTGCAATCCACTCGGCATCTTCCAGCGTCATGCTCATGTGCTGGAAATTCGTACCGGCCTCCAGAACAGGAACACGGCCAGCATTCGCTGCACCGGCATATTGCGCCTGCCAGGATGCTTTCAGTGCTTCGCGCTGCTCGGGCTTCAGGACACCGGGGACATTCAACGTACCGGACAAGCGAGTACCGTTGTCGAAACTGGATTGACCGTGCTCCTGTTCGGACAGCGCCAGCTCGAACACGCCACGCGCTGCGGCAATCGGGGACAAGCCCACCAGCGGATCACCGCCAGCACGATGGCGCAGATGGAACACCTCATCAGGCAATAGCTTCTCGCTCCTGCCGTCAAGATTGATGTACTCGTACCCGGCAATCACATCCCCTTGGCGCTTGATGTTCACGCGCTCAGGGGCCAGCGGAAACAGGCTTCTCACCTGTCCGTCATGCCCTCGGGTGATGCGTGCATAGCCGTTGCCGTGCAGCAGCATGGATGCCGTCAGCCACTCGATGAATTCCTGCGCACTCTGGTACTCATTCGGCGCGTGATGCAGCACCGCGTACAAGGGATGCGAGTCGGCACGCTCGCGCTCGTCACCGTCGCGCTTGTACAGATGCAGCGGCAGGGAACCCACCGCCTCCGAGATCACGGACACAGCCGCATAGCACGCGGCAAGGGACTGCGCAGCATCTACTGTCACGGTACCTGTTCGCTTGGCAAGGAAGTCAGACCAGTACGGGTCAAAGCTTCGTTGCTCGATGCCCAGCAGGGACTTGATGCGGTTCATCATTTACACGTCTCCAGCCACATGCGGGCAGGTGTGCGAAGCTGCTTCATGCGCAGGGCCACCGATGTTTGCGGATAGGCAGGCCAGGACTGCACCACGGACACTTCGTGCAATTCCACCTCGCGCAGCTCGCGGGTGTCGCCTGTCCATACCTCATCTGCCGGAACGAAACCGAAGGACATGCCACCCAGATCGCCACGCGCTGCCAGGGCAGCAAGATCACGTCCGGCAGTGGTGTCCGGCAGCGTCAGCGTGAAGGCCAGACCGTGTGAATCTTCCGACAGCGCCAGCGTGCCGGACGATGTGCGACCCAGCACGGTCTTTGGATCATGGTCAGCCAGCGCCAGAACATCGCGGCCACTCTCCAGCGAACGGATGAAGGCACCGGGTGCAATGCGCTCGATGAAGTCACCCACACGGGTATCAGCGTTGAACACGGCGGCATAGCCGGTCAACGTGCGGCCACTGGCTTGCAGACCAGTCGCCATTCGGTGTTCGATGTTCGGCGCGGCCATGGCTTACACCACCAGGTCAGAAGCCAGCACGAAGGCTTCAGGACGGCGCACCACCGCATCAGCCGTCATCAGCGCACGCACCTGCACGGCACCACGGCTGTACGGGCCTTCTGCATACGGGTTCGCCAAAATCTGCACGGAGTCCCACACGCCAATCAGCAGTTGGCGGAAGTCACCCAGCAGGACTTGCCCGGTCGCACCGCTCAGCTTCATCTGGTTCGTGATCGCCACCGGCAGGTCAGCCATGCGGCCGCCTTCCATCAGGTAGCTGGAGCCGGCAGAAGCCGCTTTCAGCGTCGTGCGCAGCTTCGTGGCGCTCTGCGGCTCGGTAATCCAGGCGTTCGGCGTGATGTTCTTCAGCGCCAGCTTTTCCAGCAGCTCCTGCACAGCAGACCAGGACAGGGTCGCCAGCGTGCCGGTCTGGATGCCGGTCGTCTCCAGGATGCCCAGCGGCTCCTTGATGCCGTCACCCTCCAGCAGTGCCAGGTCAAACGCTTCGGCCATGACTTCGCTCATGTCGTTGCGCACCAGCGCTTCGATACTCGGGCTTGACTGTTGCAGCAGTTGACGGCTCAGCTCGGTGAGCGCACCGATGTGGCGCGGCTTCAGACCGATGGTGTCGAACGTCATGCCGCTTTCGCTCAGGGCATCACCTTCAGCGATCCAAGCGGCAGACATGCCAGTCTTGTGGCGCGGGATCACCACATCACCGCGCAGGCCGGTCAGCACCGTGGCACCAAGACCCTGCACCAGACGGCTGTTGCGCAGCGGCCCCACGAACAAATCCTGTCGGAAGTCCTCGGGCACGATGCCTTCAGCGGTCGTCGTGGTCTGCGCAGCGCGGCTCTCGAATGCGGACAGCGGCAGGTGAACACCACGTTTGCCGGTGCGGCGCTCGACCTCTGCCGAATATTCAGCCGTGGCACCAGTCAGGGCGCGGCTCTCCACTTGGGCATTGATCGCCTCGATGATGGACACGCCACCGGCCAGCTTCTGTTCGTGCTTGTCAGCACCCAGGGCGCGGCGCTCGGCATCTTGCAGATACAGGGCGCGTTCCTCTTGCGCCTCCAGCTTCTGCACTTCAGCCTTCAGGGCGTCAAAACGGGCAGTGTCGTCACTGGTCATCTCGGCCTTGTCGGCCAGGGTACGCATTTCTGCCACCAGGGCAGCGCGGCTTTCGCGCAAATCGTTCAGTTTCATGGGTTTCATTGCAATGAAAAGTTGAAGGTGCTTAAATTTTAAGCAATCTCTACCATAAACGCAACTCAGTTGCAATAGTGCGTCAGACGAAGAAAAGCCCGCACGGGGCGGGCTACGGCATCACTTCGGGTATTGCTGCACGAAGTAGTCAATCCATTCCTGCCGTTTGTCGGGCGGGATGGCGTGGCAGTCGTCGATCATTTGCTGGCGGGCGGCGTAGTCATCGTTCCAGTAGTCGCAGGCGCGGAGCGCGGCTGTCAGCAGCTCGTCCAGCACCGGGAACGGTTCGTTAGCCGGTTGCTGGCTAATGGCTAATTTGGCTATTCCGGCTAATTTGGCTAATTCGTCGGCGTTCTGTTTAGCCACATTAGCCACATTAGCCGCTTTAGCCGCGTAGCCAGCATTAGCCAGCACGCTATCAATGTTCAGTCGGAACATGGCCGAACCTCCCATGCAGTACCAGACTTGCGGATGTAGCCACGCTCGGCAAGCTCGTCCAGCAGCGGCATAAGCTGGTCTTTCTTGCGATGGCCGATGCTGCGCGGCGACTTCTGCAAGATCGTCGCCTGTTGCACCAGGCTGCCTTGTTCCTGCATCCACTCCAGCAGCGCACGCAGTTGCCCGTGCTGTTTGTCGGCCTGACTGGATCGTGTCAGGCGTACATGCTCGGTCAGGTAGTAGTTGGCAACCCTGATGCCGCCATCCATTGCGGTCGCGTCAATGCGGCCAGCGTCGGCACTGTCATACATCGCCAGCACACCGGCAATGCGCAGTGCATGTTCTGCCGTTTTGCTGGCAAATGCGCGTGCTCCCTCTAGCTCCCTGCCGGGTGCCTGCTCTACCTCTACAGCGTTGTAGAAAGCCGTCCAGGCTCGCATTGCGTCATCAGTCAGATGCAAGTCGCGCGGCTTCAGGGCAAACCCATCGCCATCCGGCCAGCAGTCTGGCGTGATTCGCAGCAGATCGGTAATCCGGGCGTTGAAGGCCACCACAGCGGGATCGTTGTAGGCGTTGACGTTCTTGAACATCCGGGTTCCTGCCAGCGTAGTAGGTTGCGCAATCAGGCACCGGGCCAGCATGCCTTGCCCACTGGCCAGCGGATCGCTCAAGAGCTGTCGCAGCAAGATAGGCTGCACCAGCAGGTGCATACTCATGCGGCGGTTCAGCAGCACGATATTGCCGAAGCCACTACGCAGCGCGTCGATGGTCGCACCGTCCCATGCCTTCAGGTAGAAGGCCAGTCCAGCGGCTTTTCGCTCGTCGCGCATGGAGTGCCCTCCGAGAGCTTCGCCACCTTCGGAGCTGAACACTCCGATATGGGACTGGCACATGAGTTGCTTTGTCAGCCCCTCCACAGTGGCATTGCTCGTTGTCAGGCAGGGCATGATCGGGCGCGGCGGGGTTTTGCCTTTCTCCCTGCTCGCCTCCTCCCATGCCTTCAGTTCCTCCTGAAACTTGCGGGCCTGCTCTTTGCGCAGCTCATCCACGGCGCTACAGGCAATGGCATCTACTGCGCTCTTGCGGTCGCCAGAGCTGGCAGAAGTCAAAATAAACAGGCTCAGGGGAACACGGGCACCGTAGGGCGCTACCACATTGGCATGCGGTTGCACGGCCAGGGCGGCGGCGGCGAGTACGCTGCCAGCGGCGATTGCATCAGGCGCTTGAACACCATGCGCAATTGCCCGTGCGGCTGCGCCCATGTTGTGCCCCATCGCATCGAATGGGAACGGGTCGGCCTGATTGGCGTCCTGTTCGGGCAGCGGGTTGAGCGTGGGCCAGTCAGACTTGCGTGCAATCGCTGCATCCAGCACGGCCACGGATTTTTCGAGTACGGCGCTCATGCGAATACCTCCGCGATGAACGTGATCCGGCTTGCTGCCTGCATCACGCGGTCAAGATCAATTTGGGTCAACTTCACGCCATGGGCGACATTGCCAGCGGCCACGGCCACCAGGTTTGCTTCAGCGGCGAGAATTTGCAGCGCGTCACGCGGCGGGATCGCAGTAGGGCGGCTCGGTGCGGGCCTGCCATCATCTACCCATGCGCCAATAGCCTTTGCAGCAGTCACAAAGTCAGTGCCGGTATCGGCCATCTCGTAGGCCAGTACGTCACCGCCTTTTGCACCACAGCCAGCCATGCATACGAATGCGCCGGTATGGGTGTTGATCCGCATGGAGTCGCTGCCACCATGGAAGCGGCATTCAGTAGTACGCCATTTGCCTTTGCCGTCCAGCTTCAGGCCGTGCGACTGGTAATAGCTCTCGGCGTCGGGGAGTCGGTCACGTTCAAAGCCCATGACGCACCCCCGGTACAGGCGTAGCTCCGCCTGCCTTGTCGGCATGTGTGGTCTGCATGGTAGTACCTCACTTACTCGGCCAGGGCTTCAGCGGCCAGACGCTCCTCGAGAGCGTCCAGGTCGGCCACGCGCCAGCCTACACAGCGGGCCGAGAACTTGATAGGTTTGGGGAATTTGCCGGACTGGACACCATCGCGCCAGGTGGTGCGTCCGATGCCGAAACGCTGCAATACTTGTTGCTCGCGCAGGACGGTCTGATGAATTTTGGCCTCGCTCATGGCAAGTTTTCCTTTCGTGAAGGTGGGATAACTTGCAGCTAGACCTACCTAATATGGTCTAATGGGGCCGTCCTCCACGGATGGCCTTTGCTGCAATCTTTGTTGCTAAGGTCGAGAAGCCCGCCCGCCAGCGGGCTTTTCACTTTTAGCGCCATGCGAACAAATATTTGTCCGTCTGGTAGTGCAATAGTAAGTTTTCCGGTTGATGGGTTTTTCTAGAAATCATGGGGATCTTTTAGAAACTTCTCGGGAATACCTTTGCCACTGTCCATAGAATTTTTCATCGCGTAGTAGTCAGCTCGTGCAGTCTCGTACGAAACGAAGTGCAGTACAGATTGCGCCCCTATCAACTTCGTGACGCTGGCTTGCGGGTTGCGATTGAGAGCATTGCGAACCCCGGCCCATATGTTGAATGCACGCATCCCCTTTGCAGTCATCATTTCTGTGGTCTTATCCCACGGCAGGTCCATGATGTCGCCCCATGGGGCGCCTTGAAGTGCCTTAAAGAGCTTGTCTGCAATATAGCCAGCCACCCACGGATCAATCTTTGAAGGATCACCGCCAGACTTGTAGTAGTTGCGACAATACAAGCCATAGACGCGGGCAGAGAATTCCTCCTTCTCGCTGTCACTGAGCTGATTGCTGCGGTACCGCTCAAAATATCCCTCAAAGTTGAAGTCAAGATTGAATAGGTCATCTGGCTCAACATCCCCCCACTGGTGGGTATCGCGGGTAACGTCCATCATGTCGCCCCCCTCGGCCTTACGAAGTCGGCCCACGTCTGCATCAGCTCGCGGCGCTTGTCCAGCATGTCGCCACGCCGATAAGCGGCCTCTACCTCGCTTTTAATCGCATGGGCCAGCGCCATTTCGGCCAGGTCACTAGGGCAATGGGTACGCTCGCTGCACCAGTCGCGGAAGGTCGATCGGAAGCCATGCGGCACATAGGGCAGTTGCTGGCGGCGCATCACAGCGGTCATGGCCATGTCTGAGAGCTGGCCCCCACGCGGCGCACCGAACACATAGGGCACACCGACGAAGATAGGCAGCGCCTTCAGTAGCTCGATGGCCTGAATACTCAGGGGTACACGATGCTCTTTACCGGCCTTCATGCGCTCGGCAGGGATCGTCCAAACCTTGCCGTCCAGGTCGATTTCGTCCCATGTTGCGCCTCGCACCTCGCCACTACGGGCAGCGGTCAGAATGGCAAATTCCAGCGCTTTTGCCGAGATGCCAGTGATCCCGGCCAGCGTCACCATGAATTGCGGGGTTTCGTCAATGGGCATTGCCGCGTGGTGCTGAACCTTCGCAATCTTTGATGGCTTCGGCAGCAGGTGGTCAAGATGCCCACGCCAGCGGGCAGGGTTGTCGCCCTTGCGGTATCCGGGCACAGTAGCCGCCGACAATATCTGCTCGATACGGCCACGCAGGCGGGCGGCAGTTTCAGTCTTTGTCGTCCAGATCGGGCGCAGCACCTCAAGTACATGCCGTGTCTCAATATCGGCCACGCTCATTTCACCGATCAGCGGATAGGCATAAGTCTCTAGCGTGCTGGCCCATTGGGCGGCGTGCTTTGCGTTGCGCCATTCAGCCGCATGTGCGTCGATATAGGCGATGGCGCATTTTTTGAAGGTGGGGACAGTCTCTGTCTTGCGGCGCAGCCGGGCCGCTTTGCGCTCCTGCACCGGGTCAATACCCTCGATGGCTTGCTGGCGGGCTTGCCGTGCTTTCTCGCGGGCTTGGGCCAGCGTCACATCGTCGAAGCCTCCCAGCCCCATTTCGCGGCGCTTGCCGTGAACGGTCACACGCACAATCCACGAACGGGCACCGGCATCACTCACGTATAGGTACAGGCCGGGGACACCGCCTACAGCGTGCATGCCCGGTTTCCTGATCCTGCCGACAACGAGAGCTGATAGCTCCTTAGCGCGTAATCCCACCTTGCCCCTCCATCTATCCCACCGTGAAATGGCGGATTGAAGTCAATTCTAGCGGCCCTTGGCGGACAAAAAAAGCCGCTTCAATTAGCGGCTTCAGAGGGGATTTGTACTTTAGCGGGCAATCAATGGTGGGATTGAAAACCTACGGCTGGCGGAAGCGGTGAGATTCGAACTCACGGACCCTTGCAGGTCGGCGGTTTTCAAGACCGCTGGATTAAACCACTCTCCCACGCTTCCGGAAGCCTGCCATTGTACGGCAATCCTGGCATCAGAAGCGCCTTGTTCACCACTCCGGCTCGCCCGTGGCATAACTCTGCTGCCCCTCGGTAATCGAATCGAGCTGGAAGCGCTGGCTATCCACAAACAGCCAGGTATCGGTATAGGTCACGCCAGCGCCGCCCGGAGCCGGAAACGGCGATGCCGCCTGCACCAAGCGGTTTGCCAGCTGCACCACCTCGGGCGCGTGGTCTGGCCGTCGGCGCCAGCGGATGCCCTGAACGCGGCCATTGCCGCCGATGCGGACTTCCATGATGGCAATTGCATGCAGCATGGGCGGTAGCTGGCCGTGGTAAACGTTGCCGGGATTGCGCAGGTACAGGTGTTGCGCGGCGCGCCGGCGATACGCCATGTCCTGCGGGCCGCGTGCGCCACCCCCGCCAATGCTGATGCCGCAACCAGCCAGCACCATGCCGGCAAAAGCACCCAGGGCGCCGGTCAGGCGCACCAGCAGGCGGCGCTCCTGATTCGGGGAGTCGCTGGCAGCGGGAGAAGAGGGCAGGGACATGGCAGCTCCTGGCAGCAAGGACATGCCGCTATCCTAGCCCAAGTTGTCAGGCCGGGTTGACGGGCGTCTGCAGCACCGGCTGGTCAACGCGGCGCTGCGCCATCTCTGCGCCGGCCTGTTCCAGCACCTCGGCACCCATGCCGGGAAATACCGCGGGATAGGCGTGCAGCTCTTCCAGTTCGATATGTGACTGGTACATGTGGGCAAAGCGCAGGCACAGCGTTTCCTGGGCTAGCAGCGCGGCGGCATCGCCTTCGGTCAGCTGTACCAGCAGCGGTCGCAGTTCGGCCCAGGCCTGATCCAGATCCTTGTGCTGGCGCAGGATGTTCTCGGCCATGTGGATCTGCGAGGGATCTCCGCTTGCCAGCATGCGCGGTACCAGGTGGCGCTCCTCGTCTTCATGGTGGTGCGGCCCGGCCATGTCGAAGTAGCGGATGATGTCGGCGGCGGCGCGACGTGCCTGTTCGTCGGCACCGTTCTGGTTGGCATGCGCATGCAGGCGCAGCAGCAGGGCGCACATGCGCTGCACGCGCTGGTGGCAGGCCAGCAGCATGGATTCGGGATCTTCGAAAGTCGCGGGTTTCTGTTGTCCGGGCTCAGTCAGCTGCACGGGTTTCATGACGTATCTCCAGAAAATGTCTAAACATTGTCACCCATCGTCTTCCCGTTTGACGATTCCCCGGATGGTGGAGGGTGTTTACAGTTTTTTGCATTTTTTGTGACGCAGCACAGGGTATGCCCTGAGCAGGAAAAATCGCTGTCGCCTTTAACCTGAAGGCCTCGGTCAGTGGACTGGAAATGCACCAGCCAACGGCTTCATCCGATACCAGCGAGTACAGATGCCAGCCGTCGATGAGATGTGGCGAATCTCCTGACCTCCATGCCTGAACCATGCCCGCGCAAGCCGGCATGGTTTTTTCTTGTCCATGCTGCCTGCGGAACTTCTGCCCCAATGGGATAATCTCATGCAGTACAGGTGCCCCTGTCGGGCACAGCAAGGAATATCCGCATGAAAGTCTCTGTCGTCTCCTCTGCCTTGATCGCCGCCGGTCTGCTGCTGGGCGTGGCACAGGGTGCGCACGCTTCCGAGGCGCTGGCCCGGTCCAAGAACTGCCTGTCCTGCCACACCGTCAACAAGCGCGTCGTCGGCCCCTCGTACAAGGACATCGCCATCAAGTACAAGGGCCAGGGTGCCGAAGCCGCCCTGGCGCAAAAGATCCGTGCCGGTGGCTCCGGCAGCTTTGGCAGCATCCCGATGCCGGCCAGCCCCAACGTCTCCGAGGCCGAGGCGCAGCAGCTGGCACGCTGGATCCTGTCACTCTGATGTGCTGCCTGCCGGGCGCATGGCCTGCGCCTGGACAATCAGTGGATACAGCTCTTCATGCAGCGTGGTCACGCTGCCAATAATCAGCAGGGCAGGCGATACCAGGCGCTCGTCCTGCAGCGCCTGTGGCAATTCGCCCAGCGTGGTGTGCACGATGTGCTGCTGCGGCGTGGTCGCGCTGGAGACGATCGCCATGGGCGTATCGGCGGCATGTTCGCCGTGCTCCATCAGTTCGGCGGCAATACGCGTGGCTTCACCCAATCCCATATAAATCACCAGAGTGGATTCGGCACTCAGCAGCCGGATCCAGTCCAGCTTTGCCGCTCCGTCATCCATGCGGCGGTGACCGGTGACAAAGCTCACCATCTGTGCATGGTCACGGTGCGTCAGCGGAATGCCGCTGGCCGCAGCTGCGCCCATGGCGGCGGTCACGGCCGGCACTACCTCGCAGGGAATGCCGGCAGCCGCCAGCTCCTGCATCTCTTCGCCACCGCGGCCAAAAATGAACGGATCGCCACCCTTGAGTCGCACCACGCGCCGTCCCAACCGTGCCTGCGCCACGATCAGGCGATTGATCTCCGCCTGGGGCAGCGTGTGCCGGCTGGAACGCTTGCCGACGCAGATGCGCTCGCAGTTCTTCGGCAGCAGCGCCAGGATCTCCGGTGAGACCAGCAGGTCGTACAGCACCACATCGGCCTGCTGCAGGCGCTGCAGCGCACGCACCGTCAACAGGTCGGCGGCGCCAGGACCGGCACCGACCAGGCTGACGGGATAAAGAGGGGGAGGGGAGGCTTGCATGGGTACTGCCGGAAGCGGGAAAAGTGCCTAGTGTAAACAGCTTCGGCGAGGCTTCCGGCTGCCATCTCCTGCGGCATTGTGTCTGTCGGCACAGATTGTGGCGCTAGCAGCATAAAATCAAGGCATTACCAAGATAAACCAACCGAGGCGCAGCATGAGTATCAAGAGCGACAAGTGGATCCGTCGCATGGCAGAACAACACGGCATGATCGAGCCGTTCGAGCCCGGCCAGGTGCGTTACGCTGCCGATGGCCAGAAGATCGTCAGCTATGGCACCAGCAGTTATGGCTACGACATCCGTTGCGCGCCCGAATTCAAGGTCTTCACCAATATCCATAGCACCGTGGTGGATCCGAAGAATTTCGACGAAAAAAGCTTTGTCGATATCCATAGCGATGTCTGCATCATTCCGCCCAACAGCTTTGCGCTGGCGCGCACGGTGGAGTATTTCCGCATTCCGCGCAATGTGCTGACGATTTGTCTCGGCAAGAGCACCTATGCGCGCTGCGGCATCATCGTCAACGTGACGCCGTTCGAACCCGAATGGGAAGGCTATGTGACGCTGGAATTCAGCAACACCACACCGCTGCCGGCCAAGATTTACGCCGGCGAAGGCTGCGCCCAGGTGCTGTTCTTCGAAAGCGATGAAGTCTGCGAAACCTCGTACAAGGATCGTGGCGGCAAATATCAGGGTCAGATCGGCGTGACACTGCCCAAGACCTGATCACGCTGCGGTCCTGCAACAGCTGCAGGAAAGCGCTGACAGCCATGCGCAGCCGAATCGCGCATAATCCGCCAAAATCCCCGATTGCGGGGCATGGAACAGGGAGTACAGCATGAAATGGGAAGGCAACCGCCAATCAGGCAATGTGGAAGACCGCCGTAGCCAGCGTGGAGGCGGTGGCATTTTTGGTGGCCGCAGTATCGGCATTGGTACCATCGTGCTGGCGATTCTGGGTTTCGTGTTTTTTGGCGTAAACCCGCTGACCACGATTGGCGTGCTGTCCGGATCGGGCTCGCCGCAGGTGCAGCAGCCGGCACCGGCGCCGCCGGCCAATGACCCGCAGGGCGCGTTTGTCTCTACCGTGCTGGCCGATACCGAAGATGTCTGGAACCAGCTGTTCCAGCAATCGGGTGGCCGCTACCAGGAGCCGCGCCTGGTGCTGTACCGTGGCGTGACCCCCACGGCCTGTGGCACCGGCCAGTCGGCCATGGGCCCGTTCTACTGCCCGGGCGACCAGAAGGTCTACCTGGACCTGGACTTTTTCAACACGCTCAAGCGTGACCTCGGTGCCGATGGTGAATTCGCCCAGGCCTACGTGATTGCCCACGAAGTGGCACACCATGTGCAGAATCTGTTGGGAATTACCGACAAAGTAGATGCCATGCGCGGCCGTATCAGCGAAACTCAGATGAACGCCCTGAGCGTGCGCCTTGAACTGCAGGCTGACTGCCTGGCCGGTGTCTGGGGTCATCATGCGCACAAGTCGCGTCAGATCCTCGAAAACGGAGATATTGAGCGCGCCATGAACGCAGCGGCTAAAATCGGGGATGACGCCATCCAGAAGCGCAGCCAGGGCTATGTGGTCCCGGACAGCTTCACGCATGGTTCCAGCGCGCAACGCGTCCGCTGGTTTACCACCGGCATCCAGACAGGCTCGGTACAAGCCTGCGACACGTTCAACGCCAGCAGTCTCTGATCAGGCTGCTGCCAGCGTCCTACGCGCCAAGGTGCTACCCGCACCTTGGCTATCAGGCTTTGTGCCTGCCGTCTATTTGAGACACATCCTGCATGACAGAAAACGCTACCATCGCCTACGCCCAGCTTCCCCTGGCAGAACCCATCCAGCGCGCCGTTGCCGAGATGGGCTATGTCCAGACCACGCCTATCCAGGCCCAGGCCATTCCCGTGGTACTGGCTGGTCAGGACGTGATGGGTGCGGCCCAGACTGGTACCGGCAAGACGGCGGCGTTCTCGCTGCCGCTGCTGCAGCGCCTGCTCAAGCACGACAACACGTCGGCATCGCCGGCGCGCCACCCGGTGCGCGCACTGGTGCTGCTGCCCACGCGTGAGCTGGCCGACCAGGTGGCGCAGCAGATCAAGCAGTATGCCCAGTACACCAATCTGCGCTCCGCCGTGGTGTTTGGCGGCATGGACATGAAGCCGCAGACTGCCGAGCTGAAGAAGGGCGTCGAGGTGCTGGTGGCCACGCCAGGTCGCCTGCTGGACCATATCGAGGCGCGCAACTGCGTGCTCAACCAGGTCGAGTACGTGGTGCTGGACGAGGCCGACCGCATGCTGGATATCGGCTTCTTGCCGGACCTGGAGCGAATTCTCGGCTATCTGCCGAAGCAGCGCACCACGCTGTTGTTCTCGGCCACCTTTTCCAACGATATCAAGCGTCTGGCCGGCAGCTATCTGCAGAATCCGGTCACGATCGAGGTGGCGCGTTCCAACGCCACCGCCTCCACCGTGGAGCAGCGCTTTGTCCGCGTCAATAGCGATGAGGACAAGCGCCCGATGCTGGCGCAGCTGATCCGCCAGAACGAGGTCAAGCAGGCCTTTGTCTTTACCAACAGCAAGCTCGGTTGTGGCCGGCTGGCACGTGCGCTGGAACGCGACGGCTTCAAGACCGCGGCCCTGCATGGCGACAAGAGCCAGGACGAGCGCCTGAAGGCGCTGGAAGCGTTCAAGGCTGGCGAGGTCGACTACCTGATCTGTACCGATGTGGCCGCGCGTGGCCTGGACATCAAGGACGTGCCGGCGGTGTTCAACTATGACCTGCCGTTCCACGCCGAAGACTATGTGCACCGCATTGGCCGTACCGGCCGCGCTGGCGCCGAAGGCCTGGCGATCAGCCTGGTCGGCAATGCCGATGGCAAGCATGTGGCAGAAATCGGCAAGCTGACCAACCAGAAGATCCAGCCGCTCGAGATTGCGCTGGAAGCGCGTGGTGGTCGAGGCTCGCGCGGTGACTATCCGTCGCGTGCTGAGGGTGGCGAGCGTCGCCGCGAGCCGCGCCGCAGCCACGACGAGCGCGAACCGCAGGGCGATCGCTATCGTCGTGCGCCCAAGCTGGTCGATCCCTTCTTTGACAAGCCGTATGAGGCTTCAGCGCGCAGCGAGTCGGCCTCTTGGGAAAAGGCCGAGCCGCGCAGCCCGGTCACGCGTCCGGGTGCCAGCGCCAATATCCGTCCCAAGCGGTCCATGGCAGCGCTGTTCAAGCCGGCCGCACCGCGTAGCGAGGACAGCCAGGAAGGCTGAAGCCGGTGGCGCTCAGAACTCGGCGCTGCTGTGACTCTGTACCTGGACGATGCGTCCAGGACGGCCCGGCGGCAGGATTTCCACTGCCGTCAGTTCGCCACCCCAGACAGCTCCCGTATCAAGCGACAGCAGGTTGTGGCGCTTGACCAGGCCAAGCGCCGACCAGTGGCCGAAGGCCACCAGCGTGTCCATGGTGCAGCGCAGCGGATGGGCAAACCACGGGATCAGGTGCTCCGGCGCTTCATCCAGCCCACGCTTGTGGTGGAAATCCATATGCCCCTCCACATCCAGGAAGCGGATGCGCGTCAGCGTATTCACGATCACGCGCGCACGATCCATGCCTTGCAGCCGGTTGTTCCAGCGGTCCGGCACGTTGCCGAACAGGTTGCCGAGGAAGGATTGCCAGTGAGCATCCTGCAGTTGTTCGCTGATTTCGTTGGCACAGGACAGGGTTTGCGCGGCATCCCAGCCTGGCTGTACACCGGCGTGCACCATCAGGCAGCCGTGCGCCTGCATGGCCAGCGGCTGGCACCGCAGCCAGTCGAGCAGGATGGCGGCATCGGGCGCATGCAAGATCTCCAGCAGGGTATCGCGCCGGCCCATCGGGCGTATACCCTGGGCTACGGCTAGCAGGTGGATGTCGTGGTTGCCGAGCAGGCAGTGCACGCTGCCTTCGAGCTGCATCATGCGACGCAGCACGCCAACCGAATCCGGGCCACGGTTGACCAGATCACCCAGCACGTACAAGGTGTCGCGGCTGGGGGAGAAATCGAGGGCCTGCAGCAAGTCTTCGAAAGCCTGGTGGCAGCCCTGTATGTCGCCAATACAGTATATTCCCATGATGACTTGCATTATCCAATGAACTGATGGACCTTCTGATCATCATTTTCCTGACCCTGCTCAATGGCATTTTTGCCATGTCCGAGCTGGCCATTGCCTCCAGCCGCAAGGCGCGTCTCGAAGCCATGTCGGCTGCCGGCGATGCCGGAGCTGCATCTGCACTCAACCTGATGGCGAATCCGACCCAGTTCCTGTCCACGGTGCAGGTCGGCATTACCTCGATCGGCGTCCTCAACGGTATCGTTGGTGAAGCGGCGTTCAGCCCGATCGTGGCCGAATGGCTGCGTGGACTGGGCACGCCTGAATCGGTATCCTCGATACTGGCGACCACGCTGGTGGTCACCGTCATCACCTTTACCACCATCATTTTTGGCGAGCTGGTGCCCAAGCGCATTGGCCAGCTCTACCCGGAAGCCGTATCGCGCTGGATTTCCCGCCCCATGGCCGGACTGGCGCGGCTGACCAAGCCCTTTGTCTACCTGCTGTCCACCACCACCCAGGCCGTGCTGCGCATGCTGCCGATCGACACCACGGTGACGCACCGCGTGACCGAGGAAGAACTGGCTGCCAGCCTGGAAGAGGGCGTGGATGCCGGCCTGATCGAGGAGCAGGAGCACCGCCTGGTGCAGAACGTGCTGGGGCTTGATGACCGTCTGCTGTCGTCCATCATGGTGCCGCGCAGCGATATCGTCTGGCTAGATGCCGAGATGACGGCGGCGCAGGCGCATGAACGCCTCACGCAAGGTGCCACGCCCGAGAAGTTCGTGCATGCCCACTCCTGGTATCCGGTCTGCAAGGACGGCGAGCTTGATCACGTGGTGGGCGTGGTCAGCATGGGCCGCATCCTGCAGGTGGTGCGCACCGACAGCACGCGCACGCTGGAGTCGTTTGCCAAGCCGGCCGTGTTTGTGCCGGAAACGCTCACCGGCATGGAGCTGCTGGAGCAATACCGCAGCCATGTTGGCCGCATGGTGTTCGTGGTGGATGAATATGGCGAAATCCAGGGCCTGCTGACGCCGCGTGACCTGCTGGAAGCGATTACCGGTGAATTGCAGCCGGCGCTGCATGAAGTGGCCTGGGCATTGCCCCAGGTCGATGGCAGCTGGAAACTGGATGGCATGATTCCCGCCAGCGAATTGAAGGCGCGTCTCGACATCGAGGATCTGCCGGATGAAGACAAGGCGCATTACAACACGCTGGCCGGATTGCTGATGTTTGTTTCCGGCAGCCTGCCGGTAGAGGGGCAGGTCATCAACTGCGCTGGCTGGGATTTCGAAGTCCTGAAGCTGGTTGGCAAGCGTGTGGAATGGGTGATGGCGCGTAAATCTCCGGAAACAGATTGATGCGAGTTTCTTTTTAACAGCGCTTTTTTTGCTCCTATAATTGATTCCGTTGGATACACGTGTATCTGTCTTTTCCTTATCAGGAGTTGAAATGGAATCTCTGCAAGCACTCATGCAGCAAAAGGAAGCGCTGGAGCTGAAGATCCAGCAAGCGCGCAAGGAGCAGACTGCTGCTGCCGTGGCGCAATGCCGTGAACTGATTGCCCAATACGACCTGACCGAAGCCGACCTGTTCGGTGGCCGCACCCGTGCCCGCGCTGGCTTGACTGCTGGCAGCAAGGTCGCTCCCAAATACCGCGATCCCGCTACCGGTGCCACCTGGACCGGCCGCGGCAAGCCGCCGAAGTGGATCCAGGACAAGAACCGCGATGATTATCTGATCTGACCGTCTGAATGTCTCATGAAAACGCCATGCATCTGCATGGCGTTTTTTTATGGGCCAATGCCAAAAATGGCAGGGACTTTGGCGGGCAATACGGGAGGTGATTGTCGGTGGCGCGACACTGTTGCAGAAAGGATACCCATGCTGGCCAAGGTTAATCCGTGTGCCACGCACAACACCATATCGGGAGAGAGCGTGCGCAATACCTGCTCCAGCATCACGGCGTTGCGATAAGGCGTTTCAATCCACAGTTGGGCCTGACCAGTTTTGCGTGCAACATTCTCCAATTCACGCAAACGTTTCTCGCGCGCCGTGTTATCCTGCGGCAAATAGCCGATAAATGCGAAATTCTGGCCATTCAGGCCGCTGGCCGCCAGAGCCAGCAATATCGAACTGGGGCCGGACAGTGGCACTACCTGAATGCCGGCTTCATGCGCGGCGCGTACCAGCGACGATCCTGGATCGGCGACGGCCGGCATGCCGGCTTCGCTGGCCAGACCCATGTCATGGCCTTGCAGCGCAGGCTGCAGCAGTTGCAGCGCTTCCTGCTTCCAGGAGCGGGTGGACCCGCCAGCGTGGTCGCCTTTCTTGTGCATGTCGCGTGGCAGCACGCTGATCTGCAGTTCCTGCAGCGCATGTTGCAACGGTGCCACTTCATCCACGCGCTTGAGCAACTGGCGCAGCGTCTTGGCGTTTTCGCAGGCCCAGTACTGCAGGCCGGCCATGGCCTGCAGCGTGCCCGCCGGCAGCACATCGGTGATAGCTGGCAGCGGTGGCTCGCAGCCAAAATCCAGCGGTGCCGGGCAGAGGAACAGGTGGCCGGTGCGGCTCATGCACGCGCTCCGGTCAGCAGCGGCACGCCGGCGGCGCGCAACATGCTGCAGGTCTTGATCATCGGCAGGCCGATCAGCGCGGTCGGGTCATCGTTCTGGATGCGTGCCAGCAGGGCGATGCCCAGGCCTTCGCTCTTGGCGCTGCCGGCGCAGTCGTAGGGCTGCTCCAGGCGCAGATAGGATTCGATCTCCTCGTCACTCATGCCGGTATCGACATCGCGGAAAGTGACGCTGACCTGCGCCACATCGACCTCGGTGTGCTGGCGTGCCAGGCAGACCACGGCGACCGCGGTATGGAACACCACGGTCTGGCCGCGCATGGCGCGCAGCTGGGTCACGGCGCGATCGTGCTGCAAGGGTTTGCCCAGCGATTTGCCATGCAGGTCCGCCACCTGGTCAGAGCCGATCACCACGGCATCGGGATGCAGCTCGGCCACGGCACGCGCCTTAGCTTCGGCCAGGCGGCGTGCCAGCTGGCGCGGCTGTTCGTCGGCAAACGGGGTTTCGTCCACCTGGGGCGAGATCGTCTCAAAGGGAATGCGCAGGCGCTGCAGCAGTTCGCGGCGATAGGGCGAGGTGGAAGCAAGGATGATGTAGGGGAAGACAGCGTCGGACATGGCAGATTCTTTTACACTGTGGGCATGGCTACGGACAAACAACAGGGCGGATCACGCGCAGCGCCGCCATTTTCAGCGCGGCATCTGGACATCACGGCATTTGCCGAGGCTGGCGCGCGCCTTGCCGAAGAGACGGTATTGTCGCATTACCCGCGGCTGGCCGATGTGGTGCAGGACGGCGATCAGATGACGCCGGTGCGCTGGCAGGCGCAGGGCAGCATGGTGCCGGTGCTCGGCGGCAGTCCGGAAATCTGGCTCGAACTGGAGGCCGAGGCAGAGTTGCCGATGCAGTGCCAGCGCTGCCTGGAGCCGATGCGCCAACGCCTGGAAATATCGCGCCGTTTCCGTTTTGTACAGGATGAGGCCACGGCCGAAATGCTGGATGACGAACTGGAAGATGATGTACTCGTCATCAGCCGCGACTTTGACCTGCAGGCCCTGATCGAGGACGAGCTGCTGATGGAGCTGCCGGTGGCGCCACGTCATGAGGTTTGCCCGCAGGCGCCGCGCATGCAGGTGCAAACAGCAGATTTCCGCGAGGAAGAAGCCGAGAAGCCGAATCCGTTTGCCGCCCTCGAGGCGCTGAAAAAACCGAAGTCCTGAGCAGGGGCGTGGCGTGACTGGCACACACTGACTTGTCGCTGCCGCATAAATTCAGCTATAATCTTTCTCTTACTGCCGATCTGGTTCGTCCGGTATCGGCAAACTGCAGGCAAAAACGCCCGGGATCGCGAGGGTCCGGCCATGATCACATGGCGCATGGCGCAGTCATGCCGGCAAACCCCGTTATTCCATTCAACTTTTTCAGAGGAGCGGACCATGGCCGTTCAGCAAAACAAGAAATCTCCTTCCAAGCGCGGCATGCACCGTTCCCACAACGCCCTGACGGCACCCAACGTCGTCACGGAGCCGACCACCGGTGAACTGCACCTGCGCCACCACATCAGCCCCAACGGTTTCTACCGTGGCCGTCAGGTGCTGAAGAACAAGTCCGAAGCCTGATTCCAGGTCTGATGACAGGGCCCGACGCTCTTGCAGCCTCGGGCTTTTCTTTTTCTGGCGCGGTAGCTCAAAGATGACGGATTCAACGCAAGCGGTGACCCTGGCAGTCGATTGCATGGGGGGCGATCATGGCGTGGCGATTACCTTGCCCGCCTGTGTGCGTTTTCTGGAGTCCCATCCTGATGTCCAGCTGCTGCTGGTTGGTCAGCCTGAGGTGCTCGAGGCGCAGTGGGGCCGGACCAAGGGGGCCGCCGCCGTCAAGTCGCGAACCCGCATTGTGCCGGCGACCGAGGTCGTCACCATGGATGATCCGGTCGAGGTGGCACTGCGCAAGAAAAAGGATTCGTCCATGCGCGTGGCGATCCTGCAGGTCAAGGACGGCCTGGCGCAGGCCGCCGTATCGGCTGGCAATACCGGCGCCCTGATGGCCGTGGCGCGCTATGTGCTCAAGACCATTCCCGGTATTGACCGTCCTGCCATTGCCACGCAGATGCCCAATGGGCAGGGCGGTGCCACCACGGTACTGGATCTGGGTGCAAATGTGGACTGCACGCCCGAGCACCTGCTGCAGTTCGGCATCATGGGCTCGGCCCTGGTGTCGGTGCAGCTCAACAACCAATCTCCCACGGTCGGCCTGCTGAATATTGGCGAAGAAGCGATCAAGGGCAGCGAAGTGGTCAAGAAGGCCGGCGAGCTGCTGCGCACAGCGGGCAACGCCGGCGTGCTCAACTTCTACGGCAACGTCGAGGGTAACGACATCTTCAAGGGCACCACCGATATCGTTGTCTGTGACGGCTTTGTTGGCAACGTGGCGCTCAAGGCCAGCGAGGGTCTGGCGTCCATGGTAGCCAACCTGCTCAAGCAGGAGTTCTCGCGCAATATCTTCACCAAGCTGATTGCCGTGGTCGCCTATCCGGTGCTGGCCAGCTTCAAGCGTCGCGTCGACCACCGTCGCTACAACGGCGCGGCACTGCTGGGCTTGCGCGGCCTGGTGTTCAAGAGCCACGGCTCGGCCGACGAGGTGGCGTTCAGCTATGCGCTCGAGACCGCCTACGAAGCCGCCAGCCACGCGTTGCTGACACGCGTGGAACAGCGCATTGCCAAGGCGGCAACGCTGCAGTGGCCGCAGCAGGAAGCCGCTGCGCATTGAAGCATGCGGCTTCCGGCTGGTGCGCGGCCCGCCGGGCGGCGCTAGAATGATCCACTATTCCGTCATGGGTGCCCAGCCTGGCTGGCAGTGACGGCGATTTTTTCGAGATCAGAACATGCCCTTGTTTTCCCGTATCACCGGTACCGGCAGCTACCTGCCCCCCCGTCTCGTGACCAACCAGCAGCTGGTAGAACAGCTGGCTGCGCGTGGCGTCGAGACTTCCGACGAGTGGATCGTCGCGCGTACCGGCATCCGTGCCCGTCATTTTGCCGATGAGGGCACATATAGCAGCGATCTGGCGGTGGAGGCTGCACGCAAGGCGCTGGCCGCTGCGGGTGCCACGGCGGACGAGGTCGACCTGATCATCGTCGCCACTTCCACGCCCGACATGGTGTTTCCGTCAACCGCCAGCATCGTGCAGCACAAGCTTGGCATTGCCGGCTGCCCGGCGTTTGACGTGCAGGCGGTCTGCACCGGCTTCATCTATGCCCTGACCACGGCTGACGCCATGATCCGCAGCGGCATGGCGCGCAAGGCGCTGGTGATCGGTACGGAAATCTTCTCCCGCATCCTCAATTTTGATGACCGCACCACCTGCGTGCTGTTCGGTGATGGCGCCGGCGCCATCGTGCTGGAAGCCGGCGAGCAGCCCGGCATCCTGGCGACCGACCTGCATGCCGACGGCAGCTACCGCGAGATCCTGCAGGTGCCGGGTCATGTCTGCGGCGGCGAGATCATGGGCAGCCCGCTGCTCGAGATGGATGGCCAGGCGGTGTTCAAGCTGGCCGTTGGCCTGCTCGAAAAAACGGCAAGCGCCGTGCTGGCCAAGGCCGGCATGGAAAAAGAACAGATTGATTGGCTGGTGCCACACCAGGCCAATATCCGCATCATGATGAGTACCGCGCGCAAGCTGCGCCTGCCGGCCGAAAAAGTCATTGTCACGCTGGAAGAGCAGGGCAATACCTCGGCTGCCTCGATCCCGCTGGCGCTCGATGCCGGCGTGCGCTCGGGCCAGATCCAGCCGGGCCAGATCCTGCTGCTGGAAGGCGTGGGCGGCGGTTTCACCTGGGGCTCCGTACTGGTCAAGTACTGATTTTTCATCCTGGCGTGTAGTCTTGCCAGGCATCTTCCTGCCTGCCGGCGGCCCAAGGGCGCCGGCACCATTTCCTGTTTGAATCACATGACGCAATTCGCATTTGTTTTCCCCGGCCAGGGTTCGCAATCCGTTGGCATGCTCGATGCCTGGGGTGACCACCCCGCCGTGACCGAGACCCTGAAAGAAGCTTCTGACGCCCTTGGCGAAGACGTGGCTCGCCTGATCCAGGAAGGCCCGAAGGAGGCGCTGGCGCTGACCACCAATACCCAGCCGGTGATGCTGGTGGCAGGTGTGGCCGCCTACCGCGCCTGGCTGGCCGAAGGCGGCCCGAAGCCGGCGGTCGTGGCCGGTCATTCGCTGGGCGAATATTCCGCGCTGGTGGCCTCTGGCGTGCTGACACTGGCCCAGGCCGCGCCGCTGGTGCGTTTCCGCGCCCAGGCGATGCAGGAAGCCGTGCCGGTAGGCGAGGGTGCCATGGCCGCGATCCTGGGTCTGCCGGCGGACCAGGTCGCTGTCGGCTGCGCCCAGGCGATGCAGGAAGTGCCCGGTGAAATCGCCGAGGCAGTCAACTTCAACGATACCGCGCAGACCGTGATTGCCGGCAGCAAGGCCGGTGTCGAGCACGCCTGCAAGGTGCTCAAGGACATGGGCGCCAAGCGGGCACTGCCGCTGCCGGTGTCGGCACCGTTCCACTCCAGCCTGATGAAGCCGGCGGCGGAGCGCCTGCGCGAGAAGCTGGCCGCCACCGAGCTGGCAGCCCCCACGATCCCGGTGGTCAACAACATCGATGTGGCCGTCGAGAGCGATCCGGCGCGCATCCGTGATGCCCTGTACCGCCAGGCCTTCGGCCCGGTGCGCTGGGTCGAGTGCGTACTGGCGATCCAGGCGCGCGGCATCAACCACGTACTGGAATGCGGCCCCGGCAAGGTGCTGGCCGGCATGAACAAGCGCATTGACGGCACCATTGCCAGCGCAGCCGTATTCGATCCGGCCAGCCTGGCCGAAGCGCGCAGCCTGCTGGAACAAGCGGCCTGAGCCCCACGAAGAGACAAGGAGTCCATGACATGACGAGTTCTACCCCCCGTATTGCCCTGGTGACCGGTGCCTCACGCGGCATTGGTGCCGCCATTGCCCAGGAGCTGGCGCAGGCTGGCTGCCTGGTGATTGGCACCGCTACCAGCGACAAGGGCCGTGACGGCATCAACCAGGCGCTGGCCGCCTTCCCCGGCTGCCGCGGCGCCGTGCTGGACGTGAATGACCTGGCATCGGTCGATGCGCTGATTGCCGAGATCCTCAAGGAACATGGTGCGCTGCACGTGCTGGTGAACAACGCCGGCATCACGCGCGACATGCTGGCCATGCGCCTGAAGGACGAGGACTGGGACGCCGTGCTCGACACCAACCTGAAGGCGGTATTCCGTGTCAGCCGCGCCGTCATCAAGCCGATGATGAAGCAGCGCCATGGCCGGATCGTCAGCATCACCAGCGTGGTCGGTGCTTCCGGCAACCCGGGCCAGGCCAACTACGCGGCCGCCAAGGCGGGCGTGGCCGGCATGACGCGTGCCCTGGCACGTGAACTGGGCAGCCGTGGCATCACCGTCAACTGCGTGGCGCCGGGCTTTATCGCCACCGACATGACGGCCGAACTGGGCGAAGAGCAGCAGAAGGCGCTGATGGCGCAGATCCCCATGGGCCAGCTGGGCGCGCCGCAGGACGTGGCACGCGCAGTGGCCTTCCTGGCGGCTGCCGACAATGGCTATATCACCGGTCAGGAACTGCACGTCAACGGCGGCATGTTCATGGCCTGATAAGATATCATCCATGCAGGCGCGGGAGCCGATTAATGGATTTCCCGGCAGTCTGTGAAAAATCCCGTCAAACGGATAGAATCACCACCTGTTTACCACTAACCAAGATAGAGATAACCATGAGCGACATCGAAGCACGCGTCAAGAAGATCATTGCTGAACAACTGGGCGTTGAAGAAGCGCAAGTGACCAACGAAAAGGCTTTCGTGGCTGACCTGGG
Organism: Allobrachymonas wangyanguii; assembly: GCF_045055315.1. GTDB lineage: Bacteria > Pseudomonadota > Gammaproteobacteria > Burkholderiales > Burkholderiaceae_C > Brachymonas > Brachymonas wangyanguii. Next base: position 963,749 of record NZ_CP173677.1, read on the forward strand.
CGCTGACTCCCTGGACACCGTTGAGCTGGTGATGGCCCTGGAAGACGAATTCGGCATCGAAATCCCCGATGAAGACGCCGAGAAGATCACCACGGTGCAAAACGCCATCGACTACGCCAAGGAGCACCAGAAGGCCTGATCCGCCTCTGACCCGGCCGGCCGCGGCGGATGATTCCGCCAGGGCTGGCCAGCCGGGGCTCTTTCTCATGGCGCTCATGCACGGGTTTGCCGAGTGGCTGGCTTCAGTCTGCTGTCGGCAGCCAGTGATGGGCGCCAAGTTGTTTGTATTGTTGACCGTCTGCAAGCGCACCGGCCTGTTGGCTGGTGCTTGCAGGCACTAGCGCGAGAACTGCCATGACCCGTCGTCGTGTCGTGATTACTGGCCTGGGGTGCGTGACGCCCGTGGGCAACACCGTCAGTGAATCCTGGACCAACCTGCTGGCTGGTCGCTCCGGCATTGGCCGCATCACCCGCTTTGATGCCTCGGCCTTTGCCTGCCAGATTGCCGGTGAAGTCAAGGGCTTCGAGCTGGACAAGTACCTGTCCAGCAAGGAAGCACGCACCATGGACACCTTCATCCACTATGGCCTGGCTGCGTCCCAGGAAGCCGTCGAGGATGCCGGCCTGCCGACGGGTGAGGCGCTGTCGCCGGAACTGGCCGAGCGCATCGGTTGCGTCATGGGCTCCGGCATTGGCGGCCTGCCGCTGATCGAGGACACGCACGCCGAGTACATGCAGCGCGGCCCGCGCCGCATCACGCCGTTCTTTGTGCCGGCCTCCATCACCAACATGGTGGCGGGCCAGGCGTCCATGCGCTTTGGCTTCAAGGGCCCGAACCTGGCCATCGTCACGGCCTGTACCACCGGCCTGCACTGCATCGGCCAGGCGGCACGTCTGATCGAATACGGTGATGCCGACGTGGTGCTGGCTGGCGGTTCCGAATCGACCGTGAGCCCGCTGGGCATTGGCGGTTTCGCTGCCATGCGCGCGCTGTCCACCCGCAACGACGATCCCGAAGCCGCCAGCCGTCCCTGGGACAAGGGCCGTGATGGCTTCGTGCTGGGCGAGGGTGCCGGCATGATGGTGCTGGAAGAGTACGAGCATGCCAAGGCACGCGGCGCCAGGATCTACGCCGAAGTCGCCGGCTTCGGCATGAGCGGTGACGCCGGTCACATGACCGCGCCCAATATGGACGGCCCGCGCCGCGCCATGCTGGCCGCCCTGAACAATGCCGGCATCAACGCCGACCAGGTTGACTACCTGAACGCGCACGGGACGTCCACGCCGCTGGGCGACGTCAACGAGTGCAACGCCATCAAGGCGGCGCTGGGCGACCACGCCTACAAGATGGTGGTCAGCTCCACCAAGAGCATGACTGGCCACCTGCTGGGTGGTGCCGGTGGCGTCGAGAGCGTGTTCACCGCGCTGTCCGTGTACGAGCAGAAAGTGCCGCCCACCATCAACCTGAACGACCAGGATCCGGACTGCGATCTGGACTTCTGCGCCAATACCGCACGCGACCTGAAGATCGACGTGGCCGTGAAGAACAACTTCGGCTTTGGCGGCACTAACGGCACCCTGGTGTTCAAGCGCGTCTGATCGCGCGGCCGGCCTGCTGTGCGCATGTGCGCCGGCAGGCCTGATCGATTCCCATGAGTAGCACCCGACGCCCGCCTGCCATGCAGTATCCGGTCAGCACCGATCCGGCGCTGGCAGCCGGGCTGTTGCTGTTGGGCATGACGGTTGCCAGCGTGTTGGCCAGCTGGCGTCTGGGCTGGCAGAACGCCCCTGATTGGCTGGGTATTGTCTGGGCACTGGCCTGGGCCTGGCTGTTGCTGATGGCCTGGCGTGGCTGGCACTGGTACCGGCGCCTGCCGCAGGGCTGGTTGCACTGGACCGGCGAGCACTGGTCCTTCAAGCCCTTGTCGGCTCCGCGCGGCCAGCAGCAACTGCAGACGGCGCCGATCGACGAACAGAAAGCATCCGACACCCCGCTCCCGCAGGCCTGGCAATGCCGTATCGCACTGGATCTGCAGTGGGGCATGCTGGTGCGCCTGCATGGCGTGCCGCGTGCGCCGGCCCAGTGGCTATGGTTGCGCAATGTCATGGCACCGGCCGACTGGGCGCTGCTGCGCGCCGTGCTGCACTGGTCGCAGCGCAGCCAGCCGGCTGATGGGGAGCGCCGGTGAGCGAATCGGACACCAAGCCGGAGATCGTGCGTACGCCCGAGCAGCAGGTCGACTGGGCGCTGGTGCAACGTACCCTGGCCGGCGACCAGAAGGCCTTTGAACTGCTGGTGATCAAGTACCAGAAGCGCATCGAGCGGCTGGTGGCGCGCATGGTGCGCGACGTGGACCTGATTCCCGATATCACCCAGGAAACCTTTATCCGGGCCTACAAGGCGCTGCACCAGTTTCGTGGCGAAGCGCAGTTCTATACCTGGCTGCACCGGATTGCCATGAATACGGCGCGCAAGGCGCTGCTGGACCTGAAGCGCCAGCCGATCACGGCGACGGCATTGCAGCCGTCCGATGCAGAAGAAGATGAAACTTTCTTGCGCCAGCATGAACCAAGTACGGAAGAAACGCCTGAAGCCCTGCTGGCGGCCAAGGAAATCGCCCAGATGGTGAACCTGGCCATGGAGCAGTTGCCCGAAGATCTGCGCCGCGCCCTGACGCTGCGCGAGATTGATGGCCTGTCCTATGACGAGATTGCCGAACTGATGGATTGTCCGATCGGAACGGTGCGCTCCCGCATCTTCCGTGCCCGCGAAGCGGTGGCAGCCAAGATCCGGCCGCTGCTGGAGCACCGCAGCGGCAAGCGCTGGTAGTCAGGCAAAGGATGGAATCATGACGAGCGAGCGCACCCCAATCATTTCTGCTTCCCTGCCGGAAACGGCCACCATGGCCCAGGCCTTGTCGGCCTGGATGGATGGCGAGCCGCTGCCTGACGGCGTGGACGAAACGCTGTTGCTGGACTGGCTGGGCACGCAGGAGGAAGGACGCGACTGCTGGGACTGCTGGCAGCAGCTGGGCGAACAGCTGCGCCATGACGAGATCTCGCAATCGCCTGGCGATAGCGTTGGTGGCAGCGCCTGGATGCAGCAGCTGCAGCAGACATTGGCACAGACGGAAGCCTGCAGCCTGCAGGAAGATGTGCTGCAACAGGAGCAACCGTACAAGGTCACGCCGCCGGCCCTGCCCAGGATGGACTCCGTGCGCATGCTGCCGCGCAAGGCCGCGAACGAGGGCGTCTGGCGCTGGAAGCTGGCAGCCGGCTTTGCCTCGGTGCTGGCGGTGGCCGCGCTGGGCTGGAACCTGGTCGGCCTGCAGCAGCACGACCCAGCCAATGCCCAGGGGCAAGTGCTGGCTGCGGTCCAGATGCCGCCGCCTGCCGTGGTGGCCACGGCACCGGCCGCATTGCCGGCTGACCCGCTGCAGGAGGCGCTGGACCAGGACACCCAGGCCATGCTGCAGGCGCATGCCCAGTTTGGCGACTATGCGCTGCTGGGCGATGGCGCCAGCATGAGCACGGTCAGCTATACGCAGTGAGCAGGAGGGGGTGATGGTCACACGTCGTACCGCGATCGGCACACTGGCGCTGGGCAGCCTGCCGCTATCAGCCGGGCTGTGGGCCTGGTCGGCACAGGCCGATGCGGCCCAGGATCGTTCCAGCCTGCAATGGCTGCAGCGCTGGCAGCAGGCCGCAGCCAGCAACAGTTTTGCCGGCACCATGGCGGTGTCCGGCCCGAATGGCAATCTGCGCAGCGCGCGTGTCTGGCATGCGGTGCAGGGTGGTCGCCAGATCGAGCGGGTCGACAACCTGGCCGGCCATTCGCGCAGCATGTTCCGCACCGACAGCGGTTCGCGTGTCTTCCTGCATGATCAGAAACTGGTGCGGGTGCAGTCGAACCTGCCGCGTGGCGGCATGATGTTCCCCGGCATGCAACCCTTGCCGGCAGCGCAGCAGGCCCAGGGCGCGGCGCGTTATCAGGCGCGCCAGCTGGGCCAGGAGCGCGTGGCCAACCACACGGCCGATATCGTCGGCTTTCTGCCGCAAGATGGCTTGCGCCACGGCTTCCGGTTCTGGAGCGAGCAGAAATCCGGCCTGCTGCTGAAGTGGCAGCTGCTGGAGTTGCCGGCGGGTGCCACCGATTTCCAGCGTGCACGCATGTTGCGCGAGGTCGCCTTCTCCGACTTGCAGATCCAGGCACCCTTGCAATACGCCACGCTGCAACAGATGATGGAGCAGACCAAGGGCTACCGCGTCGAGCAGCAGGCATTGCAGACGACTACGCCGCAGCAGCAGGGCTGGAGCCTGCGGTCACTGCCGGGCTATGCGATCACGCATTGCTATCTGCGGCCGCCGCTGCGTGACAAGGGGCAGCCGCAAGCAGGCCTGGGCGGCAAGGTGACGCAGTGCGTGCTCTCCGATGGCCTGTCCAGCATCTCGTTGTTCCTGCAGGCGGCGGAAGCTGGCAAGGGCCAACAGCCGGCTGCGCGTGGTGCCACGCGCTTTGTCTCGCGCAGCTACCCGGGCGGGCAACTGGCCACGGCCATAGGCGAGGTGCCGGCAGCGGCGCTGCAGGCGCTGCTGGACGGTTTGGCACGTAGCAAACCGTGATACTGGCGGCGTTGAATCTGCTGCAGCCGACCGCATCTGTGGCGGAGTATTCCATGTGTGGCCGCACTGCCGTGGGCAGGGCGGTCATGGCGATCCGGTGCCTGCAGGCCGCACGCGTCTGCAGGGCCACATAGAGCTTTCGAGGAGAAATGTCATGCAGCGATTCCACGGTACCGAAACCCCTGCCCAGGCGGCAGCCGGCAAGCGCTGGCCCGGCTTGGCACGCCAGGCGCTGAGCGCCGGTGTGGCGCTGACGCTGCTGGGCTGCAACTACCAGGCGTCGGCGCAACAGTCGGGCCAGTCGGCCAGCGAAGCGGCTCCGGCCGTGGTGGTGGCACCCCCGGCACCGGCGGCTTCCACGCTGCAGGCACCGCCACTGGTCACCGGCCTGCCCAATTTCGCGCCGCTGGTCGAGCGTGTCGGGCCATCAGTAGTAAATATCCGCGCCATGGAAAAGGTGCGTAGCGCACGCAGCGGAGCCGTACCCGGCTCGCCGGAAGCGCAGATGGAAGAGTTGCTGCGCCGCTTCTTCGGTATCGAGATCCCGAACATGCCGCGTGGAGGTGGTGGTGCGCAGCCGGCCCCGGACAGCGGACGCGAGCGCCAGGCTGGTATCGGTTCCGGCTTCATCATTTCGCCTGACGGCTACATCATGACCAACGCCCACGTGGTGGAGGGGGCCGACAACCTGATCGTGACGCTGCCGGACAAGCGCGAATTCAGCGCCAAGGTGGTTGGCCAGGACAAGCGCACCGATGTCGCCGTGGTGAAGATTGACGGTACCGGTTTGCCGGCGGTGCAGATCGGCAACGTGGAACAGCTGCGCGTGGGTGACTGGGTGCTGGCGATCGGCTCCCCCTTTGGCCTGGAAAACTCGGTCACGGCCGGCATCGTCAGTGCCAAGCAGCGCGATACCGGCGACTACCTGCCGTTCATCCAGACTGACGTCGCGATCAACCCGGGCAACTCCGGCGGCCCCTTGATCAACATGGCCGGCCAGGTGGTCGGCATCAACAGCCAGATCTATTCCCGCTCCGGAGGTTTCATGGGCATTTCCTTCTCGATTCCGATCGACGAGGCAATGCGCATTGCCGACCAGCTGCGCCAGACCGGTACCGTGACTCGTGGCCGTATCGGCGTGATGATTGGCGATGTGGACCGTGAAGTGGCCAGTTCGCTCGGCCTGCCGGCCAACCAGCAGGGCGCGCTGGTGCGCAATGTCGAAGCCGATTCGCCGGCAGCCAAGGCGGGCGTGCAGCAGGGCGACATCATCACGCGCTTTGACGGCAAGACCATCGAGAAGACGGCCGACCTGCCGCGCCTGGTCGGCGAGACCAAGCCCGGCACGCGCGCCAGCATCACCGTGTTGCGCAACGGCAGCACGCAGGACCTGACGCTGACGGTGGAAAAGGCCGAGGAGGCCGGTACGCCACGTGGCCTGCTGGGTGGCGCGGAGCCGAAGGCCGATAGCGCAGCCACGGCGGTGGCGGCTTTGGGCATGAGCGTGAGCGAGCTCACGTCGGCACAACGCCAGCAGCTGCGTGGCCGTCCCGGCGTGGCGGTCAGCAGCGTGACGGATGGCGGCCCGGCAGCACGCACTGGCTTGCGCGCCGGCGACCTGATCCTGTCGGTGGGGCGCCAGTCGGTGGACAGCGTGGAGAGCTTCTCGCGCGCCGTCTCGGCCCTGCCGCAAAACCACCCGGTCAGCGTGCTCTACGTGCGTGATGGCTATGCCCAGTACGGCATGATCCGCCCGCAGGCGCGCTGATGCGAGGCTTGCGCACAGTCGGGTGGGCAGAGTGCCACAAAAACGCTAAAATAGTGCGTTCTGGCTAACGCAGCCTGCAGTCGCCGGCTTGTCCACCCTGGGCAGCCGGCGCTTTTTGTCGCCCGCGGGACATGTCTTGCGCTCCGCACGGGGCAAATCATCGGCATCCGGGCACGCTGGCCCGACATGGCCCATCGCCTTTCTAGACCCAGTTTTCATGAAGCATATCCGCAACTTTTCCATCATTGCGCACATCGACCATGGCAAGTCGACCCTGGCCGACCGCCTGATTTCGCGCTGCGGTGGCCTGTCCGACCGCGAGATGAGTGAGCAGGTGCTCGACTCGATGGACATCGAGAAGGAGCGCGGCATCACCATCAAGGCGCAGACCGCCGCGTTGCAATACAAGGCGCAGGATGGCCAGATCTACAACCTGAACCTGATTGATACCCCCGGCCACGTCGACTTTTCCTACGAGGTGAGCCGTTCCCTGAGCGCCTGTGAGGGTGCGCTGCTGGTGGTGGACGCCAGCCAGGGGGTGGAGGCGCAGACCGTGGCCAACTGCTATACCGCGCTGGATCTGGGCGTGGAAGTGCTGCCGGTGCTCAACAAGATGGACCTGCCCCAGGCCGATCCCGACAACGCCAAGGCCGAAGTCGAGGACGTGATCGGCATCGATGCCAGCGACGCGATTCCATGTTCGGCCAAGACTGGCCTGGGCATTGACGAAATCCTCGAAATGATCGTCGCCAAGGTGCCGCCGCCGCGTGGCGAGCCGGATGCACCGCTGCGCGCCATGATCATCGACAGCTGGTTTGACGCCTATGTCGGCGTGGTGATGCTGGTGCGCGTGGTCGATGGCCAGCTGCGCAAGGGCGAACGTTTCAAGATGATGGCTTCCAACGCTGCCTACGATGCCAACAACATCGGCGTGTTCACGCCGGCGCAGGAGCCACGCGAGACGCTGAATGCGGGCGAGGTGGGTTATATCATCGCCGGCATCAAGGAGCTGAAGGCGGCCAAGGTGGGTGACACCATCACGCTGGAGAAAAAGCTGCCGAACAACCTGGGCCCGGCCGAGCAAGCGCTGCCTGGCTTCAAGGAAGTGCAGCCGCAGGTGTTTGCCGGCCTCTATCCGACCGAAGCCAGCCAGTACGATGCGCTGCGTGACAGCCTGGAAAAGCTGCAGCTCAACGACGCCTCGTTGCACTACGAGCCCGAGGTATCACAGGCGCTGGGCTTTGGTTTCCGCTGCGGCTTCCTGGGCCTGCTGCACATGGAAATCGTGCAGGAACGCCTGGAACGCGAATTCGACATGGACCTGATCACCACCGCGCCCAGCGTGGTGTACGAGGTGGTCAAGGGCGATGGCGAGGTGATCCAGGTCGAGAACCCGTCCAAGATGCCCGATGCCGGCCGCATCCAGGAGGTGCGCGAGCCGATCGTGACGGTGCACCTGTACATGCCGCAGGACTATGTGGGCCCGGTGATGACGCTGTGCAACCAGAAGCGCGGCGTGCAGCTGAACATGCAGTACCACGGCCGCCAGGTCATGCTGACCTACGACCTGCCGCTGGGCGAGATCGTGCTGGACTTCTTCGACAAGCTCAAGTCGGTCAGCCGTGGCTACGCCAGCATGGACTACGAATTCAAGGAAAACCGCCCGTCCGACGTGGTGAAGGTGGACATCCTGCTCAACGGCGAGAAGGTCGATGCGCTGTCCATTATCGTGCACCGTACGCAGGCGCAGTACCGCGGCCGTGCCGTGGTGGCCAAGATGCGCGAGATCATCAGCCGCCAGCAGTTCGACGTGGCGATCCAGGCTGCCATCGGTGGCAACATCATCGCGCGTGAAACCGTGAAGGCGCTGCGCAAGAACGTGCTGGCCAAGTGTTACGGCGGCGACATCTCGCGCAAGCGCAAGCTGCTCGAAAAGCAGAAGGCGGGCAAGAAGCGCATGAAACAGATTGGTTCGGTCGAGGTGCCGCAAGAAGCGTTCCTGGCCATTTTGCAAGTGGAAGACTGACACATGCCATTCATTACTGCACTGGTACTCGGGGGCTTCGTGGCCTATATGGCGGCCTGGTTCCTGGGCTACCTGGAAGGCAATATGGCCTTGCTGCTGTTCGTTGCCTCGGTCGTGACCGGCCTGTACTGGCTGGCCGAGAAGATCTGGTTCAAGCCGCATCGCCGCCAGGCCGCGCTGGCTTTCGAGCAGGCGCAGGACAAGCGCCAGGCCGAGCTGGTCGCGCAAGGTGTCAAGGCCGATGCCATCGATGTGCGCAGCACCAAGGCGCGCCTGATGGAGCAGCCCTGGTGGCTGGACTGGACGGCCGGCCTGTTCCCGGTGATCCTGCTGGTGTTCCTGCTGCGCTCGTTTGCCTTCGAGCCGTTCCGCATTCCGTCCGGTTCCATGATCCCGACGCTGATGATCGGTGACCTGATCCTGGTCAACAAGTACGAATGGGGCATGCGCCTGCCGGTGCTCAACAGCAAGATCACTGCCGGTACGCCGGTGCAGCGCGGCGAGGTCATGGTGTTCCACTACCCGCCCAAGCCGAGCACCGACTACATCAAGCGCGTGGTGGGCCTGCCGGGCGATACCGTGGCCTATATCAACAAGCGCCTGACGATCAACGGCAAGGAGATCACGCAGACGCAGCAGGCTGATTTCCTCGACCAGAGCACGATGCGCTACCACCAGCTGTTCGACGAGCAGATCGGTACGCATCAGCACCAGATCCTGATCGATGACAGCCGTCCCTCCGGCATCCCGGTGCTGGCCGACTTCCCGCAGAGCGAGAACTGCAACTACAGCGTGGACGGCGTGACCTGCAAGGTGCCCGAAGGCCATTACTTCGTGCTGGGCGACAACCGCGACAACTCGCTTGATTCCCGCTTCTGGGGCTTTGTGCCGGATGACCATGTGGTCGGCAAGGCGGTGGCGGTGTGGATGAACTTTGGCGATTTCAATCGCATTGGCAAGATCCAGTAAGCATGGTGTTGCCCGATGACCTGCCCCTGCGCTCGGCGAACCGATGTCCGGCCGGGCGGGTTGTCTGCCTTTTCCCGATATGAGTCCTGCTGAATCCCTGACCCCCCTGCAACAGCTGGCACAACGGCTGCAGCACGATTTTGCCCAGCCGGCCTTGCTGCAGCGTGCCCTGACACACCGCAGCTTTTCTGCCGACCACAACGAGCGCCTGGAATTTCTGGGCGATTCGGTGCTTGGCCTGGCGATTTCCAGCCTGCTGTTCGAGCGCCTGAAGGCATCGCCCGAAGGCGACCTGTCACGCATCCGCGCCAACCTGGTCAAGCAGGACAGCCTGCACCAGCTGGCACTGCAACTGAAGCTGGCGAACTGCCTGCGGCTGGGCGAGGGCGAGCTGCGCTCCGGTGGCCTGAAACGCCCGTCGATCCTGGCCGATGCCTTCGAAGCCATCATTGGCGCCATCTACCTGGACGCCGGTTATCTGGCGGCCGAAACCCTGGTGCATCGCCTGTTTGCCGATGTCGACCTGAGCCAGAACCAGTCCGTCACCGCCAAGGATGCCAAGACCTCCTTGCAGGAATGGCTGCAGGCGCGCAAGATGAAGGTCCCCACGTATGATGTGGCTGGTATCGAGGGCGAGGCGCATAGCCAGACCTTCCTGGTCGATTGCCAGATTCCGGCACTGCAGATCAGCCAGCGTGGCCAGGGCCGTTCCCGCCGCGCTGCCGAGCAGGATGCCGCCAGCCGCGTGCTGGTGCTGCTGCAACAACAGCAGGCCGCCGCTGCGGCCAAGCCGCGCCGCCCCTTACTTTCTACCCGGAAACCGACATGAGTTCTTCTTCCCCGACCGATCCCAAGCCTGCCGCCGCTGCACTGGATGCCGATACCGAGGCCCAGCTGCAGCGCCTGCTGGGCAAGGAACCGCTGGCACCGGCACAGCCGGGCAGCCAGCCGGGTGCTTCCGACCCGGAGCAGCAGCGTTGCGGCATGGTGGCCATCGTCGGCAAGCCCAACGTTGGCAAGTCCACGCTGCTGAATGCGCTGGTCGGCCAGAAAATCAGCATCACCTCGCGCAAGGCGCAGACCACGCGCCACCGCATCACCGGCATCCGCACGCGCGGCGACGACCAGTTCGTGTTTGTCGATACCCCGGGTTTCCAGACGCGCCACGGCAATGCGCTGAACAAGTCGCTGAACAAGGCCGTGACCGGCGCCGTCTCTGACGTGCAGGTGGTGCTGTTCGTGGTCGAGGCTGGCAGCTTCAGTCTGGCCGATGCCAAGGTGCTGTCGCTGTTGCCGACCGATGTACCGGTGCTGCTGGTGGCCAACAAGCTGGATACCGTGCACCGCCGCAGCGAAATCGCGCCCTGGCTGCGCGACATGCAGGAGCGCCATCCGTTTGCCGAATTCGTGCCGATGTCGGCCAAGAATTCCCGCGATATCGAGCGCCTGCTCGACATCGTGGCCAAATATCTGCCGCAACAGCCCTGGTGGCATGACGAAGCCGAGCTGACCGACAAGAGCGAGCGCTTCCTGGCCAGCGAGATCGTGCGTGAAAAGCTGTTCCGCCTGACGGGTGACGAGCTGCCCTATACCTCGACCGTGGTGATCGACCAGTTCCAGGAGGAGCCGGGCAAGGCGGCTGCACGCATGGTGCGCATTGCCGCCACCATCGTGGTGGAGCGCGATGGCCACAAGGCGATGGTGATTGGCGACAAGGGCGAGCGCATCAAGCGCATCGGCACCGAGGCGCGCCAGGAGCTGGAGCGCCTGATGGATGCCAAGGTGTTCCTGGAGCTGTGGGTCAAGGTGCGTTCCGGCTGGGCCGACGACGAAGCGCGCGTGCGCTCCTTCGGTTACGAGTAAGCCCATGCGGCGGCCCCTGGAGGCAGCATGAAACGCGTGGCGCATGAGCCGGCTTTCGTGCTGCATCACTATGACTGGAGCGAAAGCAGCCTGATCCTGGAGGTGTTCACGCGCCACCATGGCCGCACCGCGCTGATGGCGCGTGGCGCGAAAAAGCCCAGTTCGAATTTCCGGCCGGTGCTGCTGCCGCTGCAGCCCTTGCACCTGAGCTTTGGCGGCGATGCCGATATCCGCATGCTGCGTTCGGCCGAATGGATCGGCGGCCATATCATGCCGACCGGGGAACGCCTGCTGTCGGGCTATTATCTGAATGAATTGCTGCTGCGCATGCTGGCACGGGATGATCCGCATCCGGCGCTGTTCGATGTCTATGCGCGCGCACTGGCGCTGATGGCGTCCGACCATGCCGGCGAATGGCTGGAAGCGGTGCTGCGCGCCTTCGAACTGACGCTGCTGCGCGAAGTCGGCCTGTTGCCGGCGCTCGATGTGCAGACACTGACGCACCAGCCGCTGCAAGCCGACCGGCACTATGTGCTGCTGGCGCACAGCGGCCTGCGGCTGGCACAGCCGGAAGAACGGCGCCAGGCACTGGCCGCGTCGCACTGGCTGGCGCTGGAGCAGGCGATGCAGGGTGAGCAGTCGCTGCAGGCGGTGATGCAGCTGTGCATGGCACAGCGTGACGTGGCGCAGGGCCTGAAACAGCAGCTGCGTGGCGTGCTGCATGCCCATTGTGGCGTGGAGATGTTGCGTACGCGCAAGATGATGATGGAGTTGCAGAAACTATGAATCCAACCGGAACCACCCAGCTGTCGGTAAACGTGAACAAGGTGGCCTTGCTGCGCAATACGCGCCATCTGGGCATTCCCAGCGTCACGCGTGCGGCGGCCCTGTGCCTGCAGGCCGGCGCCGATGGCATCACCATCCACCCGCGTCCGGATGAGCGCCATATCCGCAGCAGCGATGTGCAGGAACTGGCCGATCTGATGCAGAACTGGCCGCAGCAGGAATTCAATATCGAGGGTAATCCGACCCAGAACCTGATGGATTTCATCCGCCAGACGCGTCCGCACCAGGCCACTTTCGTGCCTGATAGCGAAGACCAGTTCACCAGCGACCATGGCTGGGATCTGCAAGATGTCAGTGTGCGCGATCGCCTGCGTCCGCTGATCGAGGAGTGCCATGGGCTGGGCGTGCGTGTCAGCCTGTTCATGGATGCCGAGCCGGCGCTGATGCCGCTGGCACGTGAAGTCGGTGCGGACCGCATCGAGCTGTATACCGAGCCCTATGCCGCCGCCTGGGGTACGGATCAGCAGCAGCAACAGCTGCAGCGTTTTGCCGCTGCCGCGCAGGCCGCACTCGACGCCGGCCTGGGCGTGAATGCCGGCCATGACCTGAACCGGGACAACCTGATCGACTTTGCCCGTACCGTACCAGGCCTGCAGGAAGTCTCGATTGGCCACGCCCTGATCGCCGATGCGCTGGAGCTGGGCTACGCGTCAACGGTGGAAGCCTATCTGCAATGCCTGCGCGCCGCAGGCCGCCACGCATGAATACCGACAACATCCTTCTGAACAACGGCGCCCGCATCCATGCCGAGGCGCTGCAACCAGCTGATGCCAGCCAGGCCGCCAGCCGACCGGTGCTGGTGTTCCTGCACGAGGGCCTGGGCAGCACGCGCATGTGGAAGGGCTTTCCGCAAGCCCTGTGCGATGCCGCCGGCTGCGACGGCCTGCTGTTTGACCGCCAGGGCCATGGCCAGTCCGATCCGCAACAGCAGCCGCGCACCATCCACTACCTGCATCGCTATGCACTGGAAGAACTGCCGCAGGTACTGGCGCAAGCGATTCCCGATCGTGACTACGTGACCATCGGCCATTCCGATGGCGGCAGCATCGGCCTGTTGCACGCGGCCGAACAGCCTGAACGCCTGCGTGGCCTGATCACGCTGGCCGCCCACATCTACGTGGAAGAGGTGACGCTGCAGGGTATCCGCGAGGCGCGTGTGGCCTGGGACGCCGGCAAGCTGTCGCGCGGCCTGGCGCGCTACCATGGCGCAGACCGCGTCGAAACGGTGTTCATGGCCTGGAACGCGACCTGGCAGCTGCCGGCGTTTGCCCACTGGAACTTGGCCTATGCCTTGCCCGCTGTTCAAGTGCCCACCTGCGTGATGCAGGGCGCTGGCGACCAGTACGCCACGGTGCAGCACATGCACGATATCGCCGCCGGCATTCCGGGCGCCACTGATCTATTGCTGCCCGATTGCGGCCATTCGCCGCATCTGGAGAATCCTGAGGTCACGCAACAGGCGATGCTGCAGGTGCTGCAGGACTGGGGTGTACTCGCATGATTTACGGCATCGGCACCGACCTGTGCGATATCCGCCGCATCCGTGCCACGCTGGAGCGGCGCGGCGAGCGCTTTGCCGAAACCGTACTCGGCCCGAGCGAGCTGCAGGTCTACCGCCAGCGCAGCGCGCGCTGGGCCGATCGTGGTGTCAGCTATCTGGCCACGCGCTTTTCCGCCAAGGAAGCCTTCAGCAAGGCGATTGGCATGGGCATGCGCATGCCCATGCACTGGCGCCGTTGCGAGATCCTGAATGCGCCCAGCGGCCAGCCGCAGATCGTGCTGCACGGTGACCTGGACCGCTGGTTCCGCGAACGCCGCCTGCACGCCCATGTCAGCGTCACCGACGAGGCCGAGCAGGCCTCCAGTTTTGTCATCGTCGAGTATCTGCCCGATTCCGACTCCTGATTTCTTATCTGTTTTTTTCCGAGACCGTCCGCCATGCATCCCCTGATCATCGATATTGCCGGCACCCACCTGGACGCTGCCGACCGTGAACGCCTGCAACACCCGCTGGTGGGTGGCCTGATCTACTTTGGCCGCAACTGGGAAAGCCGTGCGCAGATCAGCGCCCTGAGCGCCGAGATCAAGTCGATCCGGCCCGATATCCTGATCGCGGTCGATCACGAAGGCGGCCGCGTGCAGCGTTTCCGCACCGATGGCTTCACCCGCCTGCCGCCCATGCGCGCGCTGGGCGAACTGTGGCGCCAGGGGCAGGGCGGCAAGCGCCGCCTCAATAAGCAGGCGCAGCATGCCAGCCAGGTGGCGACCGCCTGTGGCTACGTGCTGGCCTCCGAGCTGCGCGCCTGCGGCATCGATTTCAGCTTTACCCCGGTGCTCGATCTCGACTACGGCGAAAGCAGCGTGATCGGTGATCGCGCCTTTGATGCCGATCCGCACCTGGTGACGCAGCTATCGCAAAGCCTGATGCTCGGCCTGCTGCAGGCCGGCATGGGCAACTGCGGCAAGCACTTCCCGGGTCACGGCTACGTCAAGGCCGATTCGCACGTGGCGATTCCGGTCGACAAGCGCAGCCTGAAGCGCATCCTGAAGGACGATGTGCGTCCCTATGGCTGGCTCAACAACACGCTGACCGCCGTCATGCCGGCCCACGTGATCTACCCCAAGGTCGATGCGCGTCCGGCCGGTTTCAGCGCTACCTGGATCCAGGACATCCTGCGTGGCGAGCTGGATTTCCGGGGCGCCGTGATCAGCGATGACCTGAGCATGCAGGGCGCACGCCAGATGCAGGGCCGCACGCTCACGCATGGCGAAGCCGCCGTGGCCGCGATTCGCGCCGGCTGTGACCTGGTGCTGCTGTGCAATCAGAGCCTGGATGGCGGCGAAGCACTCGATGCCGCCATGGCGCACGTCAGCGAAGCCGTGGTCAAGCAGCAGCTGTTGCTGGACGAAGCCAGCGAGCTGCGCCGCCGCGCCCTGTTGCCGACCGGCCCGGCACCGGACTGGGACGAATTGATGTGCAGCAGCGCCTACATGCAGGCGCTGGACTTGCTGTCCGAGCTGTTCTGAACCCAAGCGGGCAGGGCACCAGACCTGCCTGATCCGAATTTTCCGGCCCGAAGCGTATCGGGCCCTGACTGAGAGAGTTTCCATGCATCCCAAAGCCCTGCTGGACCATGCTGCCACCCTGGTAGGCCAGATCCTGCGTTTTGACCATCCAGCCGACGCCATCGTGTCGCGCTATTTCCGCGAGCATCGTGAACTCGGTTCTCGCGAGCGCGCCACGCTGACCGAAACCGTCTACCAGGTGCTGCGCCGCAAGCCGTATTTCGAGCTGCTGGCCCGCAGCGGCAGTGGTGCGCGCGAGCGTCGCCTAGCGATCCTGGGGCTGGCTGCACCGGCCGATTTCGTCCAGGGCGCGATCCAGCCGCAGGAAAAGGAATGGCTGGCGGCCTGCCAGCAGATTACGGATGAGCAGCTGCTGCCGATCCACCGCCACAACCTGCCCAACTGGCTGGCCGATGCGCTGCAGCAGCAGCTGGGTGCCGAGCGCTTCCAGCAGCTGGCCGACAGCCTGCTGCAGGGCGCACCGCTGGATCTGCGTGTCAACGCCCTCAAGGCCAAGCGGCCCGATGTGCTCAAGGCGCTGGCGCAGGAGCAGCTGCAGGCCGAAGCCACGCGTTTCTCGCCCTGGGGCATACGCCTGCGCGAACGCCCGGCGCTGACACGACTGGAGTTGTTCAAGGAGGGCGCTTTCGAGGTGCAGGATGAGGGCTCGCAGTTGCTGGCACTGCTGCTGGATGCACGCCGTGGCGAGATGGTGGTGGACTTCTGTGCCGGTGCCGGCGGCAAGACACTGGCACTGGGTGCAGAAATGCGCAACACTGGCCGCCTGTACGCATTTGACGTGTCGGCACACCGGCTGGAAAAGCTCAAGCCGCGTCTGGCACGCAGCGGCCTGAGCAACGTGCATCCGGCCGCCATCGCGCACGAACGCGACGAGCGCATCAAGCGCCTCAGCGGCAAGATCGATCGCGTGCTGGTTGATGCCCCATGCTCCGGCCTGGGCACGCTGCGCCGCAGCCCGGACCTGAAATGGCGCCAGTCCGAGCAGACGGTGCAGGAACTGGTCGCGAAACAGACTGCCATCCTGGCCAGCGCCGCGCGCCTGGTCAAGTCCGGCGGCCGTCTGGTCTATGCCACCTGCAGCGTGCTGCCACAGGAGAACGACCAGATCGCCGAAGCCTTCAGTCAGGCCAATCCTGGGTTCAAGCCGCTGAATGTGGTGGAGCTGCTGGCGCAGCGCAAGGTCGAGCAGGCCGAGCTGCTGGGCAGTCCGGAGCAGGGCGAGACCGAAGCTGGGCGCTATCTGCGCCTGTGGCCGGACCTGCACGACATGGACGGCTTCTTTGCTGCTGTCTGGCAGAAGGCCTGAGTCTGCAACAGCAGCTCTCACGGCACCTGCGGGTGCCGTTTTTTGGCCCCAGGGCTGGCGTACAGACGCAAAAAAGCCCGCTGGAGCGGGCTTCTTGGGTACAGGGAAAAAGCCGGATTAACGCAGCTTGATTTCCTTGTATTCGACGTGCTTGCGAGCCTTCGGATCAAATTTCATGATCGTCATTTTCTCGGGCATGGTCTTCTTGTTCTTGGTCGTGGTGTAGAAGTGGCCGGTACCCGCAGTGGATTCCAGCTTGATCTTTTCGCGTCCGCCTTTGCTTGCCATGATGATGTCCTTTCAGTCAGTGTTGTGGATCAGGCCTGGCCACGGGCACGCATGTCGGCGAGCACGGAGTCGATGCCATTCTTGTCGATCAGGCGCAGGGCGGCGTTGGTCACGCGCAGGCGCACCCAGCGGTTTTCGCTCTCTACCCAGAAACGGCGAGACTGCAGGTTGGGCAGGAAACGACGCTTGGTCTTGTTGTTGGCGTGGGAAACATGGTTGCCCACTTGCGGGCCCTTGCCCGTGACTTCACATTTGCGTGCCATTGAAGCACTCCTTTGACTGTGGTTGTTGCAATAACAGGGCCGACAACGCTGGCCGATCCTGCACCTCGCCTGCGGCATGCAAAGGCCTAGAAAACCCCTGTATGCCTGCTTGCAGGCGGTTTATTTGAGAAACTAGCCAATCGGCTGTTTCGCAAAACCTCGGATTATAGAACAAAAACTGTTTTTCGTGAAGGACTTGCACCATGCAACAGGGCAGCCGAAGCTGCCCTGCGCGGTTCTTGCCACAGATCCGGATCAGCCCTGGTGCTGCTCCAGGAAGCGCTGGGCGTCCAGCGCCGCCATGCAGCCGGTACCGGCGCTGGTGATGGCCTGGCGGTAGATATGGTCCTGCACGTCGCCGGCCGCGAACACGCCTGGCACGCTGGTTTGCGTGGCAAAGCCCTGCTGGCCGCCCTGGGTGATCAGGTAGCCATCCTGCATGGCCAGCTTGTCCTTGAAGATGTCGGTATTGGGTGAATGGCCAATGGCGATGAAGCAGCCATGCACGGGTATCTCCTCGGTGCTCTCGTCCTTGGTGCTGCGGATGCGCACGCCGGTCACGCCGCTGGCATCGCCCAGCACTTCCTCGAGCGTGGCAAACAGCTTCAGCTCGATCTTGCCGGCTTGCACCTTGTCCATCAGCTTGTCGACCAGGATCGCTTCGGCACGGAAGCTGTCCCGGCGATGGATCAGCGTGACCTTGCGGGCAATGTTGCTCAGATACAACGCTTCTTCCACGGCGGTGTTGCCGCCGCCCACCACGCAGACATCCTGGTCGCGGTAGAAGAAACCGTCACAGGTAGCGCAGGCGCTGACGCCGCGGCCCATGAAGGCTTCTTCGGACGGCAGACCGATGTAGCGCGCCGAGGCACCCGTGGCAATGATCAGCGTGTCGCAGGTGTAGCTGCCGCTGTCGCCAGTCAGGGTGAACGGGCGCTGGCCCAGTTCCACCGTGTGGATATGGTCGAACTGGATGGTGGCGTTGAAGCGCTGTGCGTGCTCCAGGAAGCGCTGCATCAGTTCCGGGCCTTGTACGCCATGCACGTCTGCCGGCCAGTTGTCCACATCGGTGGTGGTCATCAGTTGGCCGCCCTGGGCCATGCCGGTGATCAGCAGCGGTTGCAGGTTGGCGCGCGCAGCGTAGATCGCGGCAGAATAGCCGGCTGGGCCGGAGCCCAGGATCAGGACTTTGGCGTGCGTCGGAGTCGTCATGGCGTGTATCCTTTCTTGTTGGCAGGGGTCAATGCACTGCAGTGTAGCCGTTTGCCGATAGGGCAGAGGGCAAGCGGATATGTACAAAACAGAGCATTTCGTGTGAAGCATCGTGCACGATCGGTCAGTAATGGACAATTCCCCTGCAGTATCCATGATTTATGTCATGCTATTAGGGCAAAATGGCAGCTACCGGCATGACCGGCTAGCCAGGGAAAGGACGAGATGACCATTGTTTCCAATCTGGATCTGATCCGCAGGGTTCCCCTGTTCAGTGACTTGACTACGACACAAACCAGCGTGCTGTACGCCAACATCGGAAAAAAGCGCTTCAAGCGCGGTGAAAACATTGTGGAAGAGGGCCGTATCTCCGGCACCCTCTACATGATCCTGTCCGGCCGGGCGCGCGTCCTGCTGCAGGATCACCGTGGGCGCGAGGTCATCATGGCCACGCTGGAGGTGGGTGACTGCATCGGCGAAATGAGCCTGATCGACGGCGAGCCGCATTCCGCCACGGTACGTGCCGAGGTGCAGACCGACGTGCTCACGCTGGATCGCGACGCCTTCCTCAACAGCCTGCGCGAGAACTCCAGCATGGCCGAGGCGGTCATGCGGGGCCTGGTGCGCCGCCTGCGCAAGGCCGACAAGCAGATCGAGTCGCTGGCGCTGATGGATGTCTATGGCCGCGTGCAGACGGTACTGATCGACATGACGGAAACCGATGCCGACGGCAGCATGGTGTTGCGCCAGAAGGTATCGCGCCAGGACGTGGCCAAGATGGTTGGCGCCTCGCGCGAGATGGTCAGCCGCGTGATGAAACACTTTGAGGAAGATGGCACGCTGGTTGAGCGTCCGGATGGCAGCTTCGTGCTGACCCCGCGCAGCCAGCAGGCAGACTGAAGACGGCTGCCAAGGAAGTTGAATGGCATACCTGATTCGCAATACCCAGACTGAACCCGCCCCCGTAGACGACAAGCCGCTGGTCCCCGCCTTTTTCCGGCGTTTCAGCCAGGAGACCGTGCTGTTTGTCGGCCTGCTGCTGCTGGTATTCTGGCTGGCCGCCCTGGTCAGCCACGATACCGCTGACCCTGCCTGGAGCACCACCGGCGTCTATTCCGAGCCGCGCAACTGGCTTGGCCATGCCGGCGCCTGGGTCGCCGACATCAGCTATTTCCTGCTGGGCCGCTCGGTCTGGCTGCTGTTCCTGGCGCTGTTTGCCGGCTGGGTGCGCCTGTTCCGCAGCTGGATCCGCGGCCAGATGCTGCCCGAGGTGGCAGGCGTAGCGCAGGCAGACAACATCGGCTGGCGTCAGCGCTGGCTGGGCTGGTTTGACCAGCGCCTGGTCTGGTGGCTGGCCCTGCTGGTGTTGTTGGCGTCGGCCGCTGGCCTGGAATGGAGCCGCCTGTATGCCGGTGCAGCCTCGCTGCCGGGGGGCGCTGGCGGCATGCTGGGCAGCTTTGTCGGCCCGCTGATGCAGTCTTTCCTGGGCGGGCTGGGTTCCGGCGTGCTGGGCATCGTGCTGCTGGTAGCGGCGTTTGCCTGGGTGTTCCGCTTCTCCTGGGGCCAGGTGTCGCAGCAGATCGGTGCCTGGATCGAGCAGCGCATCGATGCCGCGCGTACCCGTCGTGAAGTGGCGGCAGATGTGGCAGCCGGCCAGGAAGCCGCCCGCCAGCGCGAAGTCGAGGTCGAGCAGGAGCTGGAACAGGTGCGCGAGAACCATCCGATTCCGGTGGCCGTCGACATGCCGGTACGACCGCTGGCGGCCGAGCCCAGTGTGCGTGTTGCCAAGGAGCGCCAGAAGCCGCTGTTTACCGAACTGCCTGACAGCACGCTGCCACAGATCAGCCTGCTGGACGAAGCGCCGGCCAACCGTGAAGCGATCCCGCACGAGACGCTGGAAATGACCAGCCGCCTGATCGAAAAGAAACTCAAGGACTTTGGCGTGGAGGTGCGCGTGGTGGCGGCCAAGCCGGGCCCGGTGGTCACGCGCTACGAGATGGAGCCGGCGACCGGCGTCAAGGGCTCGCAGATCGTCAACCTGGCCAAGGACCTGGCGCGTTCGCTGAGTCTGGTGTCGATCCGCGTGGTCGAGAACATTCCGGGCAAGAACCTGATGGCGCTGGAGTTGCCGAATGCGCGTCGCCAGACTATCCATCTGAGCGAGGTGCTGGGCTCCAACGCCTACCACGACGGCAAGTCGCTGCTGACGGTCGGCCTGGGCAAGGACATCGTCGGTACGCCGATCGTGGCTGACCTGGCCAAGATGCCGCACGTGATGGTGGCCGGTACCACCGGCTCCGGCAAGTCGGTCGGCATCAACGCCATGATCCTGAGCCTGCTCTACAAGGCATCGCCCGAGCAAGTGCGCCTGCTGATGATCGACCCCAAGATGCTGGAAATGTCGGTCTACGAAGACATTCCGCACCTGATTGCGCCGGTCGTGACTGACATGCGCCAGGCCGCCCACGGCCTGAACTGGTGCGTCGGCGAGATGGAGCGTCGCTACAAGCTGATGAGCAAGATGGGCGTGCGCAACCTGGCGGGCTACAACGCCAAGATCGAGGAGGCCAAGGCCCGTGAGGAGCTGATCCCGAACCCGTTCAGCCTGACGCCCGATTCGCCTGAGCCGCTGGAGCGCCTGCCGTATCTGGTGGTGGTGATCGACGAGCTGGCCGACCTGATGATGGTGGTCGGCAAGAAGATCGAGGAGTTGATTGCGCGTCTGGCGCAGAAGGCGCGTGCTGCCGGCATCCACCTGATCCTGGCGACGCAGCGCCCGAGCGTGGACGTGATCACCGGCCTGATCAAGGCCAACATCCCGACGCGTATCGCCTTCCAGGTATCGAGCAAGATCGACAGCCGCACCATTTTGGACCAGATGGGTGCCGAAAGCCTGCTGGGCATGGGTGACATGCTTTACCTGCCGTCGGGCCAAGGCATGCCGACGCGCGTGCACGGCGCCTTTGTCAGCGATGACGAAGTGCACCGCGTCGTGACCTTCCTGAAGGAGCACGGCGAGCCCAACTACATCGAGGGCGTGCTGGAAGGCGGTACCGTCGATGGCGAGGAGGGCGGTGCCGATGGCCAGGGTGGTGGCGAGCAGGATCCGATGTACGACCAGGCCGTCGAAGTGGTGCTGAAGAAGCGCAAGGCCAGCATCTCGCTGGTGCAGCGTGAACTGCGCATCGGCTACAACCGCGCTGCCCGCCTGCTGGAGGATATGGAGCGTGCTGGCCTGGTCAGCAGCCTGTCCAGCAGCGGCCAGCGCGACATCCTGGTGCCGAATCGCGACGAATAAACGTCAGCTTTCTGTCCTTGTTTTGTAACAAGTCCCTGTGCGGTGGCAAGACCGGCAGGGACTTGCGCCGTTAGCTGTTACATTTTCTGCCATGGCAGGACTTTTGCAACGCTTGCACCTGAACTCCTGCCCGTTTCCCCCTCTAAACTGACAGCAAGACCTGAAGCAGCCCGTCTGCAGATGCACGGCATGGGGCCGTGTGGCAGGTCAGCCTACGAAGGAGAAATCGCTGATGTTCAAGCAAGAAACCGCCAAATCCGTGCAGCCCGCTGCCGCTTCCCGTCGCCGTTCGCTGCTGGGAGCTGCATCCGTCCTGGCCGTGGGTCTGGCTGGCTGGAGTGGCGCCGCCCATGCGGATGGCCTGTCCACGCTCGACAGCTACATCAAGAACAGCAAGTCCGGTCAGGCCACTTTTACCCAGACCGTGACCAATGTGAACAAGAAAGGCACGGCACGCCAGAGCTCCGGCACCTTCAGCTTCAAGCGACCGGGCCAGTTCCGTTTCGATTACACCAAGCCGTTCAAGCAGACCATCGTCGCTGATGGCAAGACGCTGTGGATGTACGACGCCGGCCTGAACCAGGTGACGCAGCGCAGCCAGGCCCAGGTGCTGGACGCCACGCCGGCCGCCCTGGTGGCCTCGGCGACCAGCCTGAAGTCGCTGCAGACGCATTACAAGCTGGAAAATGCGACCGGGCAGGGTGGCCTGGAGTGGGTGCGCGCCACGCCCAAGGCCCAGGACGGCCAGATCAAGAACGTGATGATCGGTTTCCAGGGCAAGGACCTGCGTTCGCTGGTGATCCTGGA
Organism: Allobrachymonas wangyanguii; assembly: GCF_045055315.1. Lineage (GTDB taxonomy): Bacteria > Pseudomonadota > Gammaproteobacteria > Burkholderiales > Burkholderiaceae_C > Brachymonas > Brachymonas wangyanguii. Next base: position 986,105 of record NZ_CP173677.1, read on the forward strand.
CAACTTCGGCCAGCGTTCCGATATCCAGTTTCAGAACTTTGGCAGCAAGCTGCCGGCCAATGTCAGCTTCAACTTCAAGCCGCCGGCTGGTGCCGACGTGCTGAAGCAGTAAGCACGGCATGATCCTGCCCGTAGTGGCAGGCAATACGGGTAACATGCAGGCATGATGATGCGTCTGATGGCCTGCAATCCCGAATCCCACAGCCCTGTCTGCCTGCCGGCGCACAGGGCTGTGCTGTTGCTGTCTCTTGTGCAGGAGGATGCCCATGGCTGACCTGTTCTCGCAGGATCCGATCCCGCCGCTGGCCGAGGCGCTGCGGCCGAAAACGCTGGACGAGGTGATCGGCCAGACCCATTTGCTGGGTGAAGGCAAGCCGCTGCGGCTGGCCTTCCTGTCGGGCAAGCCGCACTCGATGATCTTCTGGGGCCCGCCCGGCGTGGGCAAGACCACGCTGGCGCGCCTGACGGCGACGGCGTTTGACTGCGCCTTTATCGCGCTGTCGGCGGTGTTTTCTGGCGTCAAGGACATCCGTGCCGCCATGGAGCAGGCCGAGCAGAATCTGGCGCAGGGCCGCCACACCATCCTGTTCGTGGACGAGATCCACCGCTTCAACAAGTCGCAGCAGGACGCCTTGCTGCCCTATGCCGAAAGCGGCCTGGTTACCTTTATCGGTGCCACCACAGAAAACCCCTCATTTGAGGTCAACTCGGCACTGCTGTCACGGGCGCAGGTCTATGTGCTCAAGTCGCTCACCGATGAGGAGCTGCGCCAGCTGCTGCAGCGCGCGCAGGCCATGGCGCTGGGTGAGCTGCAGTTTGACGAACTGGCGGTGGATACCCTGATCGGCTATGCCGATGGTGATGCGCGCCGCTTCCTGAACCTGCTGGAGCAGTGCCAGACGGCTGCGCACACCACTGGCGTGCAGCAGATCGAGGCCGCCTTTATCGAAAACGCGCTGACGCTGAATGCGCGCCGCTTTGACAAGGGCGGCGACAACTTCTACGACCAGATTTCGGCGCTGCACAAGTCGGTGCGAGGTTCCAGTCCCGATGCCGCACTCTACTGGCTGACGCGCATGCTGGATGGCGGCGCCGATCCGCGCTACCTGTCGCGCCGCATCATCCGCATGGCCTGGGAAGACATCGGCCTGGCCGATCCGCGCGCCATGCAGATCGCCAACGACGCCGCGCTGACCTACGAACGCCTCGGCAGCCCGGAAGGGGAGCTAGCGCTGGCGCAGGCGGTGATTTATCTGGCGATAGCCGCCAAGAGCAATGCCGGCTACAAGGCCTATAACCAGGCGCGCGCCTTCGTCAAGCAGGACAAGAGCCGCGAGGTGCCGGTGCATCTGCGCAATGCGCCCACCAAACTCATGAAAGAACTGGGCCATGGTCGTGCCTACCGCTATGCGCATGACGAACCGCATGCCTATGCCGCCGGCGAGCACTATCTGCCTGATGACATGGCCGATCCCGGCTGGTACCAGCCGGTGCCGCGCGGGCTGGAACTGCGCATTGGCGAGAAGCTGGCGCAGCTGAAACGCTGGGACGAAGAGGCCGGCAAGCCCTGATTTCAGGGATGACAGATCAGGGAATCCCCCACGCAAAACAGTCGGGAGCGTACGATCGTGCTTGCTACAATCGTTTGCCGCTGCTCGCTGGGTAAGGATTTGCAACAGGGCTGGCGGTACCGCGACAGGTGTCACACGCACCGGTTATAGAGGTAGCGCACACCGTTGCCGGTCAGATCAGGGGAGAACCCAGACGATGGAAATCTTGTTGCAACAGATCATCAATGGTCTGGTCCTGGGGAGCATGTACGCGCTGGTCGCCCTTGGCTACACCATGGTGTACGGCATCATCAACCTGATCAACTTTGCGCACGGCGAAGTGCTGATGATTGGCGCGCTCACCAGCTGGACGATTGTCGGTCTGATCCAGGAAAGCATGCCGGGCCTGCCAGGCTGGATGGTGCTGCTGATTGCCATGCTGGTGGCCTGCGTGGTGGCTGCCGTGCTCAACTTCAGCATCGAGAAAATTGCCTACCGGCCGCTGCGCAACAGCCCGCGGCTGGCACCGCTGATCACCGCCATTGGCATGAGCATCCTGCTGCAGACGCTGGCCATGATCATCTGGAAGCCCAACTACAAGTCCTACCCGACGCTGCTGGCGGCCGAGCCGTTCCAGGTCGCCGGAGCTGTCATCACCGTGACCCAGGTGATGGTGCTGGGCGTGACCGCCATCTGCCTGTCGGTGCTGCTCTACGTGGTACACCGCACCAGCCTGGGCCGTGCCATGCGTGCCACCGCCGAAAATCCGAGCGTGGCCTCGCTGATGGGGGTCAAGCCCGATACCGTGATTTCTGCCACCTTCATCATCGGCGCCGTGCTGGCCGCCGTGGCCGGCGTCATGTTTGCCGCCAACTACGGCACAGTGCAGCACACCATGGGCTTTCTGCCGGGCCTGAAGGCGTTTACCGCCGCGGTGCTGGGCGGCATTGGCAACCTCGGCGGAGCCGTGGTTGGCGGCCTGTTGCTGGGCCTGATCGAATCGATCGGCTCCGGCTACCTGGGTGTGCTGACCGGCGGCGTGCTGGGCAGCCATTACACCGACATCCTGGGCTTCCTGGTGCTGGTGCTGATCCTGATCCTGCGCCCGTCCGGCCTGCTGGGCGAACGCGTGGCCGACCGCGCCTGACCGGGAGAACCGCATGACATCGAGCAAGAGCAAACTGTTTGTCTTCCTGCTGGCGGCGATTGGCCTGCTGGTACTGCCGCTGGTGCTGCAGCAGTTCGGCAACGCCTGGGTGCGCATCGCCGACCTGGCGCTGCTGTACATCATGCTGGCGCTGGGCCTGAATATCGTGGTCGGCTACGCCGGCTTGCTGGATCTGGGCTATGTGGCGTTTTATGCCGTGGGTGCCTACCTGTTCGCGCTACTGGCTTCGCCGCATCTGCTCGGCACCTTTCCACAGCTGGTGGCGGTGTTTCCCAACGGCATGCACTTGCCGCTCTGGGCGGTGATTCCGCTGGCGGCGGCGCTGGCCGGCATTGTCGGTGTGCTGTTGGGCTACCCGCTGCTCAAGCTGCGCGGTGATTACCTGGCCATCGTTACGCTGGGCTTTGGCGAGATCATCCGTATCTTCATGAACAACCTGGATGCGCCGGTCAATATCACCAACGGGCCCAAGGGCATCGGCCAGATCGATCCGGTCACCGTGGCCGGCCATTCGCTGTCGCGTTCGCTCGATATCGGCGGTTTTACCGTGGCTTCGGTCAGCCTGTACTACTACCTGTTCCTGGTGCTGGTGGTGCTGACGGTGGTGGTCTGCTACCGCCTGCAGGACTCGCGTATCGGCCGCGCCTGGATGGCGATCCGCGAAGACCAGACGGCGGCGCAGGCGATGGGCCTGAACACGCGCAACCTCAAGCTGCTGGCCTTCGGCATGGGGGCCACTTTTGGTGGCATTTCCGGTGCCATGTTTGCCAGCTTCCAGGGCTTTGTCTCGCCCGAATCCTTCAGCCTGATGGAGTCGATCATGATCGTCGCCATGGTGGTGCTCGGTGGCCTGGGCCACCTGCCGGGCGTGATCCTGGGCGCAGTGTTGCTGTCGGCACTGCCCGAGGTGCTGCGCTATGTGGCGCACCCGTTGCAGGCCATGACCGATGGTCGCCTGGATCCGGCGATCCTGCGCCAGCTGCTGATTGCACTGGCCATGATCTCGGTGATGCTGCTGCGTCCGCGCGGTCTGTGGCCTTCGCCCGAGCATGGCAAGTCGGCCAGCCGCAAGGTGGGTGCCAGCAAGGCCCAGCCGGTGACGGCCCAGCAGAACCCGCCTGGCGTCGACTCGCCCGCCGATGCCGTTCCCGGCACTACTACGGTCCGCCAGGACAGCGTCAACCCCTGAGGCGGAAACAGCATGAGCACGACGATTCTCGAAGTCCGCAATGTGTCCAAGCGCTTTGGCGGCCTGCAGGCGCTGAGCGAGGTCAAGCTGCATATCGAGCAGGGCCAGGTCTACGGCCTGATCGGTCCCAACGGCGCCGGCAAGACGACCTTTTTCAACGTCATCACCGGCCTGTATACGCCGGATAGTGGCAGCTTTGAACTGGCCGGCAAGGCCTACGAGCCGACGGCGGTACACAAGGTGGCCCAGGCTGGCATCGCTCGGACCTTCCAGAACATCCGCCTGTTTGCCGAGATGACGGCGCTGGAAAACGTGATGGTGGGGCGCCATGTGCGTACCCATTCCGGCGTGCTGGGTGCCATCTTCCAGACACGCGCCTTCCGTGCCGAGGAAGCCGCCATCCGCGAGCGTGCACAGGAACTGCTGGACTATGTCGGCATTGGCCAATATGCGGATTTCCGTGCGCGTACGCTGAGTTATGGCGATCAGCGCCGGCTGGAGATTGCCCGCGCGCTGGCGACCGAGCCGCAGCTGATTGCGCTCGACGAGCCGGCAGCCGGCATGAACGCCACCGAAAAAGTGCAGCTGCGCGAGCTGATCGACCGCATCCGCAAGGACAACCGCACCATTCTGCTGATCGAGCACGACGTGAAGCTGGTCATGGGCTTGTGCGACCGCGTGACGGTGCTGGACTATGGCAAGGTGATCGCCGAAGGCACGCCGGCGCAGGTGCAGAAGGACGAGAAGGTGATCGAGGCCTATCTGGGCACCGGGCAGCATTGAGGCAGAACACAGCATGAGCAAAACCCTGTTGAAAATCAGTGGACTGGAAGTGGCCTACGGCGGCATCAATGCGGTCAAGGGCATCGACCTGGAAGTGCGCGAGGGCGAACTGGTCTCGCTGATCGGCTCCAACGGTGCCGGCAAGACCACCACCATGAAGGCGATCACCGGGCTGCAGCCGGTGCGCAACGGCGATATCCAGTTCCTGGGCAAGAGCATCCGCGGCAAGGGCGCCTGGGATATTGCCCGGGCAGGGCTGGTGATGATTCCGGAAGGACGCGGCATCTTCACGCGCATGAGCATCATCGAGAACCTGCAGATGGGCGCCTTCCTGCGCAAGGACAAGGCCGCCGTGGCACAGGATATGGAGCGCATGCTGGAGTTGTTCCCGCGGCTGAAGGAACGCCGTGCCCAATTGGCCGGCACCATGTCCGGCGGCGAGCAGCAGATGCTGGCGATGGCGCGTGGCCTGATGGCACGTCCGCGCCTGTTGCTGCTGGATGAGCCATCCATGGGCTTGTCACCGATCATGGTGGACAAGATCTTCGAGGTGGTGCAGGACGTGCACCAGCGCGGCATGACGCTGTTGCTGGTGGAACAGAACGCCAGCCGTGCGCTGTCGATTGCCGATCGCGGCTACGTGATGGAGTCGGGCGTGATGACCATGCAGGGCGAGGCAGGCAGCATGCTGGAGGATCCGCGCGTGCGTGCAGCCTATCTGGGCGAGTAAACTGGCTTGCGGGACTATTTCACGTTTTTTGGATGTTTATTTCCGCATGAAACATGTGTGATGGCGTAATGATCATTGCTTCCGGCAACAATTTCAGATATGCCGGATCCCCTGATTACCAGTACCAGGCCATTTGAGTGCCTGGATTTTTATACCCGAGTGCTCAAGCTGCAGCATGTTCCGAACCTGGAGCTCGATGCCTGCATGGCACAGGCGTATGCTGGCTATGTATTCCGATTGAGCCCGGGCAGCATCCAGCTGGTCGAAGTCCAGCGACAGCTTGCCGAAAATAGCGTTGATGCGCACATGAACCCTGTGATGCAGGAGTTCTACTTCCTGGCGTCCCAGCCGGTGTCCGCGATTTCTACCCGCCTGCAGCGCGAAGGCTGGGTCAACTTCCAGGGACCGGTGCTGTACGAGGGCAGAATCAGTGGCTTGCGCATCCTGCGCGTGCTGGATCCTGACGGTAACCGCTTGCGGCTGGTCGAGCTCTGCTACTGAACCAGCCGCTATTACTCAGGCTTGCGGATCCGCCTTGTCCTTTAGCGAGGTAAAGGCATCGGCAAAGAAGTTGTCCGGATCCAGCTGGTGGCTGGCAATGGCGCGTTCCTTGGCGGCATCCACCATGGCGGGAGCGCCACAGGCATAGAGCTGGGCATCGCGCATGTCCGGGTTCTCCTGCAGCATCACGTTCAGCGCCAGGCCACTCAGGCCGGTCCAGCCGTCTTCCGGCAGGGCATCGGAAATCACCGGCACATAGCGTACCTGCGGATGGCGCGCGCAATAGTCCGTGATCCAGTCGTGCATGTAGACGTCGGCCGGGCGGCGCGCGCCCCAGTAGAGCACTGCATGGCGCTGGCTGCCGGTGTGTGCCATGTGTTCCAGCATGGCCTTGATCGGGGCAAAGCCGGTGCCGGAGGCCAGAAAGATCAGCGGGCCCTGGCCGTCTTCTTCGCGCAGGTGGAAGCTGCCGAACGGACCTTCGATGCGCAGGATTTCCTTTTCCTTCATGCCGTCGAACACATGGTCGGTGAACTTGCCGCCGGGCATGTGGCGCACATGCAGATCGACACGCGGCTGCGCCGGATCGATGTCCTGCGGGGCGGTGGCCATGGAATAGCTGCGGCGCTGGCCATCGGCCAGCAGGAAATCGATGTACTGGCCGGCGTGGTATTGCAGCGGTGCATTGGTCGGCAACTGCAGGGTGATCTGCATCACGTCATCGGCCAGGCGCGCCAGGCCCATCACGCGCGCCGGCATCTTGCGCACCGGGAAAGCGCCGGCTGCCGTCACCTGGCGCGATTCCAGCACCAGGTCGGACTGCGGTACGGCACGGCAGGCCAGCACCATGCCGGCTGCCAGTTCGGCCTCGGACAGGGCTTTTTCCTGATAGGGGTGGTGCGTGACCTCGCCGCTGATCTTCTTGCACTTGCAGGAGCCACAGGCACCATCCTTGCAGCCATAGGGCAGGCCGATGGTCAGACGGATGCCGGCTTCGAGCACGGTTTCGCCGTCCAGAACCTCAAACTGGCGGCCGCTGGGCTGGATATGGACCTGGTATCCCATGGGGGGTGTTCTCCTGCAAAAATCGGATGGAAAAGGGCGGCTCCACTCGGGAGCCATCATGCTTTATTGTCCTGTATCTTGGGGCTCCCTGATGGGTGCAGGGTCAGTCGCTGCTACATTCGGGGCTGCCTGAGCCTGTCATGATGCTGTTCCATGTCCTTGTTCCGTCCCCGCACCGTTGATCCCGAGACCCGACGCCCGCGCGCATGGCCGGCCCGTTTCCGCCGCCAGCGTCTGCTGATAGTCGGCTGTGGCGATGTCGGTGCGCGCGTGGTGCGGCAAGCCGTGCCACGCCGCGGCGTGCAGCTGCTGGCATTGAGCAGCCAGCCGCAGCGGCTGGCTGCGCTGCGCACACAGGGGCTGGCGGTGCTGTCCGGCAACCTGGACCAGCCGCACAGCCTGCGCCGGCTGGCTGGCTGGGCGCATCGCGTGCTGCATCTGGCGCCACCTGGTGCCGATGGTGGCGCATTGGACCTGCGCACACGCACCCTGGTGCAGGCCTTGCGGCGTGGCCGACAACCCTTGCAACTGGCCTATGGCAGCACCAGCGGTGTCTATGGCAACCGCCACGGTGCTTTGCTGCGTGAAACCGATATCGTGGCCCCCGCCACCGATCGCGCGCGCCGCCGCGTGCATGCCGAACAGACCCTGCGCCGCTGGGGCCGGCAAGGCCTGGGCCAGCCTGCCATCAGCATCCTGCGCATACCGGGCATCTACGCGCCAGACCGGCCACAAGGCACGCCGCGTGAACGCCTGTTGCGTGGCACACCGGCCTTGCAGCCGCAGGATGACAGCTACAGCAACCACATCCATGCCGATGACCTGGCGCGTGCCTGCTGGTTGGCGTTATGGCGTGGCCGGCCACAGCGCATCGTGCACGTGAACGACGATGCGCGCCTGAAAATGGGGGACTATTTTGATCTGGCGGCTGATCTGTATGGCTTGCCTCGTCCGCCACGCATCAGCCTGGCTGCGGCGCGCGAACAGCTGTCGCCGATGCTGCTGAGTTTCATGCAGGAATCGCGCCAGTTGGACAACCGCCGCCTGAAACAGGAACTGGGGCTGGTGCTGCGTTATCCGACGCCGGAACAGGGGCTGCTGCCAAGGCAGCCGTTACAATCCGCATCATGCTAGCCAAACGAATCATCCCCTGTCTCGACGTTACCGGTGGCCGCGTGGTCAAGGGCGTCAATTTTGTCGAACTGCGCGATGCCGGTGACCCGGTCGAAATCGCCGCCCGCTATAACGAGCAGGGCGCCGACGAACTCACTTTCCTGGACATTACCGCCACCAGCGATGGGCGCGACATGATCCTGCACATCATCGAGGCGGTGGCCAGCCAGGTCTTTATCCCACTGACGGTAGGCGGTGGCGTGCGCACGGTCGATGATGTACGTCGCCTGCTCAACGCTGGCGCCGACAAGACCAGTTTCAACTCGGCGGCCATTGCCAATCCCGAGGTCATCCGCGAGGCTGCCGGCCGCTACGGCTCGCAGTGCATTGTGGTGGCAATCGACGCCAAGCGCCGCGTGCTGCCCGAAGATATTGCCGCACGCGGAGAGGGCTGGGACGTTTATAGCCACGGCGGCCGCCAGAACACCGGCCTCGATGCCGTGGCCTGGGCGCGCCAGATGGCCGACTATGGTGCCGGCGAAATCCTGCTCACCAGCATGGACAAGGATGGCACCAAGAGCGGTTTTGACCTGGAACTCACGCGTGCCGTCAGCGATGCGATTTCGGTACCGGTAATCGCTTCCGGTGGTGTTGGCAACCTGGATCACCTGGCCGATGGCGTGCAGCAGGGCGGTGCCGATGCCGTACTGGCCGCCAGCATCTTCCACTATGGCGAATACACCGTGCTGCAGGCCAAACAGCACATGGCGGCGCGCGGCATTCCGGTGCGCCTGTAAGGAGACGCCATGACGATGACGCCAGACTGGCTCGATGCCGTGCGTTGGGATGCCAACGGCCTGGTGCCGGTGATTGCCCAGGAAGCCGCTACCGGCGACGTGATGATGTTCGCCTGGATGAACCGTGAAGCGCTGCAGAAGACTGCCGAGCTTGGTCGCGCCGTCTACTTCAGTCGTTCGCGCAACAAGCTCTGGTTCAAGGGCGAGGAAAGCGGCCATGTGCAGACCGTGCACGATATCCGCCTCGACTGCGACAACGACGTGGTGCTGCTCAAGATCACGCAGCTCGGCCACGAGCCCGGCATTGCCTGCCACACCGGCCGCCACAGCTGCTTTTACCAAAGCTTGCAAAACGGCCACTGGCAAGCCATCGATCCGGTCTTGAAAGACCCTGAAAGCATCTACAAGTAATGGCCATGACCTTCACCACGCAAGACATCCTCGCCCGTGTCGCCGACACGCTGGAATCGCGCCTGCCGGCACGCGGTGGCAATCCCGAGACCAGTTATGTGGCGAAACTGCTGCACAAGGGCCCGGACGCCTTCCTCAAGAAAATTGGCGAGGAAGCCACCGAAACCGTGATGGCAGCCAAGGATGTGGATGCCGGTGCCGACAAGGCCAAACTGGTGTATGAAATCGCCGATCTCTGGTTCCACAGCATGATCGCGCTCACGCACTACGGCCTGCGTCCGGAAGACATTACGGCGGAACTTGCGCGCCGCGAAGGGATCAGTGGCATTGCAGAGAAGGCGAGCCGTCCGGCCGACTGACTCCGCGCCACCCACCGTTCTCGACAAGGAGTTGCCATGAACGACGTGCTTGACGTAAAAGCCCGCGAAACCCGGCCCCAGGCGCAAGTGCAGCCGCCAGCCTTCCCGCAGGGATACGACCTGGAAACCCGCGCCCGCAACCTCAAGGCCGTGGGCTGGGTCAGCTATCTGCTGCACTTGGCGGTGGCGCTGGCCGCCGTCATTCCGGGCCTGCAGGTGGGGGTGGCGGTGCTGATCCTGGCCTTCGTGATTGACCTGGTCAAGCGCGATGACGCCAAGGGTACCTGGCAGGAAAGCCATTTCAGCTGGCGCATCCGCTCCGTGCTCTGGGCCACCTTCTGGTATGTGGTGACCAGCCCGCTGTTCCTGCTGCTGATCGTGCCCGGCTACCTGGCCTGGGGCATTGTCTCGATCTGGTTCCTGTACCGCATCGTGCGCGGCATGGTGCGCATGAATGACAACCGTCCGGTAGGTGCATGACGCAGCAATGTCAGCTATGTGTCACGGTTCCGGGTGATAATCCACGGATTGTTTGTCAAACCACCCGGACGTGAGCATGCAAGCCGACTGCATTTTCTGCAAGATTGCCGCAGGACAGATTCCCTCGAACAAGGTGTACGAGGACGAAGACATCTTCGCCTTCCATGACATCAACCCGTGGGCACCCGTGCATTTCCTGATCATTCCCAAGCGCCATATCAGCTCGATGGCGGCGCTGACCGAGGCCGATGCGGCCCTGATGGGCAAGATCATGACGCTGGCACCGAAGCTGGCCATGGAGCAGGGCTGCGAGCCCTATCCCGAAGGCGGCTTCCGCGTGGTCATCAACACCGGCGAGCAGGGCGGTCAGGAAGTGCACCACTTGCACGTCCACGTGATCGGCGGACCGCGTCCGTGGAAAAAAGGCTGAGTCAGGGCATTCCGCCTTGCTGCACCGCACATTACAATCATTTTTCTGAACTGAACATACATCAAGGAGTTCAACATGGGTTCTCTGTCCATCTGGCACTGGCTGATCGTGCTGCTGATCGTGGTCCTGGTATTCGGTACCAAGAAGCTGAAGAACATCGGCACCGACCTGGGCGGCGCCGTGAAGGGTTTCAAGGACGGCATGAAGGAAGGCGAAACGCCGGCCGATGCCGCTGCCCAGCAGCAGGTCACGGCCAGCAAGGCGGCTGACCAGGCCAACACCATTGACGTCGAAGCCAAGAACAAGTCCTGATGCGCTGTCTGACGGTGACAGGAGCAGGCGAGCGTGATTGATCTCGGTATTTCCAAGCTGGCGCTGATCGGCGTGGTGGCGCTCGTCGTCATCGGGCCGGAAAAGCTGCCGCGCGTGGCGCGCACCGTGGGTGCGCTGGTTGGCAAGGCGCAGCGCTATGTGAGCGACGTCAAGGCCGAGGTCACGCGCAGCATGGAGCTGGACGAGCTGCGCAAGATGAAGGAAGCGGTCGAGGGTGCCGCGCGCGATGTCGAGCGCGAGATCCACGAAACCGGCCGCAGCGTGCAGACCGACCTGGAAGGCAGTTACGACAGCGACAGTACCAGCAGCACGACGGGCAGCGCTGCTGACAGCAGCTCCAGTTCCGGTGCCGGCTCGGTGTTCCAGTCTGACGACAGCTATGCCACGGCCGAAGGTGGCCACACTGGCTACACGCCGCGTCCGGCCTCGTCGTACCGCCATCCGCGCAAGAACTGGCGCGTCAAGCGCGGTGCCACGCCGGTCTGGTACAAGCAGCAGCAGGGCGTTCGCACCCATATCCAGTCGGCAGCTGCGCGCGTGGCACGCTTCCGCCCCAAGAAACGCATCTGATGCACACCCGGTGCCGGATCTTCCGGTGCCGGCCATCTTTTCCATCTGAACAGGTACCATGGCTGAGGACAACAAGCAGGACGAGCTCGCGGGTAGCGAGCAGCCCTTCGTCGAGCATCTGATCGAGCTGCGCGACCGCATCCTGTACATGCTGTACGGGGTCGCCGCGGTGGCGCTGGTGCTGGCCTTCTTTCCCGGTCCGGATGGCCTGCTCAACTTCATTGCGCAGCCGATCCGGGCCCATATGCCGGCCGATTCGCGCCTGATCGCGGTCGATGTGTTTTCCCCTTTCTTCGTGCCGCTCAAGGTATTGATGATGGTGGCGGTGCTGGCAGCCTTGCCCTGGCTGATGTACCAGGCCTGGGCCTTTGTCGCGCCGGGCCTGTACAACCACGAAAAGAAATTCGCGATGCCGCTGATCATCTTCGGCAGCCTGCTGGCCTATGCCGGCATTGCCTTCGTGCAATTCTTCGTGCTGGACAAGATGTTCAATTTCATCCAGCACTTCACGCCGGATTCGGTGGCGGCCACGCCTGACGTCGCTTCCTACGTGCAGGCGATCCTGTCGCTCTATCTGGCGTTTGCGCTGGCCTTCCAGGTGCCTATCGTGGTGATGCTGCTGGTGCGTTTCGGCATGGTCACGGTGGCGCAGCTCAAGTCCTTCCGGGGCTATTTCATCGTACTTGCTTTCGTCGTGGCCGCGATTGTCACGCCGCCTGACGTGCTGTCACAGCTGGCACTGGCGATTCCCATGTGCTTGCTGTACGAGGTCGGCATCTGGGGGTCGGGCTGGTTCAATCGCGTCAGCAAGTCGCCTGACAGCGAGAACGAGGACGAGGCCAAGGCGGAGTAAGCACCGCCACAGGCACGCAGGATGCAAAAGGCCGGCTTCAAGCCGGCCTTGCTGTTGCTGTATGCGCGCCTTATTCGCGCCAGTATTGCGATACCCAGGTGGCGGGTTCGATATGGCGGAAGCGGCGGTTGCGGCGGCCCGCCAGGGCATCCGGCGGGTTGCATTCGCCATGGAAGATCACGATGCGCGCGTTCTTCGGCACAAAGGGCGGCTTCCAGTAGTTGGTTGGCCAGGCGGGAATGCAGTGGTACTTGAAGCTCGGGCACCAGTCTTTCGGCCAGTAGCTCAGCTTGCCCAGCTTGTGCATCTCGTCCGACAGGTAGGCCTGCTCGTTGCGGAACTGCTCGCGGATGGTCGCAAACTCCTTGCGGAACTTGTCGAGGATTTCCGGATAGGCGCCAATCTTGAAACGGTAGACCGAGGAGTTGCCGGTAATGCGCCAGGGGCGCTTGTAATCGTGGATGATGACGAAGTCGCCGGGATAGGTAAAAAAGTCGTCCAGCGGGCCGGTGATGACGACATCCACATCCAGGAACAGGGCGGTGCCTTGCAGGCCGTGCAGGTCTGCGGTGAAGGTGGTCAGCTTGTTCCAGCCACGTTCGGGAATGCCGGGCGGCAGATCCAGCGGCGGAATCGGGTAGCATTCGACTTCTTCGCGAATGCCCTTGCTGTCATCGGTCAGGCAGACCAGACGAAAATCGCCACTCAGGTGACGGCGCACCATGGCGTACAGGCGGTTGATGTACTCGGGGCCGTACTTGGTGCCCCATTTCATGCACAGGATGATGCGATCATCGCTCATGGGCTCAGTCTCCCTGGCGCTTCTTGGGCGATACCTGGCGCTTCTTGGCGCGCTTGAGGATGCCGCCGGCAGTCAGGCGCTGGTTGCCGAGCACGCGTACCGTGCGCACCTGCGGACGCTGGCCGCCACGGCTACTGTTCTTGATGACCTTGATGTCGCGTGGGCCGGGCATGCGGTCCTCGTCAATCTCGCGCTCCTTTTCGGGGATCGGGCGCCACAGCACGAACAGCTTGCCGATATGCTGGATCGGGGCAGCATTGAGTTGGTCGGCGATCTGCTGGTACATCTGTTCGCGCGCTTCGCGGTCGTCGCCGAGCACGCGGATCTTGATCAGGCCGTGGGCGTTGAGGGCAGCATCGGCTTCGCGCAGCACGGCTTCAGACAGGCCATCGGCACCGATCATCACGACCGGTGACAGGTGATGGGCTTCGGCGCGGTGGACCTTGCGTTGCTGCGTGGTCAATACAATCTGGGGCATTGGACTATGATTCCTGAAAAGGGAGTGTCTGCAGTATGCAGGCGACAAACATGAAATTCAAAACCAAAAGCAAGAAAGTCAACAAGTCATGGCTGCATGACCATATCAACGATCCGTACGTCAAGCTGGCGCAGCGGGAAGGGTATCGTGCGCGCGCAGCCTACAAGCTCAAGGAAATTGACGAGACGCTGAACCTGATCCGCCCGGGCGACTGGGTCGTCGATCTGGGATCTGCGCCGGGAGCCTGGAGCCAGTATCTGCGGCGCAAGCTGTCTCCGGACGGAGCGGCGGTTGGTGAGCTCAATGGCAGGATTATCGCACTGGACCTGCTTCCCATGCAGCCGATCGAGGGTGTCGAATTCCTGCAGGGGGATTTTCGTGAGGACGAGGTGCTGGAACAGCTGCAGGAAAAACTGCAGGGGCGCAAGGCCGATGTGGTGGTGTCCGACATGGCGCCCAACCTGTCCGGCGTGGAATCGGCCGATGCCGCGCGCGTGGCGCACCTGATCGAGCTGGCGATCGAGTTTTCGCTGCAGCACCTCAAGCCGGAGGGTGCGCTGGTGACCAAGGTGTTCCACGGCAGCGGCTACAGCCAGCTGGTCAAGCTGTTCAAGGAAACCTTCCAGGTGGTCAAGCCGGTCAAGCCCAAGGCTTCGCGCGACAAGTCGTCTGAAACCTTCATCGTCGGCATGCGCCTGAAGGCACCGCAGCAGGACTGAAGGCCGGCGCATATCCGTGTATCCGACATGGACGGACACAAAATGCTGTCCTGCCCATGTCTTGAAACACCTAAAATGGCCCCATATGGAAATATCGGCATGCCTTCTGCATGCCATGGAATGTCATGGAGTAAGGCTTGAACAGGCAATTGCTATCAAAAGTCGCAGTATGGTTCGTGGTTGCCATGGTGCTCTTCACCGTCTTCAAACAGTTCGAGACAGGTGCAACGGGACCGGGCAGCACGGTTGCCTATTCCGAATTCATTTCGGACGTGCAGAACCGCAGGATCAAGAGCGCCACCATCCAGGAAGGCAGCAATGGTTCCACCGAGATCATGGCGGTCACGATGGACGACCGTCGCATCCGTACCACGGCCACCTATCTGGATCGCGGCCTGGTCGGTGACCTGCTGAACAACGGCGTCAAGTTCGACATCAAGCAGCGCGAGGAAGGCTCGCTGCTGGGCAGCCTGCTGATCAGCTGGGGGCCGATGCTGCTGCTGATTGGTGTCTGGGTCTATTTCATGCGCCAGATGCAGGGCGGCGGCAAGGGCGGTGCCTTCAGCTTTGGCAAGTCCAAGGCGCGCATGCTCGATGAAAACAACAACACCGTGACCTTTGCCGATGTCGCCGGCTGCGACGAGGCCAAGGAAGAAGTCAAGGAAGTGGTGGACTACCTGCGTGACCCGCAGAAGTTCCAGAAGCTGGGTGGCCGCATCCCGCGTGGCCTGCTGCTGGTTGGCCCGCCGGGTACCGGCAAGACGCTGCTGGCCAAGTCCATCGCTGGTGAAGCCAAGGTACCGTTCTTCAGCATTTCCGGTTCCGACTTCGTCGAGATGTTTGTTGGCGTGGGCGCGGCCCGCGTGCGCGACATGTTCGAGAACGCCAAGAAGAATGCCCCGTGCATCATCTTCATCGACGAGATTGACGCCGTCGGTCGCCAGCGTGGTGCCGGTCTGGGTGGTGGCAACGACGAACGCGAGCAGACGCTGAACCAGCTGCTGGTCGAGATGGACGGTTTCGAGACCAACCTGGGCGTGATCGTGGTGGCTGCCACCAACCGCCCGGACATCCTGGATGCCGCACTGCTGCGCCCGGGCCGTTTCGACCGCCAGGTCTATGTCACGCTGCCCGATATCCGTGGCCGCGAGCAGATCCTCAACGTGCACATGCGCAAGATCCCGGTAGGTCCTGACGTCAACCCGGCCATCATCGCGCGCAGCACGCCGGGCATGTCCGGTGCCGATCTGGCCAACCTGTGCAACGAGGCTGCGCTGATGGCGGCTCGCCGCAACGCGCGCCTGGTCGAGATGCAGGACTTCGAGAAGGCCAAGGACAAGATCATCATGGGCCCCGAGCGCAAGAGCATGGTCATGCCCGAGGAAGAGCGTCGCAACACGGCCTACCACGAGTCCGGCCACGCCTTGATCGGTCGTCTGCTGCCCAAGTGCGATCCGGTGCACAAGGTCACCATCATCCCGCGCGGCCGTGCGCTGGGTGTGACCATGAGCCTGCCCGAGAAGGACCGCTACAGCTACGACAAGGAATTCATGCTGAACCAGATCAGCATGCTGTTTGGTGGTCGTATCGCCGAAGAAGTGTTCATGAACCAGATGACCACTGGTGCCAGCAACGACTTCGAGCGTGCCACGCAGATTGCGCGTGACATGGTGATGCGCTACGGCATGAGCGAGGCCTTGGGCCCGATGGTCTATGCCGAGAACGAGGGCGAGGTGTTCCTGGGTCGCAGCGTGACCAAGACTACCAACATGAGCGAAGAGACCATGCGCCGCGTGGACGAGGAAGTGCGCCGCATCATCGACGAGCAGTATGCGCTGGCGCGTCGCCTGATCGAGGAAAACTCCGACAAGATGCATGCCATGGCCAAGGCGCTGCTGGACTGGGAAACCATTGACAGCGAGCAACTGGATGCCATCATGGAAGGCCGCGAGCCGCAACCGCCCAAGGACTGGGCACCGCGCACCCCGCCCAAGGGCGATGGCGATGCGGGTGGCGGTACGGCACCGGCCACGGTGACCGCTCCCGCCACGCCGCCGGCAGCCCCGGCGCCCGAGGCCAAGCCGCCGGCCTCCAACCCGACCTGATCACGCTGGCGTGATATCCACAGCGGAGCCTGGTGCTCCGCTGTTTTGTTTTCTGAAGCGACTGGAGATTTGCATGACCGAACAGACCCTCTGGCAAGCTGGCGACTACACGCTGGACCTGCAGCGCCCGCACATCATGGGCATCGTCAACGTGACGCCTGATTCCTTTTCCGACGGTGGCCACCATGCCGATACGCGCAGTGCGCTGCTGCATGCCGAGCAGCTGTTGTACCAGGGTGCAACGATCCTGGATATTGGCGGTGAATCGACCCGTCCCGGCTCGCCGGCGGTGCCGCTGGAAGAAGAGCTGGCGCGCGTGCTGCCGGTCGTGAAGGCGGCGACTGCCTACAAGGTGCCGCTCTCGGTCGATACCTACAAGCCGGAAGTGATGCAGGCCGTACTCGATGCCGGCGCTGCCATCATCAACGACATCTGGGCATTGCGCTGGCGTTCCGGCCCCGACGGGCTGGATGGCGAGCAGGTGGTGGCCCAGCATGGCCGCTGCGGCGTCTGCCTGATGCACATGCACCGTGATCCGCAAAGCATGCAGATGCAGCCGATGCAGGGCAGCCTGCTGGACACAGTGCAGGAAGTGCGCGCCTTCCTCGACCAGCGCTCGCACGTGCTGCGCAGCCTGGGCGTGAGCAAGGATCGCATCGTGCTGGATCCGGGCATCGGTTTTGGCAAGACGGTGCCGCAGAACCTGGCGTTGCTGGCGCACCAGCGCGAGCTGATGCGTGGTGGCCATGCGGTGCTGGCTGGCTGGTCGCGCAAGTCCAGCCTGGGTGCGGTGCTGGAAGCGCTGCCGCCCGGCGTGATGGACGTGAGCTACAAGTCTGACTTGCTGGCGCACGAACGCAGCCTGGCCAGCGTCAGTGCTCATGTGCTGGCCGTGGAGCGCGGTGCGCGCATCGTGCGCGTGCACGATGTAGCCGCCACGCGCCAGGCGCTGGCGGTCTGGGAAGCCATGCACCGCACTGAGTCCTGAGGCCGGGAACGTGGACTGCTACCGCCGGGATCTCACCGGAATCAGGTAGTATGGAAAGATCGCCTGCGACAGGCAAAGAAGAAAAGGTCAGAGACGCATGAGTGGCAAACGCAAGTATTTTGGAACCGATGGCATCCGCGGCCCGGTCGGACAACATCCGCTGACGCCGGATTTCGTGATGCGACTGGCGAATGCCGTTGGCCGCGTGCTCAAGCGCAGTGACGAGCGTCCCACTGTCATCATCGGCAAGGACACGCGCATTTCCGGATACATGCTGGAGAGCGCGCTCGAGTCCGGTTTCAACGCAGCTGGCGTGGATGTGGTGCTGCTCGGTCCGGTGCCGACGCCGGCCGTGGCCTATCTGACGCGTGCCCAGCGTGCCTCGCTCGGCGTGGTGATCAGCGCCAGCCACAACGCCTTTGCCGACAACGGCATCAAGTTCTTCAGCTACAAGGGCGCCAAGCTGTCCGATGCCTGGGAGCTGGAAGTAGAGCAGGGCATTGACGAACCGATGGTGTGCATGCCGTCTGAGCAGCTGGGCCGCACCTGGCGCCTCAAGGATGCGGTCGGGCGGTATGTCGAGTTCTGCAAGAGCAGCTTCGATTATTCCCTGAGCCTGCGCGAGCTGAAAATCGTCGTCGATGCCGCCCATGGTGCGGCCTACCAGATCGCGCCCATGGTGTTCCATGAGCTGGGCGCGCAGGTGATTGCCATCGGCTGCGAGCCGGACGGCATCAACATCAACAAGGGCGTGGGTGCTACCGCCCCTGATGCACTGGTGGCCGCGGTGCGTGAGCATGGCGCCGATTACGGCGTGGCCCTGGATGGCGATGCGGATCGCCTGCAGATGGTTGATGCTTCCGGTCGCCTCTACAACGGTGACGAGCTGGTCTATCTGCTGGCGATGGATCGCCTGGCGCAGTACAAGCCGGTGCCGGGCGTGGTCGGTACGCTGATGACGAACATGGCGATCGAGACCGCGCTGCGCGCCAAGGGCATCGAGCTGATCCGCGCCAAGGTGGGTGACCGCTATGTGCTGGAGCAGCTGCAGAAAAATGGCTGGCTGATTGGCGGCGAAAGCTCCGGTCACATCCTGGTGCTGGACAAGCACAGCACCGGTGACGGCCTGGTGAGCGCGCTGCAGGTGCTGAATGCGGTGGTGCGCAGCGGTAGCAGCATGGCCGAGATGCTGGCCGATGCCAGCCTGTTCCCGCAGACGATGATCAACGTGCGCATGGAAGCCGGCACCGACTGGCAAGGCAGTGTGGAGCTGCAGCAGGCGATTGTCGAAGCCGAACAGGCGCTGGCTGACAATGGCCGCGTACTGATCCGTGCCAGTGGCACCGAGCCGGTGCTGCGCGTGATGGTGGAAGCGCGTGATGCCGCCGAGGCGCAGCGCTGGGCCGAGGCGATTGCCGCGAAAGTGCCTGTGCGCTGACGGGTCGACTGATCGATGACGACGCCCTGCCATGACCGGCAGGGCGTTTTTTACGCCTGCTGGTCGCGTACGAAATCGCGGCCGCTGATGTCGCCGGTGTGGACCAGGAAGTGGCCGCGCACGCGATCGGCAAAAAAGGCCTGCAGCGCGTGCTGCACGGTCAGGAAAGAGAGCTCTTCCCAGGGGATTTCGTCTTCGGCAAACAGGCGCGCTTCCTGTGTCTCGATGCCCGGATCGAACTGGTCATGCTGCAGCGTGCACAGGTAGAACAGGTGCACCTGGCTGGCTTGCGGCACGTTCATCACGGCAAACAGCGGACCCATGTCAAAGGCGGCACCGGATTCCTCGCGCGTTTCGCGCGCGGCGCCCTGGGCGGTGGTTTCGCCAAGTTCCATGAAACCGGCCGGCAAGGTCCACTTGCCGTAGCGCGGCTCGATATTGCGCTTGCACAGCAGGATCTTGTCGCCCAGCACCGGAATCGTGCCGACCACCACCAGCGGGTTGACGTAATGGATGGTGCCGCAGGCCGGGCAGACGGCGCGTTCGCTGCCATCGCCTTCGGGCACGCGCATCTCGTTACGCGTGCCGCAGTGGCGGCAGAAAAGGTTTTCGGTTCGGGGGGGCTGGCAGGTGGGCGTAAACACGTCGGGCTGATACATTGGACACACGGCAGGCGTGCGAATGCCTGCCAATTTACCATGATGTACCGATGGCAGCGTCCTGCCATGTTGATCTGCTGGAGTGATTCTTATGCCTACCGATTCCTGTTCCGACTGGATACTTCCCGACTGGCCGGCGCCGCCCTGGGTCGGTGCCGTGTTTACCACGCGCGCCGGTGGCGTGTCACAGCCGCCGTTTGACAGCTGCAACCTGGGTGACCATGTGCAGGACGATGCGGCGGCGGTGGCGCAGAACCGCGCCTTGCTGGCGCAGCGCAGCGGCGTGGAGCCAGGCTTCCTGCAGCAGGTGCATGGCGTACAGGTGGTCGATGCCGGACAGGCGCAAGGCTGTGCACCGCAGGCCGATGCCTGTTTCACGCAACAGCCAGGGGTCGGCTGTACCGTGATGGTGGCCGATTGCCTGCCGGTGCTGCTGGTGCACCGCCGCTTCCCGATCGTGGGCGCCGCGCATGCCGGCTGGCGCGGGCTGGCCGATGGCGTGATCGAACAGCTGCATGCGCGCATGCGGCAGACCCTGGCCGAACAGGGCAGGGCGCAGGATGCCGGCGGCGACTGGCTGGCCTGGCTGGGGCCGTGCATTGGCCCGACGGCGTTTGAAGTCGGCGGTGAAGTGCGCGCCACCTTCCTGCGCCATGACGCGGCTGCAGCAGCAGCCTTCCAGCCGGCCGGCCGCCAAGGCAAGTGGCTGGCAGACCTGCCACTGCTGGCGCGCCAGCGCCTGCAGACGATGGGTATTGGCGCCATCCACGGCAATGACGGCAGTTTGCCCTGGTGCACCTTCAGCCAGGAACAGCGGTTTTTCTCGTACCGGCGCCAGCCGCGCACCGGCCGCATGGCAGCCATGGTCTGGATTCGCGGCTGATGCCCATCCTGCGTACTGTGACATCCGTCACGTGCCTTCATACTGTCAAAAAAATGACTTAGGATGATGAGGAATTGGTTGCCTGCACAAACAGGGTTTTCACACCAGTCAATGCCCTGCATGCCGTTATCATGCAGAGGCGACCTCACTACAACGACGCAAGGAGACAAGCTGATGAGCCAAACCCCCAAGAACCCCTGGGAGTCCGTTGCCGCGCCCATGCAAGCCATGTGGACCAACGCCATGCAGCAGTATGGCAAGGCCATGCAGACGGGGGGCTTTGGCGCTCCGATGCCGGCTACCGAAATGATGGGCATGTTCCAGCAGATGGTGCCAACGCTGCCCAATGGCCCGCAGGTCACGTTTGACACCACCAAGCTGCAGCAGCTGCAGCAGACCTACGCGCAGGAGCTGTCCCAGCTCTGGTTGCAAGGCATGGTGCCGCCCACCATCGCCACTGACCGCCGCTTCGCCAGCGAAGAATGGCAGCGCCAGCCGATGTCCGGCTTTGCTGCCGCGCTGCACCTGATCAACACCCGCATGCTGATGGGCATGGCCGAAGCCATGCAGACCGATGCCAAGACCAAGGCACGCGTGACCTTCGCCGTCGAGCAGTGGGCTGCCGCCGCTGCCCCGAGCAACTTTCTGGCCTTCAACCCCGACGCCCAGAAAAAGGCGATCGAGACCAAGGGCGAGAGCATTGCCAAGGGCATGCAGAACATGCTGCACGACCTGCGTCAGGGCCATGTGTCCATGACCGACGAGAGCAAGTTCGAAGTCGGCACCAACGTGGCCAGCACCGAAGGCTCCGTGGTATTCGAGAACGAGCTGTTCCAGCTGATCGAGTACAAGCCGCTGACCGAGCAGGTGCACGAGCGTCCGTTCCTGTTCATCCCGCCGTGCATCAACAAGTTCTACATCATGGACCTGCAGCCGGCCAACTCCATGGTGCGCTACATCCTGGAGCAGGGCCACCATGCCTTCATGGTGAGCTGGCGCAACGCCGATGCCAGCATGGGCCAGGTGACCTGGGACGATTACGTCGAGCAGGGCGCCATCACCGCCATGAAGACGGTGCTGGAAATCACCAAGAAGCCGGACCTGAACGTGCTGGGCTTCTGCGTGGGCGGTACCATCCTGAGCAACGCGCTGGCAGTACTGGCAGGCCGTGGCGAGAAGCTGGCCAACAGCGCCACCTTCCTGACCACGCTGATGGACTTCACCGACACCGGCGTGCTGGACCTGTTCATCGACGAGTCCTTCGTGCGCATGCGCGAGATGCAGTTTGGCCAGGGCGGCCTGCTGCCGGCGAGCGACTTGTCCACCACCTTCAGCTTCCTGCGTCCGAATGACCTGGTCTGGAACTATGTGGTTGGCAACTACCTGAAGGGCGAAACCCCGCCGCCGTTCGACCTGCTGTACTGGAACTGCGATTCCACCAACCTGCCTGGCCCGATGTATTCCTGGTACCTGCGCAATATGTACCTGGAAAACAACCTGATCAAGCCGAACAAGCTGGAAGTTTGCGGCCAGAAGCTGGATCTGGGCAAGGTTGACCTGCCGGTCTACATCTACGGCTCCCGCGAAGACCATATCGTGCCGATCGAAGGCGCCTACGCCAGCACCCAGGTGCTGCCGGGCGAGAAGCGTTTCGTCATGGGTGCCTCTGGTCACATTGCCGGCGTGATCAACCCGCCGGCCAAGAAGAAGCGCAACTACTGGACCAACGACGAGCTGCCGGCTGACGTGAACGACTGGCTGGCTGGCGCCCAGGACAACGAAGGCAGCTGGTGGCCGGACTGGGCTGGCTGGCTGGCCCAGCAGGGTGGCCCCATGGTGGCCGCACCCAAGCGCTACGGCAGCACCAAGCACAAGGCGATCGAACCGGCTCCGGGCCGTTACGTGAAGGCCAAGGCTTCTGTGGTCTGAACCCCTAGGGTTTCTGGCAGCAGGAGTTATACCTAGTCCGGCTGGTGCCATCCAGCCGGATATTTACACTAAGAATTGAGTAGCAACCAGAGGAGACGACAATGACTCAAAAAGTAGCGTATGTGACCGGTGGCATGGGCGGTATTGGTACCGCCATCTGCCAGCGTCTGCACAAGGAAGGTTTCAAGGTAATCGCAGGCTGTGGTCCGACGCGTGACTACCAGAAGTGGCTGGACGAGCAGAAGGCAGAGGGTTACACCTTCTACGCTTCTGTCGGCAACGTGGGTGATTGGGACTCTACCGTCGAGGCGTTTTCCAAGGCCAAGGCCGAGCACGGCCCGATCGATGTGCTGGTGAACAACGCCGGTATCACACGCGACCGCATGTTCGTGAAGATGACGCCGGAAGACTGGAAGGCCGTGATCGAGACCAACCTGAACTCCATGTTCAACGTGACCAAGCAGGTCGTTCCGGACATGGTGGAGCGTGGTTTTGGCCGCGTGATCAACATCTCCTCCGTGAACGGTGCCAAGGGTCAGGCTGGCCAGACCAACTACTCGGCCGCCAAGGCCGGCATGCACGGCTTCTCCATGGCCCTGGCCCAGGAGCTGGCCAACAAGGGCGTGACGGTCAACACCGTGAGCCCGGGCTACATCGGTACCGACATGGTGCGCGCCATCCGTGAAGACGTGCTGGAAAAGATCGTGGCCACCATTCCGGTCAAGCGCCTGGGTACGCCCGAAGAAATCGGCTCCATCGTGGCCTGGCTGGCTGGCGAAGACTCCGGCTTCACCACCGGTGCCGAATTCGCCTGTAACGGCGGTCTGCACATGAGCTGATCGATCAACTGCATGGCCTGCTTGCAGGTCATGCCAGTCTATACGGAATCCTGCTTCGGCAGGATTTCTTTTTTGTGCTGCCTGGCACTGAGGCTGCGCGCAAAAAGCATCGCAGGGCTGGAAAAACGCAAAAAGCTGGTATATAATCTTTGCTTCTGTTCCTCAATAGCTCAGTCGGTAGAGCGCCGGACTGTTAATCCGTAGGTCCCTGGTTCGAGCCCAGGTTGAGGAGCCAGAAATTTTTCGGCAGTTGCCCTTGGGCGGCTGCCACACCGACATTCCTCAATAGCTCAGTCGGTAGAGCGCCGGACTGTTAATCCGTAGGTCCCTGGTTCGAGCCCAGGTTGAGGAGCCAAGGTAACGGGCTGCATCACATCGTGGATGCAGCCCGTTTTTTTCGTCAATGCGTGCCCGTCATGATCTGGATCTCTCTACCGCAGCATTGCAGGGCATTTACTGGCATGATCGCTGTATGACGATGGCATCTCCAGACCTCTACGCCATGCTGGGGTTCCCGGCGGCGGATCAAGTGGCAACCCTCAAGTCTGTGGCTCACCTGTTCGGCGCAAGCAAGAAGCGGTGCGGGATCTATCTGCTTGAGTTCCCTGATGAGCGTTTCTACATCGGTCAAGCCGTTGATGCCGTGCGGCGCTTCGGCCAGCATCGAAAAAACTATGACGATATTTGCGGTTTCTCTTTCCTTCCTGTCGTCAAGGAGAGGTTGAATACCGTAGAGCGTGATCTGATTGAGCGGGCGGAAAGAGAGGGCCTTGTCATCCTCAACACGATTCATGTTTCCAATGTGGTCGGAGAGACGGATCTTGATCTGATATTGCTGCCCCAAGAGCAAGACAAGTGGCTGGAGTCGCCGGAAGCATTCAACGCGGCAGACCTAGTCTCACCCATTGTGTTGCCGATAGCGCAGCTGGAGCGGTTTGCTAGGAAGTTCCACAGGTACGGTCAGCATCCATTGAGCGCAAAGGCGAATGATTTGCTGGCTCGGTATGTTCGTCATTGCTTGCCGGCACCTCGACGGACAGAGTACTCGTTCTGGAGTGTCAGCTGCTTGCCATCAACCAACCTGAATACGTGGCCACGCCTGTTCTGTCTGAGCGCTGGTGTCATGGAGTTGCTGGTGGTGGGACACCATGCTTCGCAGCCAGACCGGATGTGGGGGTTTGTGACAGTTGCGTCTGATGTTCTCTGGAGCAAGTTTGGATCGGAAAGGAAGCTACTGGAAAATTTTCCGTTTCTTGAGCTTGTACAACGGGATTACCGGGATGCAGGGCAGCATCAAGTGACCTTGTTCATGTCTGACCATGACATGCTGTGTGATGTCTTGGGGCATGCATACGTGCAGCAGGCGGCATCCAGCCTGGCTCTGCGTGTCATGCGTAAGCGGGCTACGATTTACTCCAAGTTCCACTGCAAGCAGTTGGCAGACCTTGTTGTGTAGTACATTTTTCTAGGTGAATTTTCATGAATCAACTTGAATACAGCTACGTCCGCGTCCTCAGCATTGCCGGCTCCGACAGCGGAGGTGGTGCCGGCATCCAGGCCGACCTGAAAACCTGCTCGGCGCTGGGCGTGTATGGCATGACGGCGATTACGGCGATCACGGCGCAGAACACGCAGGGTGTGCGTGCCATCCATGCGGTGCCGGTGGAGGTATTGGCCGCGCAGATGGATGCCGTGGCAGAAGATATCGGCTATGAGGCGATAAAAATCGGCATGCTGCATGCGCCCGAGGTGGTGGCCTGTGTGGCCGATGCCTTGCGCCGCCACCCATGCGAGTTTGTCGTGCTGGATCCGGTGATGGTGGCGACCAGCGGTGCGGCGCTGATGGAAAACCGGACCATGGCGCTGATGGTGGAGCAGCTGTTCCCGCTGGCCAGCGTGATCACGCCGAACCTGGATGAGGCCGGCATGCTGCTCGGACGCACACTGGCATCGGTGGAGGACATGCAGCAGGGCGCACGCGAGCTGCAGGCGATGGGCGCGCGTGCCGTGTTGATCAAGGGCGGCCATCTGCCGGGCGACGAGGTGGTGGATGTGCTGCTGCAGGAGGACGGCAGCGAGCTGCTGTTCCGCGATACGCGCATAGCCACGCCGAATACGCATGGCACCGGCTGCACGCTGTCGTCGGCGATGGCCAGTTACCTGGCGCTGGGCGAGGAGCTGGCCGATGCGGTGAAGCTGGCGCGCAGCTATGTGCGTTTTGCGCTGATCAATGGGGCACAGGTCCAGACCGGCCAGGCGAATAACGGCCCGCTGAACCATGCCTCGCATCCGAAGGCGATGCGCCTGATGCGGCTGTAAACTGGCAGCAGCCCATGCGCAGCAAAAAGGCCTGTAGTGATACAGGCCTTTTTGCATGGATTCCCGAACGGGATCGGATCAGTCGAAATTCGGCATTTCCAGACCCAACACCTTGTGCAGCTTGGGACTGGTGGTGGTGTACTGCAGGAACACCTTCTTTTCCGGGAAGATGATATCCATGGCGCCGAAGGCGGCCAGGGCACATTCGTGGAAGCCGGACAGGATCAGCTTCTTCTTGCCGGGATAGGTGTTGATGTCGCCCACGGCGAAGATGCCGGGTTCGCTGGTGGAGAATTTCTCGGTATCGACCACCAGCTGCTTGCGTTCGATTTCCAGGCCCCAGTCGGCGATCGGGCCGAGCTTGGGTGACAGGCCGAAGAACACCATCAGCACATCCAGCGGCACACTGCGTGTGATGCCATCGCCACCGGTGACCTTGACCGCCTTGAGCACGTTGTCTTCTTCCTCGTAGCCGGTGACCTGGCCGACGATGAACTGCATTTCGAACTGTTCGCACAGCTCCTTCATGCGCGCGACGCTGGCCGGCGCGGCGCGGAAACCGTCACGGCGGTGGATCAGGATCACGCTTTCGGCCTTGTGCTCGCCTTCGACGAAGTTGAGCACCCAGTCCAAGGCGGAATCGCCGCCGCCGACGATCACCAGGTTCTTGCCGGCGTATTGCTGCGGGTCACGCACGCGGTAGAACAGCTGACTGCCTTCGAACTTGTCCAGGCCTTCAACCTTGAGTGTGCGCGGCTGGAAGGCACCGACGCCGGCTGCAATGAAGATGGTCTTGGTCAGAAAGCGCGTGCCCTTGCTGGTCTCGACAAAGAAGCGGCCGTCTTCCTGCTTTTCGACGACCGAGACTTCCTGGCCCATGTGGTAGGTGGCACCAAAGGGCTCGGTCTGCTTGAGCAGGGCATCGGTCAGCTCCTTGCCGGTGCAGATCGGGATGGCCGGGATGTCATAGATCGGCTTGTCGGGATAGAGCTCGATCGGCTGGCCGCCGGGGTAGGCGAGCGAGTCGATGATGTGGGCCTTGACCTCGAGCAGGCCCAGTTCGAAGATCTGGAACAGGCCGACCGGGCCGGCGCCGATGATCACGGCATCGGTTTCGATCGGATTGGCGAAGGGGCGTACAGCAGTCATGGCATGGGGCGGTGTGCGGCCGCCAGAAAAGAAATGGCGACGGACAAGGCCGTCGCACAGGGGGAGAAAGCAGAGGCGGAGACGGGAATCAGCGCTGCAGTTCGCCCAGCTTGTCGGTGCGGTCCTTCCACTCTTCGTGGTCGGGCAGCGGCTCCTTGCGGCGGGTGATGGTCTTCCAGCCGGGCAGGCGCGCCAGTTCGGCGTTCAGCTTGATCATGTGCTGCTGGTCAGCCGGCGTGTCTTCTTCGGCGTAGATGGCGCCAACCGGGCACTCGGGGATGCAGACGGCGCAGTCGATGCATTCGTCGGGATCGATGGTCAGGAAGTTGGGGCCTTCGCGGAAGCAGTCCACCGGGCAGACATCGACGCAGTCGGTGTATTTGCAGCGGATACAGGCTTCGGTGACAACGTGGGTCATGGGAGTTCTCGGAAAATGGATACGGAAAGACAGGGCAGGAACAGCTGCCGTTTACCCTATATTCTAACGATCTGCCTTCGGCTTTCGCACGATAAGACTACGCTATAAAGGGATGTTGCGGCAGCTTTTGTCCTGGATCAAGCTTCAGAAGTCTTCTTCGACCTCGGCCTGTACCAGCAACGCGGCTGCGGTGGCGTTGCTGGCACTGTCGACCAGGATCATCGCGCCCTGGCTGCGGCTGAGTGCGTAGGGCTGCAGCGGAATCGCTGCCTGCAGCGTCAGTTCGACCTGGCCGATGGCGTTTGCGGCGAGCTGGCTGGCCTCCTGTGTCTGCAGCGTGTGGATGTCGAGCTGGTGCGTGATGCGCGTGACCTTGGCCTTGATCCAGCGGTGACCGTGCAGGGCCCAGTAGACGCGGCCGACCTGCAGCGGCTCGGTATCGAGCCAGGCGATGGTGGCGCTGAACTGGTTGCGCGGACGTGGTGCGCCGGCAGCCAGCAGCCAG
Source organism: Allobrachymonas wangyanguii (assembly GCF_045055315.1). GTDB lineage: Bacteria > Pseudomonadota > Gammaproteobacteria > Burkholderiales > Burkholderiaceae_C > Brachymonas > Brachymonas wangyanguii. The sequence goes on from NZ_CP173677.1 coordinate 1,013,668, forward strand.
TCGCCGCGCGAGATATCGAGTTCGCGATCCAGGATCACGCCGGTGCTGGCCGGTGCCGCCGCCTGTTCCAGCGGACGGCGACCGTGATCCAGCAACTGCACGACGGTGGCATGCTGACCACTCGGGAAGACCTGGACGCTGTCGCCGGGCTGGAGCGTGCCTTCGGCGATGCGGCCCCAGAGTACGCGGCGGCTGCGGTCGGTATCACTGCTGGCGGAGTTGGATTCGACCCATTGCACCGGCAGGGCGGCCGGCAGCTGGGTGGCGTGTGGTTCACGCGGCAGCTGTTCCAGCAGCTCGAGCAGGGCCGGGCCCTGGTAGCCGGCCCAGTCGGCATGGCGATCGACCACGTTCCAGCCAGTCAGGGCGGAAACGGGAATGATGGCGCGTACATCCAGGCCTGCCTCATAGGCGAAGGTCTGCAGGGCGCTGCGGATCCGCGTGTAGACCGCGCTGGCATCGGCCACGGCATCAAGCTTGTTGATGGCAAACACGATGTGCGGCACGCGCAGCAGCTGCGCCAGCAGGGCGTGGCGGCGCGTCTGCGGCAGCAGGGCGTGATCGCCGTCACCAGTCGCGGCCCAGGCCAGCTTGGTGGCATCGACCAGTACCACGGCGCAATCGGCCTGGCTGGCGGCGGTGACCATGTTGCGCGTGTACTGCTCGTGGCCAGGCGCATCGCCAATGATGAACTTGCGCTGCGGCGTGGCGAAGTAGCGCCAGGCGACGTCGATGGTGATGCCCTGTTCGCGCTCGGCCTGCAGGCCGTCGGTCAGGCGCGCCAGTTCGGCGGCGTTGATCTGGCCGCTGGCCTGGTGCGTGACGTGGGCCAGCTGGTCCTGCAGCACGGAGCGGCTGTCCAGCAGCAGGCGGCCGATCAGGGTGCTCTTGCCGTCATCGACGCTGCCGCAGGTGATGAAACGCAGGGCGGAGGCGGTGCTGGCCTGGGTGTCGGCCAGGACGGGGCGTTCGGTGGTGAGAGTGCTCATCAGAAATATCCTTCCAGTTTGCGTTTTTCCATGCTGGCGTCGCTGGTCTGGTCGTCCATGCGGGTAGCGCCGCGTTCGCTGACGTTGGCCTGTACGGTTTCGCGCACGATGTCGAGCGCGCTGGCGGCCGGGCTTTCCACCGGGCAGGTGCAGGTGATGTCGCCGACGGTGCGGAAGCGCACGGTACGGGTCTGCACCACTTCGCCGTCACGCGGCGGGGTCAGCGGCGTGACCGGTACCAGCAGGCCGCGGCGTTCCACCACCTCGCGCTGATGCGCGTAGTAGAGCGGCGGCAGGGCGATGTTCTCGCGTGCGATGTATTGCCAGACGTCGAGTTCGGTCCAGTTGCTGATCGGGAACACGCGGAAGTGCTCGCCGGGTTGCAGGCGTGTGTTGAACAGGGTCCAGAGTTCCGGGCGCTGCTGCTTGGGCTGCCACTGGCCGAAGCTGTCGCGGTGACTGAAGATGCGCTCCTTGGCGCGCGCCTTTTCCTCGTCGCGGCGGGCACCGCCGATCAGGGCATCGAAGCGGAATTCCTCGATCGCTTCCAGCAACGTGACCGACTGGTGCGCGTTGCGGCTTTCGTCCGGACGCGACAGGCGGACCGTGCCGCGCGCCATGGAATCTTCCACGCTGCGCACGATCAGGTCAGCGCCCAGTTCCTGCGCGCGCTGGTCGCGGAAGGCGGTGACTTCGGGGAAGTTGTGGCCGGTGTCGATCATCAGCAGCGGGTAGGGCAGGCGGCCGCAGCCAAAGGCTTTTTCGGCACAGTGCAGCATCACCAGCGAATCCTTGCCGCCGGAAAACAGCAGCGTCGGGCGCTCGAACACGGCGGCGACTTCGCGCAGCAGGAAGATGGTTTCTTCCTCCAGCGCGTCAAGATGGGCATGGCTCAGCGGCGCATCCAGCGCGTGCAGGGGCAGGGGGGCATTCATGGCAGATTCCTGTGAAAGATGCATGGCAATTCAGGCCTGCTTCACATGCAGGCCGCATTCCTTGGCGTTGTCGTCTTCCCACCACCAGCGGCCGGCGCGGAAGTCCTCGCCCAGGCTGATGGCGCGGGTGCACGGGGCGCAGCCGATGCTCGGGTAGAACTGGTCGTGCAGCGGGTTGTAGCGCACGCCGTGGCTGGCGATGTAGTGCCAGACATCGCCCCAGGTCCAGTTGGCCAGCGGGTTCAGCTTGACAGGCTTGCCGGCTTCGCTGGCATCGCGCAGCGGCACTTCGGCGCGGGCACCGGATTGCTCCCGGCGCAGGCCGGTGATCCAGGCCGCCTTGCCGTCCAGGGCGCGCGCCAGCGGCTCCATCTTGCGGATCTGGCAGCAGGCCTTGCGCAGCGCGATGCTCTGGTACATGGCATCCTGGCCTTCGCGCTGGACAAAGGCAATGGCGTGTTCGGCGACTGGTTCGAACACCTCGACCGGAACCTGGCTGTGCTGCTGCACATGCTGCAGCAAGGCCAGCGTTTCCGGATGCAGCTGGCCGGTTTGCAGCACAAAGCCCGGAATGCCCAGGCCGGCGCGTTCGATCAGGTGGTGCAATACCACGTCTTCCGCGCCCAGGCTGTTGGCCTGGATGATATGGGCGGCACCAAATTCGGCCACGGCGGCGTGCAGTGTGTCGAGTGCCTGGTGCAGGTGCTCGGCGTATTCCGCCGAGGGCTGGTTGTACAAGGCAGTGGCTGGCTGCGAGGCTGCAGGGGTAAAGGCAGAGCTGCTCATGCCGATGCGTCTTCCGAGATGAAGCGCGGTGCCGGCTGGTGTGCATCGCCCTGGTAGAAGCCCTGTTCGTACATGGCCAGCAGCTGGCGCGCCTGCTCCAGATCCTGGTCGGCACGCAGCACGGCCTCGTCGAAGCCACAGCGCTGCAGCTGTTGCAGCTGGTCGATCAGGATGTCGCCGCTGGCACGCAGCGTGCCGTTGAACTCGCGGCGGCGGCGCAGCAGCTGGGCCTGGCTGAAGGCGCGGCCATCAGTAAATACCGGGAAATCCAGCACGATGACATGGATGCCATCCAGGTCGGTCGTCAGGGGATCGGCATCATTAGGCAGCGCCAGCAGGGCGGTGGCTTCGGGCTGGTACTGGTCGGCGGGGATCAGGCGGAGGGTGGTGGTGGTCATGGCAGGCAATCAGGCGGTAGCGGTTTCAGACTTGCTGGCGGCGTGGCCGGCAGGCACGAAGCGGGCGGCATTGGCCGCAGCCTTGAACGGATCCAGCCCGGCGCGGCGCAGTGTCTGGATAAAGCGTTCGCCCGGTTCGCGTAGCGTGCGGTAGGTGTCGAGAATCGCCTCGACCACATCTGGCACCTCGGCCGCGCTGAAGGACGGGCCGACCACCTTGCCCGGCTGGGCAGCGCCAGACAGCGCGGAGCCATCGGCACCGCCGAGCGTGATCTGGTACCACTCCTTGCCGTCCTTGTCCACGCCCAGGATGCCGATATGGCCGCTGTGGTGGTGGCCGCAGGAGTTGATGCAGCCGCTGATATGCAGGTCGATTTCGCCCAGGTCCCAGAGTTCGTCCAGGTCCTGGTAGCGCTCGGTCAGGGCGGCCGCCACCGGAATCGAGCGTGCGTTGGCGAGTGCGCAGAAGTCGCCGCCGGGGCAGGCAATCATGTCGGTCAGCAGGCCGATGTTCGGCTGCGCCAGACCGAGCGCCTTGGCCTGTTCGTACAGGGCTGGCAGGTCGCTTTCGTGCACCCAGGGCAGCACCAGGTTCTGTTCGTGCGTCAGGCGCGCTTCGCCGGCGCTGAAGGTATCGGCCAACTGGGCCACGGCGTCCAGCGTGTCGCCATCGGCATCGCCCGGGGCAAAGCCGGGGCGCTTGAACGACAGGCCGACCACGCGCAGCTGCGGCAGGCGGTGCGCACGCACGTTGCGCTGCAGCCAGCGCTGGTAGGCCTGGCCTTGCGTATCGATAGTTGCCGTCAGGCCACTCGGGCGCAGCTCGGGCTGCACAAAGCAGGCGGTGACGCGCTCCAGTTCGGCTTCGGTGATGGTGTGCGGGGCGCCATCCTGCTCCAGGATGTTGGCGTATTCGGCCTCGACCGCATCGATGAAGCGCTGGCCTTCGGCCTTCACCAGGATCTTGATGCGTGCCTTCCAGGCGTTGTCGCGGCGGCCGTACTGGTTGTAGACACGGATCACGGCTTCGAGGTAGTTCAGCAACTGCGACCAGGGCAGGAACTCGCGGATCGTCGGGCTGATCACCGGCGTGCGGCCCATGCCACCACCGACGCTGACGGCAAAGCCGAGCTCGCCGGCATCATTGCGGCGCAGCTTCAGGCCAACGTCATACCAGTGCGTGGCGGCGCGGTCTTCCTGGCCGCCGGTGAGGGAAATCTTGAACTTGCGCGGCAGGAAGGCGAACTCCGGGTGCAGCGTGCTCCACTGGCGCAGGATCTCGGCAAACGGGCGCGGATCGGCGATCTCGTCCGGCGCGATGCCGGCCAGGTTGTCGGCGTTCAGGTTGCGGATGCAGTTGCCACTGGTCTGGATGCCGTGCATCTGCACGCTGGCCAGCAGATCCATGACATCGGCACTTTTCTCCAGCGGGATCCAGTTGTATTGCACATTGGTGCGGGTGGTGAAGTGGCCGTAGCCGTAGCGCAGCAGCGGGGCGTCCAGGGTGCCGGGCTGCGAGGCCTGCAGCGCATCTTGTGTGGCTTGCGCATGCTGCAGCAACTCGTCGGAAGGCTTGTCAAACTCGCGTGCGATGCGGGCCAGCGCGCGCAGCTGGCGGCTGGCGATCTCGCCATAGGGCACGGCGACGCGCAGCATGGGCGCGTAGCGCTGGATATACCAGCCGTTCTGCAGGCGCAGCGGGCGGAATTCGGCATCGGGCAGCTCGCCGCGCAGATGGCGCTCCAGCTGATGGCGGTACTGTGCCGCGCGCTGTTCGATAAAGGACTGGTCGAAATCGGAATACTGGTACATGTCAGGCAGGGGACGATACGGGCGGGATGCCCGATACAGGCAGCTAGCACTGTAGCCCTGCTTTATGCAAAATCAAACGACATTTTTACGATGTTTATATTCCAGGTGGATATATAAGCCCTGGCCATGCCCGGCTGTCCCCAGGCTGTCCAGCCGATACCCCCTGCTTGTACACACAGTTATCCACACCCTGAACGCGCCAATCCACTACCATGGCGGCTGACCATGAACAATCACGCCGTGCAAGACTCCGATTACTTCTCCCCCCCTGACTATTACGACGAACCGGTTGATCGCGAGATCAGCCAGCTGCGCGTGCCGCCGCATTCCAACGAGGCCGAATCCAGCGTGCTGGGTGGCCTGCTGCTGGACAACAATGCCTGGGACCGTGTCGCCGACCTGCTGGTGCCGGGTGATTTCTACCGCTACGAGCACCAGCTGGTGTTCGAGGCCATCGGCAAGCTGATCAATGGTTCGCGCCCGGCCGACGTGATCACCGTGTTTGAGGCCTTGCAGACCATGGGCAAGGACGGCGAGGTTGGCGGCCTGGTCTATCTGAACCAGCTGGCACAGTACGTGCCTAGCGCCAGCAACATCCGCCGCTACGCCGAGATCGTGCGCGAGCGCTCCATCCTGCGCAAGCTGGTTACCGCCAGCGACGAAATCGCCACGCGCGCCTTCAATCCCCAAGGCATGGCGGTGGAAAAGGTGCTGGACGAGGCCGAGCAGAAGATCTTCAAGATCGGCGAAGAAGGCTCGCGCATGAAGGAAGGCTTCCAGGCGATGGAATCGCTGGTGGTCGACCTGCTGGACCGCGTCGAGGAGATGGCGCAGAACCCGAACGACATCACTGGCGTACCGACCGGATTTTACGATCTGGACCGGATGACGTCGGGTTTTCAGGCGGGGGATCTGGTGATTCTGGCGGCACGTCCCTCCATGGGCAAGGCGCAGCCGCTGGACGCGCAGGTACGCACCCTCAGGGGCTGGAAACGCATGGATGAGCTGGAAATCGGCGATGCGCTGGCTTCGCGTGATGGTGCGCCGTCCATGGTGACCGGCATTTTCCCGCAGGGCGAGCGCCAGGTCTACCGTGTGACCCTGTCTGATGGCCGCAGCACCGAATGCTGTGCCGAACACCTGTGGCGCGTGCATTTCCGCAGCTGGAAAGCGCCGCGTGTACTGTCCACCGAACGCCTGATCGACATGCTGCAAGTACAGCGTTACCAGAACCGGCTCTGGATCGAATGCGCCAGTGGCGACTTCGGTCATCAGGACGAGCTGCCGATTGACGGCTGGGTGCTGGGCGCGCTGCTGGGCGATGGCAATCTGACTGGAACCGGAACCGTCCGCTTTGCCAGCACCTGCCCGGAAACCGTGGCGCGCATGGAAGCGCGCGTTGGTCACGATTTGGTCATGAGCCATGCCGGCACTTGCAACTGGCGTGTAGTACGCCGGGATCGCGGCAAGGTGAGCGGCCTGGTGGGTGCACAGCCCAATCCGTTGCGTGTCGCCTTGCAGGCGCTGCAGTTGTCCGGCCTGAGCAGTGACCAGAAGTTCGTGCCCCAAGTCTATCTGACAGCGCGCAAGGAAGTCCGTCAGGACGTGCTGCGTGGCCTGCTCGATACCGATGGCTGGGTCGAGCGTTGGGGCAGCGTCCGGTTTTCTACCTGCAGCCGACAGCTGGCGCAGGACGTGGCGACGCTGGTGCGCTCGCTGGGCGGCTGGTGCTCGATCAGCGAGAAGCAGCCGTACTACACGGTAGCTGGTATGCGCATGGCCGGCTTGCCGGCTTTTGTCTGCCATATCCACCATCCCGAGCCGGCCAGCTTGTTCCTGATGTCGGACAAGCTGGCGTGCGTGCCGCAGCGCTGGCAGCGCCAGAAGCGTCTGAACATCCTGTCGATCACACCGACACGCCGCACCGACTGCCAGTGCATCAGCGTTAGCCATCCGGATCGGCTCTATATCACTGACCAGGATGTGCTCACACACAACACCGCCTTCGCGATCAACATCGCCGAACATGTGGCCTTGACCGAAGGCTTGCCGGTCGCCGTGTTCTCCATGGAAATGGGGGCCGCGCAGTTGGCAGTGCGTATCGTTGGCTCCATTGGCCGTATCGACCAGGGCCGCCTGCGTACCGGCAAGCTGCTGGACGAGGAGTGGCCGCGCCTGACCGAGGCGATCGAGCGCTTGCGCAATGTCTCTATGCACATCGACGAAACCCCGGGCCTGACGCCGAGCGAGTTGCGCGCCAACGCACGCCGCCTGTCGCGCCAGTGCGGCAAGCTCGGCCTGATCGTGGTCGACTACCTGCAGCTGATGAGCGGTAGCAGCCAGTCCAGCAGCGAAAACCGCGCCACCGAGCTGAGCGAGATCTCGCGTGGCCTGAAGATGCTGGCCAAGGAGCTGCAGTGTCCGGTGATTGCGCTGTCTCAGCTCAACCGTAGCGTGGAACAGCGTACCGACAAGCGGCCGATGATGAGTGACTTGCGGGAATCGGGTGCGATCGAGCAGGACGCTGACGTGATCATGTTCATCTACCGAGACGACTACTACAACAAGGAAAGCAAGGAGCCGGGCGTGGCCGAGATCATCATCGGCAAGCAGCGTAACGGCCCGACTGGCACCGTCAAGCTGGCCTTTATCAAGCCGTTGACCAAGTTCGAAACCCTCGCGCACATGGCCGAGGATTACTGAGGATCAGGCCGGCAGCAGCTGCAGCGGTACCCAGCCGCGCACGCTGTTGATGAACCAGAGCCGCTCGCCTGGCAGCATGCGCTGCAGCAGGCACAGCGGCAGCACCGCCTCGCGGATCAGGCCGCGTTGCAGCAGCGCCTCGCGGAAGGTGCCCGGCAGCAGCTGATCGCGCTGGATCGGCGTCAGCCAGCGGCCATCGGCAGTCTGCAGCACGATATTGCCGCGCGTGCACTCCAGCGCAAAACCGGACTCGTCGTGCAGCAGCACGTCCCAGGCCTGCGGAAAGGCTTCAGTCAGCGCATCGTAATGCTGGCGGCGCGAGGTCTTGTGGCAGATCCAGGGTTGCAGTTCGGTTGGGAGCGGGGAGGAGGCCAGGGCTACCGGTTGTACTGTCAGGCTGTCAGCATCGGGATGGCGCAGCCAGTTGGTGGGGACTTGCTGCTCGCTGTCCCAGTCTGCATCCAGAGACTGCTCTCCGAGTTGCGTGGCCATGGTCGAGATCTTTCCGTCAGCCGACAGCAGCAGGCGCACGCGCCAGCGACCATGCGGGTGTGCATCGGCCAGTTGCTGCAACTCCCGCTGGAGGGCCGAATCCGAGACCGGCCGCCAGTTCCATTGCCGCGTCGAGGTCTGCAAGCGCTGCAGATGCCAGGGCAGCAGGGCGTAGCGTCCCTGGTCCAGCAACAGCGTTTCCAGCAGTTCGAAGTCCGGCAGCGGCAGGCTCTCGGTATGCAGAAAGCGCGCTTTCAGCACGGCCTCGGCATATTCTGATGCTGCATCGGACGACAGCGTGATGCCACCGCCAATGCCACCGCGCAGGCAGCCATCGGGCAAGGCCGTCACGGTACGGATAGCGACATTGAACACCGCACGATACGGGCTCATGACCCCGATCGCGCCACAATACACGCCACGCGGGCCTTTTTCAAGCAAGGTGATCTTCTCCATCGCCATGCGCTTGGGCGCCCCGGTGATCGAGCCGCAGGGGAACAGCGCCTGCATCAGCGCCGGCAGGTCGATCTCCGGCCGCGTGATTGCCTGCACTGTGCTGGTCATTTGCCACAGTGTGGGGTAGGGCTCGACCTGGAACAGCGCCGTGGTTTGCACGCTGTCGGTGATCGCGACGCGGCCCAGGTCATTGCGCAGCAGGTCCACGATCATCACGTTTTCGGCGCGCTCCTTGGGGCTGGCCTGCAGCTGGCGTGCTGCTTCGGCATCCTGCTCAGGCGTATTGCCGCGCGGGGCCGTTCCTTTCATGGGCCGCGTTGCAATCTGCCCGGTCTGCCGGTTCCAGTCAAAGAACAGCTCGGGCGATGCCGACAGCACCTGCCAGCCGCCCCAGTCCAGCCAGGCGCAGTAGTTGGCTAGCTGGCGTGCGCGCAGGGCTTCGTGGTACTGCCACAGCGGCAGCCCGCCACGCTCTGCCAGCACGCGCAGCGTATGGTTGACCTGGTAGACTTCGCCGTCCTGGATCGCGCTGCGGATGGTGCCAATCGCCTTGCCGTGCTGGCCGGCATCTTCGCTCAGCTGCCAGTCGGGTGCCGCATGCACCTGGCCGGAGGCGGGCGGCGACTGTGCACCGGATTCGAAATCCGGCATAGCGTCTGGCCCGCTGAACAGCGCAAAAGCGGCCAGCGGCTCTGGCTGGCTGGCACTGGCATCCAGCTGCATCGATGCCGCCAGCTTGGGATCGAAACCGGCGGCAGCTTCATAGGCCAGCTGGCCGACTGCCCAGCAGCCGGCACGCACGCGTGCATCCAGCGTGCGCAACAGCGCAGGTACCTCATCGGCACGCCAGGCGATCAGCAGCTCTTGCGGCTGGCTGAAACGCAGCCGCTGCACGCTGCCCTTGGCGTCCGGGAAATCGGTGACGAAGACCAGCCGATCGGGATCGGGCTGCCAGGACACGATTTACAGCACCTCGCTGGCAAAGTCTGCCAGGCGCGAACGCTCACCGCGTGCCAGCATGATGTGGCCGCTGTGCGGCCAGCCCTTGAACTTGTCCACCACCGCGGTCAGGCCGGAAGAGCCTTCGGTCAGGTAGGGCGTATCGATCTGCGCCAGGTTGCCCATGCAGATGATCTTGGTGCCCGGACCGGCGCGCGTGATCAGCGTCTTCATCTGCTTGGGCGTCAGGTTCTGCGCCTCGTCGATGATGACGAACTTGTTCAGGAAGGTACGGCCGCGCATGAAGTTCATGCTCTTGATCTTGATGCGGCTGCGGATCAGCTCATTGGTGGCGGCACGCCCCCATTCGCCGGCGCCGTTGCTGTCGCCGCCCTTGGTCAGGAACTCCAGGTTGTCGTCCAGCGCGCCCATCCACGGGCCCATCTTTTCTTCTTCGGTGCCAGGCAGGAAGCCGATGTCTTCGCCCACGCTGACCGTGGCACGCGTCATGATGATTTCGGTGTAGCGGCGGTCATCCAGCACCTGGGTCAGGCCGCAGGCCAGCGCCAGCAGCGTCTTGCCGGTGCCGGCGGTACCCGTCAGCGTGACGAAGTCGATCTCCGGATCGAGCAGCAGGTTCATGGCAAAGTTCTGCTCGCGGTTGCGCGCTGTCACGCCCCAGGCGGCATGCTTGGGGTGGGTATGGTCGCGCAGCGTCTTGAGTACCGCCGTATTGCCGCGGATTTCGGTCACGCGCGTGTACAGGCTGGTCTCGCCGGGCTGCTCGAAATAGACGAACTGGTTGATCAGCATCTGCTGCGTCAGCGGGCCCTGCACGCGGTAATAGGTATGCGCGCCTTCCTGCCAGCTCTCGATATCGCCTTCCTGCGTATCCCAGAAGTCGGCCGGCAGCATCAGGATGCCGTTGTACAGCAGCTCGTCGTCGTCGAGTGTCTTGTCGTTCTCGTAGTCTTCGGCCAGCAGGCCCAGCGCGCGCGCCTTGACGCGCATGTTGATGTCCTTGGACACCAGCGCGACCTGGCGGTCCTTGTGCGCGGCTTCCAGCGCGTGCACCACGCCCAGGATCTGGTTGTCGGCCTTGCCCTGCGGCAGCGAGCTCGGCAGGGTGTAATCGAGTGCCTCGGTCTGGAAGAACAGGCGGCCGGTGGCTTCCTTGTGGCCGGTCGCGTCCAGCGGCATGCCGTGGCTCATGTCCTGCGATTCCACCGCTGCCACCAGCGCATCCAGCGTGCGGCTGGTCTGGCGCGCGTTGCGCGAGACTTCCGTCATGGCCTTCTTGTGGCTGTCCAGCTCTTCCAGCACGATCAGTGGCAGGAAGATGTCATGTTCCTCGAAGCGGAACAGGCACATCGGATCGTGCATCAGCACATTGGTATCCAGCACGAACAGGCGGCGCACCTCGGGCTCGCTGCCAGTGGCCTTCTTGCGTGCACGAGCCGGCCGGGTGGCCGGGACCGGAGTGGCGGCCACCGGTTTGGCTGCAGCTGGTCTGGCGGTGGGTTGGGTCGTGACAGTGCTTGCAGGCGGCGGGCTCTCGGCCACTGCTGCCGCGGCAGGCTTGGCTGCTGCGGTGCGACGACGCGTAGGTGCCGTGGCTGCCACGGCTGCAGCGGCATCCAGCGAAGGCGTCACGGCGCTCGTCTTGCGCGTGCTGCTGGTCGTGGTGCGGCGGGTAGTGCTGCGCTTGGGCGCGCTGGTGCTGCTGTCCGTGCTGGCTGTTGTTGCTGCTGCGACGGGCGTGGTGTCAGCCGGCTCGGCCTGGCTGGCACGGGTAGGGGGAGTCTGGGTCAGAAGCTCGGCATCCAGTTTGGTGGCGCGCTTCTTGGGAGCGGGAGGCAATGGCATGTAAGTGTGCGGAAAACAGGTTGAACATGCATGCGGCTGGCGCACGCCCTGCGAAACACGACGCTAGGCGTTTCACACAGACCTAATATACATGCTGACTTGCAGATTGCCGTCACCCGGCGGTCATATTTGCAACCGTGCGTCAGCCCCCGTCTGCGGGCTGCGGGAAAGTGCCCATGAAAAAAGCGCCTGCTGGGCAGGCGCTTTCGGCTGGCGACAAGGCCAGGGAGCTTATTCGGCGGTAGCCAGGGTCTCTTTCAGTTCCTGCACGGCCTTCAGCACGGCATCCACATGGCCGGCGACCTTGACGCCACGCCATTCCTGACGCAGCACGCCATCGGGGCCGATCAGGAAGGTGCTGCGCTCGATGCCCTTGACCTTCTTGCCGTACATGATCTTGTTCTTGACCACGCCGAACATATGGCACATTTTTTCTTCGGTATCGGCGATCAGCTCGTAGGGCAGGCCCAGCTTCTCCTTGAAGCCGTCATGCGACGTCATGTTGTCACGCGATACGCCAAACACCACGGCGCCAGCCTGCTCGAAAGCCTCGTACTGGTCACGGAATTCCATGGCTTCGGTGGTGCAGCCAGGGGTGTTGTCCTTGGGGTAGAAAAACAGGACCAGGATCTGGCCATTATGGGAAGTGTTGCTGACCTTGACGTCGCTCGTGGCATTGGCCTCGAATTCGGGGATCAGCTTGTCTACGACGATTGCCATTGTGTTATTTATCTCTTTCCTAAAGACGACTCGGGCATGGTCGGGGGTGAGGCGACACAGGCGTGCCGCCGGTTGGGATGCCCGAGTGGCACAGAAGCCGGCAGACGATGGCCAGCTACCCGGCGCGGGTTGTGGCAACCCGGACGCCATCGAAACCCCTATTTTAAACGAAATTCATCACAAGCGCTTGCCAGGGTGAAAGCCCTTGTTACGGTGCCGGGGCATCCACCAGCAGCGCGGCCAGCACGCGGCGGCCTTCGCCGGCCAGGAAGTTGTAGGTGCGGCAGGCGGCAGCGGTGTCCATGGTCTCGATGCCGATGCCGCGCGCCATCAACGGGGCCGTGACCGAGGGATGCAGGAAGCGCAGGCGGTCGCCGGTGCCGAACAGCACCAGTTCGCAGGGCAGTTCGGCCAATTGGCTGAAGTGTCCGGTATCGAGCTGGTCAAAGCCGGTGCAGTGCCAGGGTTGCAGCAGGCCCTGGGCCGTCAGCAACAGGTGGTGCCTGAAAGGCTGGCCATTGACGGCCACCCAGCCCGGGCCATGGGCGGTGATGGCGGGAACGTCCATCTGGTCGGGTACGAATTTCATGGTGGAAGTCCGGTAGAGGCGGGGAAAGCGGAGCAGACGGCCGGTGTAGAACTGGCAATGCGGCTGTCTGTCGTCAAAATGTGGTCAAATTATAGTTTTCCCCTGAATTTTCCACAGGAGCCGGTGTGAAGACCATAGCCAAATCCTCCAAGCTTGCCAATGTCCTCTACGATGTGCGCGGACCCATCGTGGACGCGGCGCGCCAGATGGAGGATGAGGGCCAGAAGATCATCAAGCTCAATATCGGCAACCTGGCACCGTTCGGTTTCGAACCGCCCGAAGAAATCGTCGCCGACATGATCCGCAACCTGCCCGAATCCGCCGGCTATTCCGACAGCAAGGGCATCTTTGCTGCGCGCAAGGCGGTGATGCACTACTCGCAGCAGCAGGGCGTGCAAGGCGTCACACTGGAAGACATCTACCTGGGCAATGGCGCCAGCGACCTGATCATCATGGCCACCATGGCGCTGCTGAACGATGGCGACGAGCTGCTCGTGCCGTCCCCGGACTATCCGCTGTGGACGGCATCCACCTCGCTGGCCGGCGGCAAACCGGTGCACTACCTGTGCGACGAGAGCAACGAGTGGATGCCTGACCTGGACGACATCCGCAGCAAGATCACGCCGCGCACCAAGGGCATCGTCGTCATCAACCCGAACAACCCGACCGGCGCGCTGTACTCCGACGCGCTGCTGCTCGGCCTGATCGAGATCGCGCGCGAGCACAATCTGGTGCTGATGGCCGACGAGGTCTACGACAAGGTGCTGTACGACGGCATCAAGCATACGTCCATGGCCTCGCTGTCCACCGATGTGCTCACGCTGACCTTCAACTCGCTGTCCAAGGCCTACCGCAGCTGCGGCTTCCGTGCCGGCTGGATGGTGATTTCCGGTGACAAGTCGGGCGCGCAGGACTATATCGAGGGCCTGAACATGCTGGCCAACATCAAGCTGGGTTCCAACGTGCCCGGCCAGTGGGCGATCCAGACCGCACTCGGCGGCTACCAGAGCATCAAGGACCTGGTGGGCGAGGGCGGCCGCCTGCGTCGCCAGCGCGACCTGGCCTACGAGCTGATCATGCAGATCCCGGGCGTGAGCTGCGTCAAGCCCAAGGCGGCGCTCTACATGTTCCCCAGGCTCGATCCCGAGATGTACCCGATCCAGGATGATCGCCAGTTCTTCCTGGAGGTGCTGCAGGCGACCCGCGTGATGCTGGTGCAGGGCTCCGGTTTCAACTACCACGACAACCAGCATTTCCGCATCGTGTTCCTGCCGCAGGAAGATGCGCTGCGCGAAGCCATCCAGCGCCTGGCGCGCTTCCTCGAGGCTTACCGCAAGCGCCACGGCGCGAAATCCTGATTTTCTCCAACCCTTTTCCAACTGAAGCTAGAAACATGAATCCGATCAAAGTGGGCCTGCTGGGCATTGGCACGGTAGGCAGCGGCGTTTACAACGTCCTGAGTCGCAACCAGTCCGTCATCAAGGCACGTGCCGGCCGTGGCATCGAGATTGCCGTGGTCGCCGACCGCAACGTCGAACACGCACGCAGCGTGGTTGATGCCTCCGCCGAAGTGATCGATGATGCCTTTGGCGTCGTACAGCGTCCCGATATCGATATCGTGATCGAGCTGATTGGTGGCTACACCATCGCCAAGGACCTGGTGCTGCAGGCCATCGAGAACGGCAAGCATGTGGTCACCGCCAACAAGGCGCTGCTGGCCGTGCATGGCACCGAGATTTTTGCCGCAGCCCAGCGCAAGGGCGTGATGGTGGCCTTCGAAGCTGCCGTGGCTGGAGGCATCCCGATCATCAAGGCGCTGCGCGAAGGCCTGACTGCCAACCGCATCGAATGGATCGCCGGCATCATCAACGGCACCACCAACTTCATCCTGTCCGAGATGCGCGACAAGGGCCTGGACTTTGACGTGGTGTTGAAGGAAGCCCAGCGTCTGGGTTACGCCGAAGCCGACCCGACCTTCGACATCGAAGGCGTGGACGCCGCGCACAAAGTCACGCTGATGAGTGCCATCGCCTTTGGCGTGGACGTGCAGTTCGACAAGGCCTATACCGAAGGCATCACCAAGCTGGGCGCGGCCGACATCCGTTACGCCGAGCGTCTGGGCTACCGCATCAAGCTGCTGGGCATCACGCGCCGCACCGAGCAGGGCGTGGAACTGCGCGTGCACCCGACGCTGGTGCCGGCCAAGCGCCTGATCGCCAATGTCGAAGGCGCGATGAACGCCGTGGTGGTCAACGGCGATGCCGTCGGCACCACGCTGTACTACGGCAAGGGTGCCGGCAGCGAGCCCACCGCCAGCGCCGTGATCGCCGACCTGGTGGACGTGACGCGCTTGCACACCTCCGACCCGGCCAACCGCGTGCCGCACCTGGCGTTCCAGCCCGATGCCATGCAGAAGGACCTGGCGATCCTGCCGATCGATCAGGTTGTGACCAGCTACTACCTGCGCCTGCGCGTGTCCGACGAGCCGGGCGTGCTGGCGCGCATTGCTACCATCCTGTCCGATCTGGGCATCAGCATCGACGCCATGCGCCAGGCCGAATCCGACCAGGTCGGTGGCGAGGAAACCAACCAGACCGATCTGGTGATCCTGACCCACGAGTGCCAGGAAGCCCACATGAACCAGGCCCTGACCGCCATGCAGGCGCTGCCCAGCGTGCTGCAGCCCATCGTCCGGATCCGCAAGGAAGAGCTGAACTGATATGTACTATCTGTCTACCCGTGGCAACTCGGTGCCGCGCACCTTCTGCGAAATCCTGCTCGAAGGCTTGGCGCCCGATGGCGGCCTCTATCTGCCCACGGCCTACCCGCAGGTCGATGTCGCCACGCTCGAAAGCTGGCGCACGCTGTACCGCGAGCAGGGCTATGCCGCACTGGCATTCGCCATCCTGTCGCGCTACATCAGCGACATCCCGGCAGCCGACCTGAAGGCGATCTGCGACAAGACCTACACCGCCGAGGTGTTTGGTACCGAGCAGATCACGCCGGTGCGCCAGCTCGAAGGCGAGCTGTACGTCGAAGGCCTGTCCAACGGCCCGACGATTGCCTTCAAGGACATGGCGATGCAGCTGCTGGGCAACCTGTTCGAATACGAACTGGGTCGCCGTGGCGAACAGCTCAATATCCTGGGTGCCACCAGCGGCGATACCGGCAGCGCTGCCGAGTACGCCATGCGCGGCAAGCAGGGCGTGCGCGTGTTCATGCTCAGCCCGCATGGCCGCATGAGCGCTTTCCAGCAGGCGCAGATGTTCAGCCTGCAGGACGAGAACATCCACAACCTGGCGGTCGAAGGCGTGTTCGATGACTGCCAGGATATCGTCAAGGCCGTGAGCAACGACCTGGAATTCAAGCGCCAGTACAAGATCGGTACCGTCAACTCGATCAACTGGGCGCGCCTGCTGGCGCAGGTGGTGTACTACTTTGCCGGCTATTTCCAGGTCACGGAGAACAGCCAGCAGCAGGTCAGCTTCACCGTACCCAGCGGCAACTTTGGCAACGTCTGCGCCGGCCACGTCGCGCGCATGATGGGCCTGCCGATCCGCCAGTTGGTGGTAGCCACCAACGAGAACGACGTGCTCGACGAGTTCTTTCGCACCGGCGTCTACCGCGTGCGCGGCAGCGCCGATACGCACGAGACCTCCAGCCCGTCCATGGACATCAGCAAGGCCAGCAACTTCGAGCGTTTCGTGTTTGACCTGCTGGGCCGCAATGCCAAGCGTACCGCCGAGCTGTTCGGCAGCACGCTGGGCCAGCAAGGCCAGTTCGACCTGAGCGGCGATCCGGTGTTTCCGCTGGCGGCACAGCGCTACGGTTTTGTCAGCGGCTCCAGCACCCACGCTGACCGCCTGGAGACGATCCGCGATTGCTACCAGCGCCTGGGCCAGATGATCGACACCCATACCGCTGATGGCGTGAAGGTGGCACGCGAACACCTGGAGCAGGGCGTGCCGATGATCGTGCTGGAAACCGCACTGCCGATCAAGTTCGCCGAAACCATCGAGGAAGCCCTGGGCCGCAAGCCCGACATGCCCGAGCGCTTCGCCGGCCTGGAAGCCCTGCCGCGCCGCGTGCAGGTGGTGCCGGCCGATGTCGCGCGTATCCAGCAGCTGATCGTGGCGGCCTGCGCCTGAGTTGCTTGTGTCGTAATGTACGGATGCGCTCCTGTCTGACAAGGGCAGGACACATCGTGCATGTAGAATCGGCTCCAAAACGCCTATAGGGAGATCATGATGGCTAGACGTGTTCAAGAACAAGTCCGTCGCTGGCAGCTGGCCGGCCTGGCTGCGGTGTCGCTGACGCTGGCGGGTTGTAGCGGCATGCAGGGCATGACCGATAGCGTGCTCGGCTCGATTGGCCTGATGCGTGTGCCGCAGGCGGAACGCGCGCCGGCTGGCCCGGCGGTCGCTACCTGGCCGGGTACCTACCGCGGCAACCTGCCGTGCCCGGCCTGTGCCGATCCGGCGCAGAACATGACGCTGGCGCTGACGCTGTTCTCCGATTCCACCTACGAGCTGCGCACCAAGGCGGGCCCGGACCGTGAGCATGAGCTGCGTGGCCAGTTCACCTTCAATGCCGACGAAACCCGTATCACACTGGATCCGCAAGGCCAGCGTCGCAGCTTCGACATCATCTCCAACACCATGTTGCGCATGCTCGACAAGGATGGCCAGGTTGTCACCGGCCCCGATGCGCACCGGTTCCTGCTGAGCAAGTAAGGGAATCGTCGTTTATTGACAACTATTCCGGGTAAGCCTGCATTGCAGTTTCGATGGTGATGCAGGTTTTTCCGTCAAGTGCCTCACACTTTCCCGATCGGGTTGCCGCAAAAAACCCAGTCGGACTACAATCAGATTTTGCCAGTACGCGACCGAAACCCGGTCGCGTATTGCCATGGGCTCGCCGCCTCCATAACCAGAACAAGCAAAGGCCAGGCCCGGTACCGGTTTAACTTTTGGAGCATGCTATGACTCAGCAATTCAGCGCGACCGACCTGGTCGTTCCCTTCGAAAAACTGCGCATGGACGACGTCGAGTACGTCGGCGGCAAGAACGCCAGCCTGGGCGAGATGATCTCCCAGCTGCCGCAGGGCGTGAAAGTGCCCACCGGCTTTGCCACCACCGCGCACGCCTTCCGTGAATTCCTCAAGCACGATGGCCTGACCGACCGCATCAACGCCAAGCTGGATGCGCTCAACGTCGATGACGTCAACGCCCTGGCCGCCGTCGGTGCCGAGATCCGCACCATGGTCGAAGAGCAGCCGTTCCCGGCTGACCTGGAAAAGGCCATCCGCGAGGCTTTCGCCACCCTGAGCGAAGGCAATGACAAGGCCAGCTTCGCCGTGCGTTCTTCCGCTACCGCCGAAGACCTGCCCGACGCTTCCTTTGCCGGCCAGCAGGAAACCTTCCTGAACGTGGTGGGCATCGAAGACGTGCTGGACAAGATGAAGGAAGTGTTCGCCAGCCTGTACAACGACCGCGCCATCAGCTACCGCGTGCACAAGGGCTTTGCCCACGCCGACGTGGCCCTGTCTGCCGGCGTGCAGCGCATGGTGCGTTCCGATACCGGCGCCGCCGGCGTGATGTTCACCATGGACACCGAATCCGGTTTCCGTGACGTGGTCTTCATCACTTCCAGCTATGGCCTGGGCGAAACCGTGGTGCAGGGCGCCGTGAACCCGGACGAGTTCTACGTGCACAAGCCCATGCTGCAGGCCGGCAAGCAGGCGCTGATCCGTCGCAACCTGGGCAGCAAGCTGATCCAGATGGTGTTTGCCACGCCGGAAGAAAAGGCGGCCAACGGCCAGCTGGTGAAGACCACCGACGTTCCCACCGAGCTGCGCAACCGCTATTCCCTGAGCGACACCGACGTTGAGCAGCTGGCCCGCTATGCCCTGATCATCGAAGAGCACTACGGTCGCCCGATGGACATCGAGTGGGGCAAGGACGGTACCGACGGCCAGCTGTACATCCTGCAGGCACGTCCCGAAACCGTGAAGAGCCAGGCCGAAGGCAAGGTCGAGCAGCGCTACAAGCTGAAGGGCCAGGGCACCGTGCTGACCGAAGGCCGCGCCATTGGCCAGAAGATCGGTACCGGCCCGGTGCGTCTGGTGAGCGACATCAGCCAGATGGACACGGTCCAGGCCGGCGACGTGCTGGTGACCGACATGACCGATCCCAACTGGGAACCGGTGATGAAGCGCGCCAGTGCCATCGTGACCAACCGTGGTGGTCGTACCTGTCACGCCGCCATCATCGCGCGTGAACTGGGCATCCCGGCCGTGGTCGGCTGTGGCGATGCCACCGACCTGCTGAAGGACGGCACCCTGGTGACCGTGAGCTGCGCCGAAGGCGATACCGGCCGCATCTACGATGGCCTGCTGGACATGGAAGTGACCGAAGTCGAGCGTGGCACCATGCCCGAAATCGACACCAAGATCATGATGAACGTTGGCAACCCGCAGCTGGCCTTCGACTTCTGCCAGCTGCCCAACAGCGGCGTGGGTCTGGCCCGCCTGGAGTTCATCATCAACAACAACATCGGCGTGCACCCGAAGGCGATCCTGGACTACCCGAACATCGATGCCGACCTGAAGAAGGCGGTCGAGTCGGTAGCGCGTGGTCACGCTTCCCCGCGTGCCTTCTACGTGGACAAGGTTGCCGAAGGCATTGCCACCATTGCCGCAGCCTTCTGGCCCAAGCCGGTGATCGTGCGCATGTCCGACTTCAAGAGCAACGAGTACCGCAAGCTGATCGGCGGCAGCCGCTATGAGCCGGAAGAAGAGAACCCGATGCTGGGCTTCCGTGGTGCCGCACGTTACGTGAGCGAGGACTTCGCCGAAGCCTTTGCCATGGAATGCGAAGCACTGAAGCGCGTGCGCAATGACATGGGCCTGACCAACGTCGAGATCATGATCCCGTTCGTGCGTACCCTGGGCCAGGCGGCCAAGGTGACCGAGCTGCTGGCCGAGCAGGGCCTGAAGCGCGGCGACAACGGCCTGCGCCTGATCATGATGTGCGAAGTGCCGAGCAACGCCATCCTGGCCGAGCAGTTCCTGGAGTACTTCGATGGCTTCAGCATCGGCTCCAACGACCTGACCCAGCTGACCCTGGGCCTGGACCGCGACTCCGGCCTGGAGCTGCTGGCTGCCGACTTCGACGAGCGCGATCCGGCCGTCAAGGCGCTGCTGAGCCGCGCCATCGCCGCCTGCAAGGCGCAGGGCAAGTACGTGGGTATCTGCGGCCAGGGCCCCAGCGACCACCCGGACTTTGCCCAGTGGCTGGCACAGGAAGGCATCGTGTCCATCTCGCTGAACCCCGACACGGTGATCGAGACCTGGAAGGGTCTGGCCAAGGCCTGATGCCCTGAAACCGGCTGAGTCCGGTTGGCATGACAAGGGACTGCTGCGGCAGTCCCTTGTCGTTTCTGCCACGGGGCAGGGCGTTGTTGCCCAAATAACTTGCAGCCTGCATCGCAGGCAAGCTATAATCTACGGTTTCACCTTGCTGCACCGCATCCTGGCGCTGTGGGCAGCTTACTTCCACAAGGAGTTTTCATGCGTCATTACGAGATCATTCTGCTGATCCACCCGGATCAGAGCGAACAGGTTCCTGCCATGCTGGAACGCTACAAGGGCATGGTTACTGCTGGCAACGGCAAGATCCATCGCGTCGAAGACTGGGGTCGCCGTCAACTGGCTTACCAGATCAACAAGCTGAACAAGGCGCACTACCTGTGCCTGAACATCGAAGCCGACCAGGCCGTGATGGCCGAGCTGGAACACGCGTTCAAGTTCAACGACGCCGTGCTGCGCAACATGACCGTGCAGAAGAAGAAGGCCGAAACGGCTCCTTCCACCATGATGAAGGCCGTCGAGCGCGAAGAAGCGCGCAAGACTGCACAGGCCAGCGAGGCTGACGCTTCCTGATCACAGGTCAAGAAGCGCGAGTGGAATCCCCCGTACCCGTCGCCGTCAACCAGTTGGAACTGACGGCAGAACTGGTCGAACGTGGCCCCTTGCGAATGACGCCCGCCGGCGTCCCTGTTGTCGATGGTGTGCTGACGCACACATCCGAACAGCACGAAGCCGGCAGTGTGCGCAAGGTCAGTGCCCAGGTGGCGTGTGTCGCCATCGGGCCGATGGCAGAACAGCTGAATCGCCTCAGCCTGGGGCAACCGGCACGATTCAGCGGCTTTCTGGCCACGCCGGTACGTCGCGGGGCAGGCGTCAGCAGCAGTACGCGGCTGGTGTTCCACCTTCAGGACTTCATGCCGATAGCACGAGACAACCCTTTTTAAACAGATTTTCAGGAGTCCATCATGGCCTTCAAGAGCAACAAAGACAAGCGTCCCAAGCGCAATACCCAATCCCTGCTGTTCAAGCGCAAGCGCTTCTGCCGCTTCACCGTCGCCAAGGTCGAGGAAATCGACTACAAGGACGTGGATACGCTGCGCGATTTCATCGCTGAAAACGGCAAGATCATCCCGGCTCGCCTGACCGGCACCCGCGCGATCTACCAGCGCCAGCTGAACACCGCCATCAAGCGCGCCCGTTTCCTGGCCCTGCTGCCCTACACCGATCAGCACAAGATCTAAGCCAAGGAGTCCCAATCATGCAAATCATTCTGCTCGACAAAGTCGTGAACCTGGGCAACCTGGGTGACGTGGTCAAGGTCAAGGACGGCTTCGCCCGCAACTTCCTGATCCCCTCCGGCCGTGCCCGTCGTGCCACCGAAGCTGCCCTGAAAGAGTTTGAAGCCAAGCGCGCCGAACTGGAAAAGGCTGCTGCCGAGAAGCTGGCTGCTGCCGAAGCCCTGGGCCAGAAGATGGAAGGCCTGTCCATCAAGCTGACCCAGAAGGCTGGCGTGGATGGCCGTCTGTTCGGCTCCGTGACCAACCACGACATTGCTGACGAACTGGTCAAGCAAGGTTACGAAGTGCACAAGTCCCAGATCCGCATGCCCAACGGCCAGATCAAGACCGTGAGCGACAACACCGTCCAGGTGGCTCTGCACACCGATGTGGTGGTGGACGTGAACGTGGTCGTGTACGGCGAAACCGCCTGATACACGCGCACTAGCGCCTAGAACAAAGGCCGCCGGGGAAACCCGGCGGCCTTTGTCATGCTGGCGGCTGATGTATGCTTGAACTCTTGCCTTTACTGTCTGCCCAAGAAAATGAATGTCGCTTTTGAAAAACTGTTGATGCGTGCCGAAGCCGTGCTGGAGCGGCTGGAACAGGTGCTGCCGCAGCCGCTGCAGCAACCGGACTGGGATGCCTCGATTGCCTTCCGCTATCGCCGCCGCGGGCGCGGCATGATGGGCCAGGTCGGCGTGCTGGAGCCCGTGCGTCACGTGGCGGTGATGGCGC
Organism: Allobrachymonas wangyanguii; assembly: GCF_045055315.1. Classification (GTDB taxonomy): domain Bacteria; phylum Pseudomonadota; class Gammaproteobacteria; order Burkholderiales; family Burkholderiaceae_C; genus Brachymonas; species Brachymonas wangyanguii. The sequence goes on from NZ_CP173677.1 coordinate 1,035,737, forward strand.
TGCAGGACCTGCAGGAAATCGATGGCCAGAAGGAACGCCTGGTGCGCAATACCGAGCAGTTTGTCGCTGGCCGTCCCGCCAACAACGTGCTGCTGACCGGCTCGCGCGGTACCGGCAAGTCCTCGCTGGTGCGCGCCTGCCTGCACGCCTACGCGGATCAGGGCCTGCGCCTGATCGAGGTGGACAAGACTGATCTGGTGGACCTGCCGGATATCGCCGAATTGGTGGCGCAGCGCCCGGAAAAATTCATCATCTTCTGTGACGACCTGAGCTTTGACGAGGGCGAGATCGGCTACAAGGCGCTCAAGTCCATGCTGGACGGCTCGATTGCGGCGGCTACACCGAATGTGCTGATCTATGCCACCAGCAACCGGCGCCATCTGCTGCCCGAATACATGAAGGAAAACCTCAGCTACCAGCATACGCCGGATGGCGAGGTGCATCCGGGTGAGGTGGTGGAAGAGAAGATCTCCCTGTCCGAGCGTTTTGGCATGTGGATCAGTTTCTACCCGTTCAGCCAGGACGAGTATCTGGCGATTGTGCGCCAGTGGCTGCGCAGCCTGGGTGTGCCGGAATCGGCGATGAGCGCTGCCGAGCCTGAGGCGCTGGTCTGGGCGCTGGAACGCGGTTCGCGCAGTGGCCGTGTGGCCTATCAGTTTGCCAGGGACTATGCCGGAAGGCAGAGCGCATGAGCCGCTATACCCAAGCGCAACCGCTGGTCGCCGATGGCGATCGCCCGCGAGATGATGCTGCCACAGGCGAAGCACGCCAGCTGGTGCAGGTTGCCGTGGGCGTGCTGCTGCAGCCCGATGGCAGCTTTCTGCTGACCAGCCGCCCGCCGGGCAAGGTCTATGCCGGCTACTGGGAGTTTCCGGGCGGCAAGCTGGAGCAGGGCGAGTCGGTGGAGCAGGCGCTGCGGCGTGAGCTGCAGGAGGAAATCGGTGTACGCATCACGGCGGTGCAGCCCTGGCGCGATAGCGTGGTCGATTATCCGCATGCCCTGGTACAGCTGCATTTCTGCAAGGTGACGGCCTGGGAAGGCGAGCTGTGCATGCACGAGGGCCAGCATTACAGCTGGCAGCAGTTGCCGGTGCAGGTCGATCCGGTGCTGCCGGGCACGATTCCGGTGCTGGGCTGGTTGACGCAGGAGCGTGCCGGTTGAACTTGCTACCCCGGACAGACTCCAATCTGCGCGACAATACGCGGCAATGGCGTTGCAGGCCTGTCCCGGCACGCCCCCAGTGAAAGTGAGAGACCTATCATGACCGAATCCCCTGTCCGCCAGTTTGATTTTCCGCTGCAGGACGCCGAAGGCGCGACCTGCACCGCCCATGCCTGGGCCAAGGTGCCGCCGCAGTTGAGCCCGGCCGAACGCGATGCATTGATGCAGAAGAGCGCCGAGCTGCTCAAGGCCCGCAACGCCGTTCTGGTGGCGCACTACTATGTGGATGGCGACTTGCAGGATCTGGCGCTGGCCACGGGTGGCTGCGTGTCCGATTCGCTGGAGATGGCGCGTTTTGGCCGTGACCACGAGGCGCAGACGCTGGTGGTGGCTGGCGTGCGTTTCATGGGGGAATCGGCCAAGATCCTGAGCCCGGAAAAAACCGTGCTGATGCCCGATCTGGATGCCACCTGTTCGCTGGATCTGGGCTGTCCGATCGACGAATTCAGCGCCTTCTGCGATGCCCATCCGGACCGCAAGGTGGTGGTGTATGCCAACACCAGCGCAGCCGTCAAGGCGCGTGCCGACTGGATGGTTACCAGCTCCTGTGCACTGGCGATCGTGAATCACCTGAAAGAGCAGGGCGAGAAAATTCTCTGGGCGCCGGATCGCCACCTGGGCAACTACATCCAGCAGCAGACCGGTGCCGACATGCTGTTATGGCAAGGTGCCTGCATCGTGCATGACGAATTCAAGGGCCTGGAGCTGGATCTGTTGCGCAAGCAGTATCCGGGGGCAAAGATCCTGGTCCACCCGGAATCGCCCACCAGCGTGGTGCAACAGGCCGATGTGGTCGGCTCCACCTCGCAACTGCTCAAGGCGGTGATCGATGGTGCCGAAGGCGAGACCTTTATCGTCGCCACCGACAAGGGCATCATGCACCGCATGCGTCAGCTGGCACCGGGCCGCAAGCTGATCGAGGCGCCCACGGCCGGCAACAGCGCCACCTGCAAGAGCTGCGCGCATTGCCCGTGGATGGCGATGAACGCGCTGCAGGGCGTGGTCGATTGCCTGCAGAACGGCAGTGGTGAGGTGTTTGTCGATCCCGAGATCGGTCGCAAGGCCGAAGGCTGCATCACGCGCATGCTGGATTTCGTCAAGGCGAACCCGGACGCGCTGGTGGTCAAGGATGGCGGTCGCCTGAGCGGCATGACGCCTGGCATTGGCGCAGCGTAAGGAGAGCCCATGTTCGAATCCAACGAAAGCCTGGAACAGGCGCGCGCGCGCAATATCCGCGATGCGCTGGTGGAAGATATCGGTGTCTGTGACTGGACCGGCCAGCTGGTACCCAGCCCGCGTCCGGTGCAGGCGCGCGTACTGGTGCGTGAACAGGCGGTGCTCTGTGGCCGTGACTGGTTCGAGGGCTGCATGCATGGCGTCGATCCGGAATTGCGCATCGACTGGCATTACGCCGAAGGTGAGCTGATGCAGCCGGATACCGATGTCTGCCATATCCACGGCGATGCGCGTTCCATCCTGACGGCCGAGCGTGCTTCGCTCAACTTACTGCAACTGCTCAGTGGCACCGCCAGCGTCACGCGTCGTTATGCCGAAGCGATTGAGGGTGCTTCTGATCGCGCTTGCGCCGTGCTCGATACGCGCAAGACGATTCCCGGACTGCGCCAGGCGCAGAAGTATGCCGTGCGTGTAGGTGGTGGCCAGAACCAGCGCCTGGCCCTGTGGCATGGCATCCTGATCAAGGAAAACCACATTGCGGCTGCTGGCGGCATTCCACAGGTGCTGGAGAACGCCCGCGCGCTCAATGCCGGTGTCGAGATCCAGATCGAAGTCGAGCGCATTGACCAGCTGCAGCAGGCACTGGATGCCGGCGCCATCAGTGTGCTGCTGGACAACTTCACGCTGGATGCCATGCGTGAAGCGGTGGCGCTGACGGCTGGCAGGGCGCTGCTGGAGGCTTCCGGCGGCATCAGTTTTGACACCTTGCGCAGCATTGCGGCGACTGGTGTGGATCGCATTTCGATTGGCAAGCTGACCAAGGATGTGGTGGCGACGGACTACTCGTTGCGGATCCTGGGCTGAGGTCTGCCTTGTGAAGGTGGCGTGATCGCCACACAATGGCCTGTTCCGGCAAGGTTGATGAACAGGTCCCTGATGGCTTCCCCTAAAATTGCGGGCTTTCCCCGGTAGGTCTCATGCGTGTCTACCGGGATCGAAACAGATGATGGCGCACTTTGGTGACCGTCAGGGGAGCAAGAGAAATGTTCGATTCCATCAAGCACTTCATCCGCCACGGATCGCTGGTGCTGCAGATTTTCATGGGCCTGGTGGCAGGCATTGTGCTGGCTGTCGTCTGGCCAGACGCGGCGCGTGCCACTATCCTGTTTGGCACGCTGTTTGTCGGTGCGCTGAAGGCAGTGGCACCGCTGCTGGTGTTCGTGCTGGTGATGGCGTCCATCGCCCGGCACCAGCAGGGCGTGCAGACCAATATGCGCACGGTGCTGATCCTGTATGCCATCGGCACTTTTGCCGCGGCGCTGGTGGCGGCAGCCGGCAGTTTCCTGTTCCCGATGGAGCTGACCTTCAAGCCGGTGGAGGGTGAGCTGTCGCCGCCGGGCGATGTGCTGCAGGTGCTGAAAAACCTGGTCATGAGCATGGTGGACAACCCGGTCAGCGCCCTGATGAACGCCAACTATATCGGCGTGCTGACCTGGGCCGTGGCGCTGGGCCTGGGCCTGCGCCATGCCAACCCGGCCACGCACCAGCTGCTGGGTGACCTGTCTGACGGCGTCTCCTGGGTGGTGCGTCTGGTGATCCGCTTTGCGCCGTTTGGCGTGATGGGCCTGGTCGCCGATGCGATCCTGACTGCTGGCTGGGATGCACTGCTCAACTATGCGGCCTTGCTTGGCCTGCTGATCGGCTGCATGCTGATCGTGGCGCTGATCGTCAATCCGATCATCGTCGCGGTCATGACGCGCCGCAACCCGTATCCGCTGGTGTTCACCTGTCTGCGCGAAAGCGGCGTCACCGCCTTCTTCACGCGCAGCTCGGCGGCCAACATCCCGGTCAACATGGAACTGGCCAAGCGCCTGGGCCTGAACCGCGATACCTATGCGATCTCGCTGCCGTTGGGTGCCACCATCAACATGGCTGGTGCCGCCGTCACCATCAACGTGCTGACGCTGGCCGCCGTGCATACGCTGGGCATTTCGGTAGATTTTGGTACCACGCTGCTGCTGTGCGTGGTGGCTTCGATTGCCGCCTGTGGCGTGTCGGGCGTGGCCGGTGGATCGCTGCTGCTGATTCCCATGGCGGCCAGCCTGTTCGGCATTCCCAACGACATCTCGATGCAGGTGGTTGGTGTCGGCTTCGTGATTGGCGTGCTGCAGGATGCATTTGAAACCGCACTGAACTCGTCCACCGATGTGCTGTTTACCGCGGCCGCCGACCCGGTGATGCGCGCCTGAGGTCAGCGCTGGGACAGCAGCAGCTTGATCGCCATGCCGGCAAACACCAGGCTGGCACCGCGATTGAGCCAGCGCTGCGCCCGGGCCGATTCGCGCAGCCGCTGGCCGGCGCTGCCAGCCAGCATGGCCAGCGCAGAAAATGTCAGCCAGGCAGCCAGGATGAATAGCAGGCCAAGCCAGACCGTCTGCAGGGCGACGCTGCCATGTTTCGGATCGGCAAACTGCGGCAAAAAGGCCAGAAAGAATAGCACCACCTTGGGATTGCTCAGGTTCATCAGCACGCCGCGCATCCAGGCCTGTAGCGGCGTCATCGGCGGTGGCACCGGGCTGTCGGCCGTCATGGCGGGTGCGTTCCAGGCGCCCCAGGCCAGATAGAGCAGGTAGGCCGCACCCAGCAGCTTGAGTACGGTAAAGGCCGTGCTGGATGCGGCCAGCAGTGCAGCCACGCCAAAGGCGACGGCCAGCGTGTGCACGATCAGGCCGCTGCACAGCCCCAGCACGACCCAGAGCCCGGCGCGCACGCCGCGCAAGGCCGATAGCGTCATGACAAACACATTGTCCGGCCCGGGCGACAGGGACAGCAGTACCGCAATGCCGAAAAAGGACAGCGCAGTTTCCAGCGGCAGCATCGCTTACTTCACCTTCTTTTTCTTGCCGCTGCGGCGATCCAGATTCTTGAACAGGATGGTCGGGAAACTGGCCGGCAGCAGTTCCGGGTAGTCGCGGATATAGTGCAGGCCGCGGCTTTCGTGGCGGCTCAGGGCGCTGCGCACGATCAGCTCGGCGCAATCGACCAGGTTGCGCAGTTCCAGCAGGTCGCGGTTGACGCGGAAATTGGCGTAGTAGTCGTCGATCTCGGCACGCAGCAGCAGGATGCGGTGCTTGGCGCGTTCCAGCCGGCGCGTGGTGCGCACAATGCCGACGTAGTTCCACATCACCAGGCGCAACTCGTCCCAGTTGTGGGCAATCACGACCTGTTCGTCGGCATCTTCGACCTGGCTTTCGTCCCAGCCGGGCAGCAGCGGGTTGTGGTGGAGCTCCTGCTGCATGATGGCCTGTGCGCAGCTCTTGCCCAGCACCACGCATTCCAGCAGCGAGTTGCTGGCCAGGCGGTTGGCACCGTGCAGGCCGGTGTAGGTGGTTTCGCCCACCGCATACAGATGGTGCAGGTCGGAGCGGCCATCCAGATCGGTGACGACGCCGCCACAGGTGTAGTGTGCCGCCGGCACCACCGGAATCGGATCTTTCGTGATGTCGATACCGAGTTCCAGGCAGCGCTGGTAAATGGTCGGAAAGTGCGACTTGAGGAAATCGGCACCCAGATGGGTGGCATCCAGCCAGACATAGTCCAGGCCGTGCTTCTTGATCTCGAAGTCGATTGCGCGCGCCACCACGTCACGCGGGGCCAGCTCGGCCATCGGGTGGTGGTGCGGCATGAAGCGCTCGGCGTGGATATTGCCGTCGGCGTCTTTCAGCGGCAGCTTGAGGATGCCGCCTTCGCCGCGCAGCGCCTCGGTGATCAGGAAGCTGCGCTCGGCTGGGTGGTAAAGGCAGGTCGGGTGGAACTGGATGAATTCCATGTTGCCGATGCGGCAGCCGGCGCGCCAGGCCATGGCAATGCCATCGCCGGTGGAGGTATCGGGATTGGTGGTGTAGCGGTAGACCTTGCCGACGCCGCCCGAGGCCAGCACCACGGCGCGTGCCGGCAGCGTCATCACGCAATCCTTGTCGATATCGAGCACATAGATACCGTAGCAGTGCTTGATCGGCGAGTGGCCCTGTTCGCCCAGGTGCTTGTCGGTCACCAGGTCGATCGCCATCCAGCGCTCGTGCAGCGTGATGTTGGGGTGTTCGCGCACGCGCGCCAACAGCGATTCGTGGATTGCCTTGCCAGTGGCATCGGCGGCGTGGGCGATGCGGCGCACGGTGTGGCCGCCTTCGCGTGTCAGGTGCAGGCCGAGCGGACCGGACGGATCACCGGTAAAAGGCACGCCTTGCTGCACCAGCCATTCGATCGCATCGGCGGAGTTTTCGGCGATAAAGCGCGCCGTGTCTTCGTCGACGATGCCGGCGCCAGCTTCCTGGGTATCGTGCACATGGCTTTCGATGCTGTCGTCGGAGCCGAGCACGCCGACGATGCCGCCCTGGGCGCGCGTGGTGGCTGATTCCTCCACCTTGCGCTTGGCAAGCATGATGACCGGCACCGATTCGGCCAGATGCAGGGCCACGGCCAGTCCGGCCAGGCCGGCACCGACGATGACGACGGGGAGTTGTGCCTCCGGGGAGGTCAGGGAGATCGGTTCGGACATGGTCGGTCAGGGAGTCAGGGCAGGGGGCGCGGGCCGGGTGTCAATGCCGGGGCATGGGCTCGTCGGGCAGCAGGCCGTCCGGCGGGGTGTTGTCCGGCATCTGGTATTCCTCGTTGGCCCAGGCGCCCAGGTCGATCTTGCGGCAGCGCTCGCTGCAGAACGGGCGCCAGGGGTTGGACGGGGCGTAGACGCTGTCGCCACCGCATTGCGGGCAGCGCACGATGCGCTCGGAAAAGCCGGGCGTTGCACCGGAGGGGGAATCGGAATCAGGCTTGGACATGGGCAAACAGGGTCAGGCGCACAGGGTCAGCTCGAAGCTGACGTCGATCGGATGCAGCGCCAGATGGCCGTCAGGATCCTGGCGCATCATGCGCACCGAGACCAGCAGGCGGTTGGCGCTGATTTCCGGAATCACCTGGTGTACCGGGTCGACCGCGAGCTGCAGCAGCTGGAAGCTGCGTGCCTGTGGCAGGTTGAGCTGGAACTGGCCGTTCTGCGCCGTCATGCGCTGGGTATGGCCGCCGTTGCGCACCAGACTCAGCAGCAGGCGGATGCTGTCGGATACCGGATGCATGCCGGCCATCCAGTGTTTCAGATCGGTCTTGCGCCGGGTTTCGGGCAGATGCTGCCAGGCATGGTAGGCCGGCAGGTCGAATTCGCAGGTGCCGCCGGGAATCGCGATGCGGCTGCGCAGTGCCATCAGCCAGTCGTTGCTGGTGATGCCGTGGCCGATCTTGCCCTGCATCTGTTCCAGCAGGCGGAAGCAGACATCGGCTTCGCGCATCAGGCGATCCAGCGTGCCTTGTGCGACCGCCGGGTTGTCACGCCAGCTGGAGAGCTGCTGGCGCAGCCGGTCCAGGTCCAGCATGATCTCCTTTTTCAGGTCGGAGCGGCTGGTGATCTCGAGGATCTCGAACAGGGTGTAGAGCGCGTAGTGGTGGTCCACCGGCATGTCACGCGCGGACAGTTCGGCGTAGTGGCCAAACAGGTGTTCCAGTCGCAGGTAGGTGCGGATGCGCTCGTTGAAGGGGTATTCGTACAGGATCACGCCGGGTTTCCTTTGGCGTCAATGATAAGTCCGAAACGCCGTGCCAGCGCACGCGTCTGCGCCTGCAGCCCGGCCAGGCTGATGCCGGCACCGTTGCGGATCACGGCATCGGCAATCTGCCGACGTTGCGCGCGTGTCGCCTGCGAGGCGATGATGCCCTCGATGGCGCTACGCTCCAGCTGGTTGCGCTGCATGACGCGGGCGATCTGCGTCTCGCTATCGCAATCGACCACCACGATCTGCTGCAGGCGCTGGCGCCAGTGCGCCGATTCGGTCAGCAGCGGGATGTCGTAGACGATGACGCGGATGCCACGGGCGCTGGCGGCTTCCGCCTGCTGGCGGATCTGCTGCAGCACCAGCGGATGGATGATGGCCTCGAGCTGCTTGCGCGCGTCCGGATCGCGGAAGGCCAGCTCGCGCATGGCGTTGCGGTCGAGTGCGCCTTCGGGCGTGATGAAACTGGCGCTAAACTGCGTGCGGATGGCGTCGATGGCGACGCCGCCCGCCGCCGTGGTGGCGCGCGAGATGGCATCGGCGTCAATGACGCAGGCGCCGAGTTGCTGGAACATCTGGCTGACGGTGCTCTTGCCGCTGCCGATGCCGCCCGTGAGTCCGATATGCCAGGTGTGCATGGATGCGCTGCGGTGCGGGGAATCGTCTGGCGCCGCCTGCTGGCAGGCGGCGTCCCGGAGTGCCGCCAGTGGCGGACTTACAGGGGCCATTGTAGCCAGACTGGCAGTGGCATCAGCCAGGCAGACCAGCCGGCCAGCGCCAGGAAGGGCCCGAACGGGACATAGCCACCCTCGCGCAGCTGGCCCTTGACCTTGAGGTACAGCCCGACCATGCTGCCGGCGAGCGAGGCCAGCAGCAGGATCGGAATCAGTCCGGCCAAGCCGAACCAGGCACCGAGCGCGGCATACAGCATGGGGTCCCCGTTGCCCATGCCAATGCGGCCGGTGACCAGGTGGAACAGCGTGCTGACCAGCCAGAGCAGGCCATAGCCGGCCAGCGCACCCCAGACGGTCTGCTGCAGCGGGACATCCAGCCAGCCCAGGCTGCTGCCCAGCAGGCCGAGCGCGAGCAGGCTGAGGCTGAGGGAATCGGGCAGGTAGGTGGTGTCCCAGTCGATCAGCGCGATGACCAGCAGCAGGCAGGCAAAGCTGAACCAGAGCAGGGCAGCAGGTGTCAGGCCGTAGCGCCAGGCACACCAGCCCCCAAAGCCGGCGGTCAGCAGTTCCACCAGCGGGTAGCGCACGCTGATGCGCTGGCTGCAGTGGGCACAGCGGCCACGCAGCCAGAGCCAGCTCAGCAGCGGAATCAGCTGGTACCAGCGGATCCGCGTGTGGCAGGAGGGGCAGTGTGAGGGTGGCTGCGCCAGGTCGTAACGCGGCCCGGGCGCGGGTGCCGGCAGACCCTGGCGTTCCGCCTGCCAGGCGGCCTGATCGGCCTCCCAGGCGGCTTCGATCATGCGTGGCAGGCGATGCACCACCACATTCAGAAAGCTGCCGGTGAGCAGCCCCAGCAGCAGGCCGATGAGCAGCACAAACAGCGTCACAGTACCTGCCCCAGCTGGAAGATCGGCAAATACATGGCCAGTACCAGGCCGCCGACCAGCAGACCGAGCAGCAGCATCAGCGCCGGTTCGGCGATGGTGGACAGGGTGCGCAGCAGTTGCTGCAGCTCTGCTTCGCACAGCTCGGCGATGCGCGCCAGCATCTGTTCCAGCGTGCCGGAGGCTTCGCCAGTCTGCACCAGCTGCAGCGCCAGCGGCGGGAAAATGCCCTGCTGCTGCATCGCCGCGGCCAGCGCCGAGCCTTGCAGCAGCTGTTCGCGCAGGCGCTGGCTGCGTTCGGCCATGCAGCGGTTGCCACTGGCCTGGCCGGCAATCGGCAGTGCATCGGCCAGCGGCAGGCCGGCCTGTGCCAGTGTCGCCAGCACGCGTGCCCAGCGCGCGGTAGCGGCCTGGGTCAGCAGTGCACCCAGCAGGGGGAGTTGCAGCAATCGGGTATCCATGATCAGTCGCATTGTGGCATGGCGTTGCCACAGCCGCAGCAAGGGCACGCCGGCCAGCAGCGCGATCAGCGGCAGCAGCCAGCCCCAGGCGATGGCAGCTTCGCTCAGGCGGATCACCAGCTGCGTGGGCCAGGGCAGTTCGGCACCAAAGCTGGCAAACATCTGGGCAAAGGTGGGCACGACAAACACCAGCATGGCGGCCATGACGATGCCGGCGGTGAACAGCACCAGCAGCGGGTAGGCCAGCGCCCCGCGCAGCCGGGCGCGCATGGCCTGGGCCTGCTCCATGTGGGTGGCCAGGCGCAGCAGGGTCTGGTCCAGCGTGCCGGAGGCTTCGCCGGCTTCGACCAGGCTGGCGCTGGCGGCATCGCACCAGCGTTGCTGGCGCAAGGCCTGGTGCAGCGCCTGGCCCGATTCCACCACCTGGCGGACCTGGTTCCAGCCGTGCGCCATCGCGGGCGGACTGCCGCTGGCAGTCAGCTCCAGCGCCTGCAGCAGCGGCAGGCCGGCATGCAGCAGGGTGCCCAGCTGGCGCATGCTGCGCGTCAGGGCGGCACGGCGCGGCTGGCCATGCGCTTGCAGCGGGCGTGTGCGGATGCGCTGCGGCTGCACGCCTTCGAGCAGCAGTTGCAGCCGTGCGGCACGCAGGTCGCGCGCATGCAGCTGGCCCTGTTGCAGCTGTCCGCTGGCATTCAGCCCCTGCCAGTGGAACAGGCGTTCAGTCGGTGGTGGCATGCAATACCTCTTGCAAGGATGTCTCGCCCTGCAGCACCTTGCGCAAGCCGGCCTGGCGCAGGCTGCGCATGCCAAGCTGGCGTGCCAGTCCTTGCAGCTGGTGGCTGGCGGCCTGCTGCAACATGGCGTCCTGCAGCTCGCTGCTGATCGGCATCAGCTGGAAGATGCCGGTGCGGCCTCGGTAGCCCTGATGACAATGGGCGCAACCGACCGGCTGCCATGCCTGCGGGCGCGAGGCGAGCTCCGTCTCCGGCAGGCCGGCAGCCAGCCATTGCGAGGCATGCAGTGGCTGCGGCTGGCGGCAGTGCCGGCACAGCTGGCGCACCAGCCGCTGCGCCACGACCAGGCTGATGCTGGCGGCCAGCTGGTAGGGCGGCACCCCCATTTGCTGCAGCCGCGTCAGCGCCGAGGGCGCATCGAGCGTGTGCAGCGTGGACAGCACCAGATGCCCGGTCTGCGCTGCCTTGAGGGCGGTGTCGGCCGTAGCCAGATCGCGGATTTCACCGACCATCAGGATGTCCGGATCCTGGCGCAGAAAGGCGCGCAGCACGCTGGCGTAATCCAGCCCGGCTTTTTCATGCAGATGCACCTGGTTGATGCCTTCCAGCCGGATTTCGCACGGGTCTTCGACACTGGCGATATTCACATCGGGACGGTTCAGCGCTTGCAGGCAGCTGTACAGCGTGATGGTCTTGCCGGAGCCGGTCGGCCCGGTCACCAGCACCATGCCTTGTGGCCTCTGGATGGCATCGCGCAACTGTTGCAGCTGCAGCGGCTCCAGCCCGAGGGCGTCGAGCTGCACCTGGGCGTTGTCGGTGGGCAGCAGGCGAATCACGATTTTTTCGCCAAACAGCGTGGGCAGGGTGCTGACGCGCAGATCACCCGTCTGCCCGGCTGGCAATTCCAGCCGGAACTGGCCGTCCTGCGGCAGGCGTTTTTCGGCGATATCGAGTCGCGCCAGCACCTTGATGCGGCTGGCGATGCGTTCCTTGAGGCTGGCTGGCGGAGCTGCCACCGGCTGCAGCTGGCCGTCGATGCGCAGCCGTACCCGGTAGCTGTGTTCGTAGGGTTCCAGATGCAGGTCGGATGCGCCGCGTGCCCAGGCCGCAGCCAGCAGCGCCTGCAACCAGGACACGGCGCTGCTGTCGTCGGCAGAGGGTAGGGGTGGGGCGGCGGCAGGTGGGTACATGGCAGGCATAAAATTAATATTTAAGTATTATTATTGCATGATTCCATCGCCGCTACATATTGCCCCCTTACAATGGCTGCATGCCCGAGCTGATCCTTATCCGACACGGCGAAACCGACGCCAACAAGGCCCTGCGTTTTCAGGGCCACACCGATATTCCGCTCAACGCCATGGGCCAGCTGCAGTCTGACCGGCTGGCCAAGGCCTTGCGCGACAACGGCATCCTCGACCGCGTGGTGGCGGCCTACAGCAGCGACTTGCAGCGCGCCGCCAAGACGGCTGAAACCGCCTTGCACCAGCTGCCGCTACAGGCGCGCCTGCTGACTGAATTGCGCGAGCAGTCCTTCGGCATTCTCGAAGGGCTGACGATGGACGAAGCCCGCCTGCAGCATGCCGACATCCTGCACGACTGGATGCGCTTCGATCCCGATTACCAGCTGCCGCACGGCGAGAGCCTGCGCCGTTTCCACCAGCGTACGCTGGGCGCGCTCACCGGTATCGCGCAGGCGCACGCCGACATGCCGGCGGATGGCTGCATCCTGGTGTTTTCGCACGGCGGCGTGGTAGACATGGCCTGGCGCACGCTCACCGGCCAGTCGCTGGCCGGCCCGCGCACGGTGGAGATCCCCAACGTGGGCCTGAACCACATGCGCTGGGATGGCTCGCAGTTCCAGCTGTTGCACTGGGCTGATGCACGCCATGTGGCCGATTTGCCCAGCCAGCCACGCTATGACCAGACGCGGCTGCAAGTTCCCGCTTCCGACAAGGAGAATGCCTGATGATGGATAGACGCACGGTATTGCTGTCTGGCCTGGGGCTGGCCGCCACAGGCAGCCTGGGCCTGACGGCTTGCAAGCCCTCCGACGCTCCGACTATGGCGGGCAGCGGTGCCGCTGCGGCCGCTGGCAAGAGCGGCCAGACCAGCCTCACGCTGGGCATGGTGCTAGAACCGCCAGGCCTGGACCCGACCACCGGTGCCGCTTCCGCCATTGGCGAGATCACGCTCTACAGCCTGTACGAAACGCTGACCAAGATTGGTCCCAATGGCAAGGTTGGCCCCTTGCTGGCCGAATCGTGGGAACATACGCCGGATCTGCTGCGCTGGACTTTCCGCCTGCGCCAGGGTGTCAAGTTCCACAACGGCGAGGCCTTCTCGTCCGATACCGTCAAGTTTGCCTTCGGGCGCGCCGCCGCATCGGACAGTACCAACAAGGACAAGCGCCTGTTCAGCAGCTTTACCGGCATCGACACGCCGGATGCGCACACCGTGGTACTGACGGTGTCCGAGCCCAATCCGGATCTGCCTTTCCTGCTCGGCCAGGCGACCGCCATCATGGTGGAGCCCAAGAGCGCTGCCAGCAACGGCATCCATCCGGTCGGCACCGGCCCCTATCTGGTGGACAACTGGCGCACCGGCGCCTCGCTGATGCTGAAGGCCTGGCCGGATTACCGCGATGCCGGCAACATCGCCCTCAAGCAGGTGACTTTCCGCTTCATTTCCGATACCGCGGCACAGACAGCAGCGCTGCTGTCGGGCGATGTAGACCTGTTCCCGCGCGTGCAGGTGGCGCGCAGCCTGGACCAGTTCCGCAACAACCCGCGCTTCCAGGTATTGGTGGGCGGATCACGCGCCAAGACGATCCTGGCCATGAACCATGCGCGCAAGCCGCTGGGCGATGTGCGCGTGCGCCGTGCCATCAGCGCCGCGATTGACCGCCAGGCGGTGGTTACTGGCGCCGCTGATGGTTTTGGCGTGCCGATCGGCAGCTATTACGTGCCGGGCGCGCCGGGCTATGTCGATACTACCAGCATCAATAGCTACGATCCTGAACGTGCCAAGGCCTTGCTGAAAGAGGCTGGCATCGACAAGCTGACGCTGACCATCAAGCTGCCGCCGCCGCCGTATGCGCGCCAGGGCGGCGAGGTGATCGCGGCCATGCTGGCCAAGGTCGGCATCACGGCGAGGCTGGAAAACATCGAATGGGCGCAGTGGCTGAGCAACGTCTATGGCGGCAGCCAGGATTACGACATGACCATCATCAGCCATGTCGAACCGTTTGACCTGGACAATCTGGCCAAGCCCGATTACTACTGGCATTACGATTCGCCGCAGTTCCAGGAGCTTTACACGCGCATCACGCGCACCGCCGACGAGATCGAGCGCAACCGCCTGCTGGGCGAGGCGCAGCAGCTCGCCGCGACTGATGCCGTCAGCGCCTACCTGTACCAGCCGCAGTGGATCACGGTGGCGCGCAGCGGCATCCAGGGCCTGTGGCAGGACATGCCGGTGTTCGTCAACGACCTGTCGGCGATCCGCTTCCAGTAAGCGATCACTTGCTGTTCATAGCCGCGGCACGGCCGACAGCAATTTCTGCGTGTAGGGGTGCTGTGGCGCCTTGAACAACTGTTCGGCCGGCGCGTATTCCACCAGCTGGCCGCGATACAGCACGGCAATCTGGTGACACACATGGTGCACCACCGCCAGGTCGTGGCTGATCAGCACAAAGCTGATGCCATGCTCCTGCTGCAGCCGGCAGATCAGGTTCAGCACCTGGGCCTGTACCGATACATCCAGTGCGCTGACGGGCTCATCGGCCACGATCAGGCGAGGTCGGCTGATCAGCGCACGCGCCATGGCAATGCGCTGACGCTGGCCACCGGAAAACTCGTGCGGGTACTTGTCCAGATCGGGTTCGCGCAGGCCCACTTCCTGCAGCGCCAGCAGGGCGCGCTCACGCAGCGTAGTGCGATCCAGCCCGTCCATGTGCAGCGGTTCGGTGACGATGCGCAGCACGGTCTGGCGCGGATCGAGCGAGGCATACGGATCCTGGAACACCATCTGGAAATCCTTGCGCGCCTGCAGCAACTCGCGCGCGGGCAGCGCATGCAGGTCCCGCCCCAGCAGCAGCACCTTGCCGGCATCGGGCTGGTCCAGTGCCATGATCAGGCGTGCCAGCGTGGTCTTGCCACTGCCCGATTCGCCGACGATGCCCAGGCTTTCGCCGGCCTGCAGCTCCAGGCTGACATCATCGAGTGCGCGCGTGATGCGTGGCGGCTCGAACAGGCTATGGCGGCGCTGGCGGTAGTGGCGGGACAGGTGTTGCACCTGCAGCAACGGCGTGCTCATGACTCGGGCTCCAGATGCAGGCAGCGTGCCAGGTGCGGAATCGGGCTGGCGGCCGGCAGCGCGACCATCGGCGGTTCGGCCAGGCGGCAGTCATCCTGCACGCGGCTGCAGCGGTCGGCAAAACGGCAGCCAGGCGGTGGCGCAAACAGGTCCGGCACCTGGCCCGGAATGGTCGGCAGGCGGGTGCCGCGTGCCGCATCCAGCCGCGGGCGCGCTTGCAGCAGGGCGCGTGTGTACGGGTGCGCCATGCGCGCAAACACTGCGGCGGTGGCGCCGGATTCGACCACGCCACCGGAGTAGAGCACCAGCATCTGCTGCGTGTAACGGGCAATCACGGCCAGATCGTGGCTGATCAGGATCAGCGCCATGCCGCGTTCGGCCACCAGGTCGCGCAGCAGGTCCAGGATCTGTGCCTGCACCGTCACGTCGAGTGCGGTGGTCGGCTCGTCGGCAATCAGCACATCGGGATCGCAGGCGAGCGCAGCGGCAATCATGATGCGCTGGCGCTGGCCACCGGAAAACTGGTGTGGGTAGTCTTTCAGGCGCTGTTGCGCATCGGGAATACCGACACGATCCAACAGCGCGGCCGCATGGTCCAGCGCCTCGCGCCGGCGCATGTTGCGGTGCAGGCGCAGCGGCTCGGCCACCTGGTCGCCAATGCGCTGCAACGGGTCCAGCGCCGTCATCGGTTCCTGGAACACCATGCCGATATCGTCACCGCGCAGCGCGCACAGGTCTTGCTCGCTGGCTCCGACCAGTTGCTGGCCGTTGAACAGGATGCTGCCCTGTGCCTCGGCGTTGTTCGGCAGCAGGCCCATCAGCGCCAGCATGCACAGCGTCTTGCCGCTGCCCGATTCGCCAATCACGCCCAGTGTCTGGCCGCGTTCCAGTGAAAAACTGACGTTGCGCACACCAGCTGCACTGCCGCGATGGGTGTGCAGCAGTACGCTCAGGTCCTTGACTTCGAGCAGCGCCATCAGCGGCCTCCCTCGGAAATGCGCGGATCCAGCAGGTCGCGCAGGGCATCGCCCAGGAAATTCAGGCCCAGCACCGCCAGCGCGATCGCCACGCCCGGGTACACCGCCAGCATTGGATGGCTGAACAGCAGCGTCTGCGCATCGGCCAGCATGCGGCCCCAGCTCGGTTGCGGCGGTTGCGTGCCCAGGCCCAGATAGGACAGGGCGGCTTCGGCCAGAATCGCCACCGAGAACTGGATGCTGGCCTGCACGATCAGGATCGCCGCGATATTCGGCAGGATGTGCTCCAGCGTGATACGCAGCTGGTTCTTGCCGCAGGCCTGTGCCGCCAGCACGAATTCACGCGTCCACAGCGCACGTGCGCCGGCACGCGTGACGCGGATAAAGGTCGGGATATTGAAGATGCCGATGGCGATCATGGCGTTGACCATGCCCGGCCCCCAGACGGCGGCCAGCATGATGGCGGTCAGCAGCGCCGGAAAGGCAAAGGTCACGTCGGTGAGGCGCAGGATGACTTCTTCCAGCCAGCCACGCCGTGCCGCTGCCAGCAGCCCCAGCGCCGTGCCCACGGTCAGGCCGATACCGACGGCAATCACGCCCACAAAGATCGAGCTGCGTGCGCCCACCAGCAGCTGCGACACCACATCGCGGCCCATCACGTCGGTCCCCAGCCAGTGCGTGATGCTCGGCCCGGCGAGCCGCTTGGCCAGATCCATCTCCAGCGGCGGGTGCGGCGTCCAGACATAGGACAGCAGCGCTGCGGCGACCAGCAGCAGCGTCAGCAGCGCACCAATCCACAAGCCGGGGTGGCGGCGTGCGCGGCGGCGAAAGCGGCGTCCCGGAGTATCGGGCTGGTGCGGGGTGCTCACGGCGGTATTCATGCACCGCTCCGGTTGCGCGTACGCAGGCGCGGATCGATCAGTGCATACAGCACATCGACCAGGAAGTTGACCACGATCACCATGCTGGCCAGCAACATCACGCAGTTGCGCACCACAATCAGGTCACGATTGGCGATGCTCTGAAAAATCAGCCGGCCCAGACCGGGCAGGAAGAACACGTTTTCCACCACGATGGTGCCGGCCAGCAGGCTGGCAAACTGCAGGCCCATGATGGTCAGCACCGGAATCATGGCGTTGCGCAGCACATGGCGATAGAGCACGGCACGCTGGCTCATGCCGCGTGCGCGCGCAGTGCGCACAAAGTCTTCCTGCATCACCTCGAGTACCGAGGAGCGCGTGATACGGGCCAGGATCGCCGTCTGCACCACGGCAAGTGACAGCGCCGGCAACAGCAGGTCACGCAGGCCGTTCAGGATGCCGGCACGCCAGCCGTCAAAGCCGCCAGCGCCAAACCACTGCAAATGCACGGAAAACAGCAGGATCAGCAGGATGGCAAACCAGAAATTGGGCACCGCCATGCCGATCTGCGCCAGGCCCATGACCACGACGTCGCCGGGCTTGTTGTGGCGCGAGGCGGCATAAACCCCCACGGCCAGCGCCACGATGCTGGTGATCAGCATTGCCAGCAGTGCCAGCGGCACGGTCAGTGCCAGCCGTTCGGCAATCAGCGGCCAGACTGGCCGGCCATAGGCATGGCTGATGCCCATGTCGCCCTGTACCAGGCCGCTGATCCAGCTGGCGTAGCGGCTCCACAGCGGCTGGTCCAGTCCGAGCTGGCGTGCCAGTTCGGCCACCGCCTCGGGGCTGGCGTCCGGGCCCAGCATCACCTGGGCGGCGTTGCCGGGCAGGATTTCCAGCACGCCAAACACCACCAGCGAGGTGAGCAGCAGTGTCAGCAGCAGGCTGGACAGGCGTTGGACAAGATAGGCGCTCATGCAGACAGGGGGAATGGGGTTATAGGCTGACGCCCAGGGCGCAAAACCGGATAATACTGGTTTTATATCATCTGCCCGCAAGGCAGTGCATGAAGAAGAGGTAAGGCCCGTGGCCCTGATGATCACCGATGATTGCATCAACTGTGATGTATGCGAGCCCGAGTGCCCGAATGAAGCCATTTATCTGGGCGAAGAGATCTACGAGATCAATCCATCCAAGTGTACCGAGTGTGTCGGTCACTTTGACGAGCCCCAGTGCGTGCAGGTCTGCCCGGTGGCCTGCATCCCGATAAACCCCGAGTTTGTCGAAACGCGGGAACAATTGATGGACAAGTTCCATCAGTTGCAGGACAAGCAGGACGCTTGATCCGCGCAGGGCGGCTCCCTGCAGCAGGAGATCGCCGCCATGCCTATTGCCAACATCGTCATCTATTTCGCCTGGATTGCGGCTGTCGTTGCCTTTGTCCTGGCCGGCCTGTCCCTGACGCACGTGGGGGCTGGCATCCATCCCTTGCTGGGCGATACCCAGGCTGGCCTGGTGTTCCTGCTGTGCGGCATCACCATGGTGGTGTTTGCGATTTTTCCGCGCCTGATCTACCGCCTGACCAAGCGTGAAAAGGAACAGCACACTGCCGAGGACGATGCCTGAACGGTCTCAGGGTGCCGTATGGATGTCCTTGGTCGCCTTGGTCATGTCGCCGGCCAGCAGGTCGGGCAGGGCCTTGAGGCTGTGGTCAATCGCCTGTTCGATGGCAATGCGGTGGTCGGGCGAGGGTTTTTTCAGTACCCAGTGCACCACTTCGGACTTCACGCCCGGATGGCCAATGCCAATGCGCAGGCGCCAGTAATCGGGTGAGCCGAGTTGCGCGTGGATATCGCGCAGGCCGTTGTGGCCGGCGTGACCGCCGCCTTTCTTGAGCTTGACCTGGCCCGGCTCAAGATCCAGTTCGTCGTGCACCACCAGGATGTTTTCCGGTGGAATCTTGAAAAAGCGTGCCAGCGCGCCGACCGACTGGCCGGAGCGGTTCATGAAGGTCTGCGGCTGCAGCACCCAGACCGGCTTGCCCTGGATCGTGGTGCGGCCCATCAGGCCGTGGTAGCTGCGCTCCATGTTCAGGAACAGGCCCAGCTTGCGCGCGGCGGCATCGGTCCACCAGAAGCCGGCGTTGTGGCGGGTGTCTGCGTATTGCGGTCCGGGGTTGCCGAGGCCGACGATGAGCTGGATCATGACGATGTCTTGCGTGGAGAAAAGAAAGAGGATACGGCAGCGCCCATGAAAAAGCCCACCGAAGTGGGCTTTTCCTGTGCGCGTGTGCCGGGATTATTCGGCAGCAGCTTCGCCTTCGCCTTCAGCAGCGGCAGCAGCGCCACCACCGGCCGGGCCAACAATGGTCACCAGCACCGGGTCGGTTTCACCGCCCTGGGCGACGAATTCCACGCCTTCGGGCAGGGTCAGCTGGCTGGCCAGCACGACGTCACCCTTCTTGGCCTGGCTCAGGTCCACGACGATGGCTTCCGGCAGGTCCTTGGGCAGACAGACGATTTCCAGTTCGTTCTGGACGTGGTTGACCGTGCAGCGGTCCAGCTTGACAGCGTCGGACTCGTCAGCACCCACGAAGTGCAGCGGCACCTTCAGGGTCAACTTCTCGCCAGCGACCACGCGCTGGAAGTCCACGTGCAGCACCAGCTGCTTGTAGGGGTGGTATTGCACGTCACGCAGCAGCACCGGGGTGACCTTGCCGGCCACTTCCAGGTTCAGCACGGAAGAGTGGAACACTTCCTTTTTCAGGGCGTGCCACAGGGCGTTGTGGTCCAGTTCGATGGCGACCGGATCAGCGTTGCCGCCGTAAACGATACCGGGGGTTTTACCAGCATTGCGCAGGCGGCGGCTCGCACCCGTACCTTGCATGGTGCGCTCAAAAGCGACGACTTTCATGGTTTTCTCCATTGGTGGCAGCACCGCGACCAGTGTCTGCCTGGGTTGATAAAAAAATCTGCACTTGAACGTGTGCAGAGGACGTTGTAAGGAGACCGGAAGATCAGTTCTGGTCGTCGCTGTCGCTGAACAGGCCCAGCACGGAATCGCCATTGGCAATGTGCTGCATGGTCTTGGCAATCAGCGGGGCTACCGAGACCTGGCGGATCTTGGTGCAAGCCTGCGCTTGCGGCGACAGCGGAATGGTGTTGGTCACCACCACTTCGTCCAGGGCGTCGCCACGGGCAATGCGCTCGATGGCCGGACCGCTGAAGATCGGGTGGGTACAGTAGGCATAGACATTCTTGGCACCGCGCTCCTTGAGCACTTCGGCAGCCTTTACCAGGGTGCCGGCGGTGTCGATCATGTCGTCCATGATGATGCAGGTACGGTTGCCGATGTCACCGATGATGTTCATCACTTCGCTGACGTTGGCGCGCGGACGGCGCTTGTCGATGATGGCCAGGTCGCAGCCGAGCTGCTTGGCCAGTGCGCGGGCACGCACCACGCCGCCCACGTCCGGCGACACCACGATCGGGTCATCGTAGTTCTGCTGGCGCAGGTCGCTCAGCAGCACCGGGGAAGCGTAGATGTTGTCCACGGGAATATCGAAGAAGCCCTGGATCTGGTCGGCGTGCAGGTCCATGGTCAGCACGCTGTGCACACCCATGGTCTGCAGCAGGTTGGCCACGACCTTGGCCGAGATCGGCACGCGCGAGGAACGCGGACGGCGGTCCTGGCGGGCGTAGCCGTAGTAGGGGATGACGGCCTGGATGCGCTCGGCGGAAGCGCGCTTGAGCGCGTCTACCATGATGAGCAGTTCCATCAGGTTGTCGTTGGTCGGGGCGCAGGTGGGCTGGATGATGAAGACATCACGTGCGCGCACGTTCTGCTTGATTTCCACCGTGACTTCGCCGTCGGAGAAACGGCCTACCTGG
Organism: Allobrachymonas wangyanguii; assembly: GCF_045055315.1. GTDB lineage: Bacteria > Pseudomonadota > Gammaproteobacteria > Burkholderiales > Burkholderiaceae_C > Brachymonas > Brachymonas wangyanguii. The sequence continues at coordinate 1,056,532 of NZ_CP173677.1, forward strand.
ACTTCGCCCAGGGTGGTGCCCAGGCACTGGACCACTTCTTCGGCAAGACGGGGGTTGGCGTTGCCGGTGAAGACGAGGAAGTCAGAGGCGGAAGAGGTCATTTCGGGTTCCGGAAATGAAAAAAGCCATCGGCAGGATCGTACGCTGGCGATGGCCGTTAAACGGTGTGATGCTCTGGACAGGTAGATGGCAGGGGAGGAAGGATTCGAACCCTCGCATGCCGGAATCAAAATCCGGTGCCTTAACCAACTTGGCTACTCCCCTACACACGCTGACTGTCATGAACAATCAGCGTCATGCTGTTCGTTAAGCCCTCCATTGTAGCAGAGGATGAAGGGCCATATTGCTGCAAACCCGTATTTTCCAGTTTTTTGTTGCAGGCTGTTGTAAATCTGCACTCTGGAAGCTGGTGGGCAGCTCAGCAAACACTGCAGTGCCGGAACCGGTCATGCGCCCTTGCAGCTGGTGCTGCTGCAGCCAGGACAGAGCCTGGGTGACGGAAGGGCAGAGCCCTTGGGCAACCGGTTGCAGGTCATTGCGTCCGTACTGGTACGGGCTTGTGCTTGCAACGAAGTCTGCGATTGTAGCAGCACTTGTATCCCTTTTTAAGGCTGGGTCGGTAAAAATTTTTCCCGTGGGTGCGCCTTCCTCGGGCTTGACCACCAGAAAGCGTGCCGGCGGCAGCTCTACCGCCTGCAATTGTTCGCCAATGCCCTCGACCCAGGCGTTGCGGCCGAACAGGAAGAAGGGCACATCGGCACCGAGTTCGAGGCCTATGGCCGCCAGTTGCTGCGGCGACAGGCGCAGGTCCCACAGCCGGTTGAGCGCCAGCAGGCAGCTGGCGGCATCGGAGGAGCCACCGCCCATGCCGGCTTCCGAGGGAATCTGCTTGTGTAAATGGATATGGGCGCCCAGCGTGCAGCCGGTGGCTTGCTGCAACTTGCGCGCGGCGCGCACGCACAGGTCTTCGGCCGGCAGCTGGCTGTGCGGATCGGCATCGCTGCGGGTGATGCGGCCATCGGCCTGCAGGCGGAAATCCAGCGTGTCCTGCCAGTCGATCAGCATGAATACCGATTGCAGCAGGTGGTAGCCGTCCGGGCGGCGGCCGGTGATGTGCAGGAACAGGTTGAGCTTGGCAGGCGCCGGAATATCACGCAGCTCGGTCATGTCGCGTCTGCATCCACCGATTCGATGATGAGCTGCAGGCGTGCCGTGGGCAATGGTTGCAGGCGTTTGGCGATCAGGCGGCCTTCGCTGCGCTGCGACAGGTCGGGCTCCCAGCCGGGGACCGGGGTGGGACGGCCATCGAGCCAGTCGAACAGCGAAGTGACGGGCACATTGGTGCCGGTGACTTCGGTGACCAGGCTGTCCAGGTCCGGATAGGCGCGCGTGCCATTGCCTTGCTGCAGCTCGGCGACACCGGGCATCCAGCGGATCTGCGCCAGCTGGCCGCCCAGCGGGTTGAACAGGCCGAGCGTGCCGCTGAGGGCGTTGCCGGTCAGTTCAAAGCCGGCGATAAAGGATTGCGGCGGATCCTGGTCGAGTACCAGCGACAGGCGGCCGGCCCAGGCACGAATCGGGCCGTCGGGAATCGGCGTGGCGGGAACGGAGGCGCAGCCAGCCAGCGTGGCACCCAGCAACAGGGCGGCACCCAGCTGCAGGCTGCGGCGGCGGGAAATGGAATCGGTCATGGTCAGGGGCGGGTGGGGGTGGCGGCAGGGCGCGGCGTGTAGCCCAGGCGCTGCATGGTTTCTTTCAGTACGGTGTCATCCTTGTCCAGCACCAGGCCTTCCTCGAATACCTTGCCAGCGGCTTCACGGTCGCCGATGGTCCAGAGCACCTCGGCCAGGTGGGCGGCCACTTCGGCCTGCGGTTCGGCGACAAAGGCCTTTTCCAGCCAGCGGCGTGCTTCCGGCAGATTGCCCAGGCGGTATTCGACCCAGCCCATGCTGTCCTGGATGGCACCGCTGTCGGGCGACAGGTCCAGCGCCTTGCGGATCAGTTCCTTGGCTTCGGGCAGGCGTTCGTTGCGGTCGGCCAGCGTATAGCCCAAGGCGTTGAAGGCGTTGGGTGAATCGGGGCGCAGCGCCATCACCTTGCGCATGTCCTGCTCGGTGGCGGCGTAATTGCCCAGGCGCTCCTGCGTCATGCCGCGTGCGTACAGCAGTTCGGCATTCTCCGGGCTGCGGGCGATTTCGGCATCGAGCGCGCGCAGCGCCTCGGCGTGGCGACCGGCACGATCCAGCAGCTGGGCCTCGGCCAGGCTGCGCACCTGGCGCTGCTCGTCGTTGTCGGCGGGCAGGGCACGGATCTGCTGCAAGGCGAGATCGTACTTGCCCAGGCTGTTGAGGGTTTCGGCGCGCTGCACCATGGCGGCGTGGCGGGCGCTTTCCGGCTGGATGCGTTCCAGCCAGCGCGCCGCTGCGGCCGGGTCATTCTGGTGATCGGCGATCTCGGCCATCATGATGTTGGCCTGCATGTCGCTGCTCACGGTCAGGTTGGCCTGCAGGATGCTGAGCGCGATATTGCCGTCTTCACGCGGGCCGGGCATCGGGTCTTCGGCCTTGCGTACGCGGAAATACTGCTGCAGCGATTTTTCAGCCGCCGCCCATTGCTTCTCCTGCAGTTGCAGGCCGCCCTGCAGCATCCAGGCCATGGCGTAATCCGGGTGCCTGCGCAGCACCAGGTCCAGTTGTTTCAGCGCATCGTCATGGCGGCGGATCTCGATCAGGGTCTTGGCATAGGCCAGCTGGATCTCTTGCGTGGCCTGGGGCGCGGTGGCGATCTTGCGTGCCAGCAGTTCGGCGCGGCGCGCCACGTCGGGCTGCTCCTGGCGCGAGGCGCGCATCAGGTCCATGGCGACCAGGCCTGGCAGCTCACGGTTGTGCAGCAGCGCGCCAAGCGCCACCTCGGGTGGCGTGGCCTGCTGGCTACGTTCCAGCATCTGCAGCGAAGGGGAGAAATCGCGTGCCAGCATCTGCATGCGTGCCATCGCCAGTGCGGCGACGAAGGCGGTATCGCGCTGCTCCACATACGGCTGCAGCGGTTCGCGCACGATGCCCAGGGCCTGCTGCTGATCCTTGACGTTCAGGTAATAGCTCGGGATGTTGTGGATCAGCGTCTGGCGCTTGTCGCCGCTGGCGTGGGCCAGCGCCTGGCGCAGCGGATCGGCGGTTTCACTGACGCGATCCAGCATCAGCAGCACCTGCAGCTGGTAGGTGTCTGCATTCGGGTCATTCGGCAGGGCGGTCTGCCAGGAGCGGATCGCCGTCAGTGCAGCATCCGGGGCGCGGCCCTGCAGCGCGATCTCGACGGCGCGCGCATAGAGGCGGCCGTCTTGCGTGCGGCGTGCCGCATCCATCAGGTAGATGAAACCGCGCGAAGGGTTGTTGCGCTGCACGTAAAGCTCGCCGGCCAGGGTGTCGTACAGGGCGGTGGAGCTCTCGATCACGGCCTGCAGGGCGGTGCGGTCGGCGGCCTGCTGGGCGGCACTGCGCGGGGCGATGAGGGCCTCGGCGCCAGGCGTGGTGGCAGCCAGGGCCGGTGCCGTGCTCAGGGCGGCAGCCAGACTCAGGGCAAGAAGGGAAAAGCGCTGCAAGGGAATGTCCTCGGAAATGCGGGCAGAATCGGGCCGGCCGGTCGGTGGCCTGTCTGTGGATAATAAAGGATGTTGGGCGCGTCCCCCGCAAACGGGGCCTTCGCCCGGTATGCAGATGCAACGGCGCCAGGCGCCATTTCCCGAGAGACCGAATCCCGTGCCTGAATTGCCCGAAGTCGAAGTGACACGCCGCAGCTTTGCTGACCGCATCCGCGGTGCCACCATCCGTCAGGTGCAATTGGGCAAGCCCTTGCGTTGGCCGCTGGGCGTGGATCCGGACGACTTGCAGGGTCGCGTGGTGCAGGGCGTGCGCCGGCGTGGCAAGTACCTGCTGATGGATCTGGACCAGGGCCTGCTGATGCTACACCTGGGCATGTCGGGCAGCCTGCGCTTTGACAGCCGGCTGCCGCCCGCCGGACCGCATGACCACTTCGAGATGAACACCACGCTGGGTGTGCTGCGCCTCAACGATCCGCGCCGCTTTGGCGCCATCATGTACATGGAAGGCGAGCACGATCCGCGTGCGCGCAAGCTGCTGGACCATCTGGGCGTGGAGCCGCTGGAAGACGCGTTCAGCCTGCAGCACCTGGCCGAAGGCCTGGCCAGGCGCAAGGCGCCGGTCAAGCAGGTACTGCTGGCCGGCGACATCGTGGTGGGCGTGGGCAATATCTACTGCTCGGAAGCGCTGTTCCGTGCCGGTATCGATCCCTTGCTGCCGGCCAACCAGCTCAAGCCGGCGCAGGTACGCCGCCTGTGGGAAGCGATCCGCCATATCATCCAGTGGGCGATTGACGAAGGCGGCAGCACGCTGAAGGATTTTTCCAGCGCCGAAGGGCGCAACGGCTATTTCCAGCTGCAGGCCATGGTGTACGACCGCGCCGGCCAGCCTTGCCGCGTCTGCGACACGCCGATCCGCATGCTGCGCCAGGGCCAGCGCTCCACCTATGTCTGCGCCAAGTGCCAGAAAATGCCGCGCTCGCGCTTTCCGAAGCCATGAGCAACGTACCCCTGTTTCCGCTGGCGGAGTTGGATACCAGCGCAGCGGCCAGCCAGCAGCGCCTGTTGCAGCTGCGAGATGCTTTCTTTCCGCGGCTGGTGGTGTGGCAGCGCCAGCATGGCCGCCATGGCTTGCCCTGGCAGCAGCAGCGCGATCCCTACCGCGTCTGGCTGTCCGAGGTGATGCTGCAGCAGACCCAGGTGGTCACGGTGCTGGATTACTACGCACGCTTTCTACAGGCCTTTCCCGACGTACGGGCGCTGGCCGATGCGACGCAGGAAGAGGTGATGGCCTTGTGGAGCGGGCTGGGCTACTACAGCCGAGCACGCAATCTGCATGCCTGTGCCCAGCAGGTGCGCGATGTGCATGGAGGCGAGTTTCCGCGCAGCAGCGCCGATCTGGTCAAGCTGCCGGGAATCGGCCCGTCTACAGCCGCGGCGATTGCGGCGTTCTGCTTTGGCGAGCGGGTCTCGATATTCGATGCCAACGTACAGCGTGTGCTGGCGCGGCTGCTCGGTTTTGGCGAGGACCTGGCATCGGCCAGGGCGGTACGCGCCTTGCACGACATGGCGCAGCAACTGGTGCACGCGGATGCCGATGCGGCGGACATGGCTTCCTATACGCAGGGCCTGATGGATCTGGGCGCGACTGTCTGTACCGCACGCCAGCCGCGTTGTGCCGCCTGCCCGATGGCCAGCCTGTGCGCCGTGGCCGGTCAGGATCTGGCGGTGGAGCTGCCACGCAAGACAAAAAAGCTCAAGCGCACGGCTGAATCATGGTGGCTGCTGGTGCTGCGCAGCCCGCAAGGCATCTGGCTGGAGCGGCGCGGGCAGCAGGGCATCTGGGCCGGGCTGCACTGTGTGCCCTTGTTCGGTTCGGAGGCCGATGCACTCGCTGCCGCAGCGGGGCTGGGCAGTGCGCATCATGCGCCCATGTTCCGCCATGTGTTGACGCACAAGGACTTGTACCTGCATCCGGTCCTGATCGATGTGGCCGGCGGGCAGCAACCCGCCCTGGCCGGGGAATGGCATGCCGACTGGGCGGCGCGCGGCCTGCCTGCCCCCGTGCGCAAGTGGCTGGAGGCGCTGTGATCAGCGGTCGTCCTGCTCGCGGTGGCGCTTGAGCACCGAGCTCCAGTTGGCACGGAAGTCCTGGAACAGTTTTTCCACCAGGTAGACCGAGCGGTGCTGGCCGCCGGTACAGCCAATCGCCACCGTGACATAGCTGCGGTGGTCCTTGGCCAGTTCGGGCAGCCAGTGGCGCAGAAAGCCGTGGATATGCTGGCGCATCAGCTCCACATCGGGCTGCTGTTCCAGGAAATCGATCACCGGCTGGTCACGGCCGGTCAGCTCGCGCAGGCCGGGCTCGTAATGGGGATTGGGCAGCATGCGCACGTCAAACACATAGTCGGCATCAGCCGGCACGCCGCGCTTGAAGGCAAAGGATTCGAAAATCAGCGTGAGCTGTTGCGGATCGACCGCGATCAGACTCTTGATCTGGCTGCGCAATTGGGCCGGGCGGCGCAGCGTGGTCTCGATCACGTGCGCCTGCAGGCGGAACTCGGCCAGCAACTTGCGCTCCAGCGCGATGGCGGCTTCCAGATCATGCGTCTGGTCGTTGGTGGCGACGACGGTGAGCGGGTGCTTGCGGCGCGTTTCGGAAAAGCGCCGCATCAGCATCGGGTCGGATGCATCCAGGAACAGGGCGGTGACCAGGATGCCGCTGCGGCGCAGGGCATCGACCTGCATCGGGATCAGCGGCAAGGACTTGGAACTGCGCGCGTCCATGGCCACGGCAATGCGTCGGGACTGGTGCTGTTTCTCGATCTCGATAAAGGGCTGCAGCAATTCCGGCGGCAGGTTGTCCACGCAGTAGTAGCCGGAATCTTCCAGCGCCTGCAGGGCGATCGATTTGCCGGAGCCTGACATGCCGCTGATGATGACCAGGTGCATATCGGCTTCGGCGGGAGTCGGATGGTGGGTGGTCATGGCATGGTCCTGTAACAGCTAGGAGGTGGACATGCTGCCGGCATGGGCCGCCTGCAGCATTTCTGTTGCATGTAACAGTGTAGCCTCTGAATCGGAAGTACTGCCCAGCATGCGCGTCAGTTCCTGCACGCGTTGTGGCGTATCCAGCGCCAGTGTCTGGCTGACCGTGGTCTGGCGGCCATCGTGCTGCGACAGCGCCTTGGACACGCGCAGGTGATGATGGCCATGCGCGGCGACTTGCGGCAGGTGCGTGACGGCCAGCACCTGGCGGTCGGCGCCGAGCTGGCGCATCAGCCGGCCCACGGTGTGTGCCACCAGGCCGCCGACGCCGGCATCGACCTCGTCAAAGATCAGGGTAGGGGCGCTGCCGAGCTGGCTGGTGGTCACGGAAATCGCCAGTGCGATACGCGACAGTTCGCCGCCCGAAGCGACCTTGGCAATCGGGCGCGGCGTGCTGCCGGCGTGGCCGGCAACCAGAAAATCGATGGCATCCTGGCCGCTGGCACCGGGCTGGGCGGCTGGCGTGATCTGGACCTCGAAACGGCCACCTTCCATGCCAAGTTGCTGCATGGCGTCGCTGATCTGCTGACCGAGTCGGCTGGCGGCCTGCTGGCGTGCCTGCGTCAACTGTTGCGCCTCGAGCGCATAGGCTCGGCCGGCCAGGTCGGCGGCGGCTTGCAGGGCATCCAGATCGTCTTCTGCGTCCAGGTTCAGCAGCTGCTGCTTCCAGCCCTCCCAGTGGCTGGCCAGCTCCTGCGGCTGCAGGCGGAAGCGGCGCGCCAGCGAGATCCAGGCCGACAGGCGCTGGTCCAGCTGCTCCAGCCGCTGTGGGTCCAGATCAGCGCGGTCCAGGTAGTTCGACAGGCCGCGCTGCACCTCCTGCAGCTGGTCCTGGCTGCTGGCGATCAGCGTGATCCAGTCCTGGAAAGCGGGTTCGATATGCGATTGTTCCTGCAGTGCATGGCTGGCGCGGTGCAGGCTGTGCTGCACGCCTTGGCCATCACCGTCCAGTAGCGCGAGGGCCTGCTGCACGGCGTCCAGCAACTGCTGAGCATGCGCCAGGCGCTGGTGTTCGCTGTTGAGCTGATCCCATTCGTCAGCCGCCGGGGCGAGCTTGTCGACTTCGGCGATTTGCCATTGCAGGCGCTCGCGCTCCTGCTGGCGCTGTGCCTGGCCCTGGCTGGCGGCATCCAGCTGCTGCTGGCGGTCACGCCAGTCCTGCCAGCGCTGGCGGATGGTATCCGTGGCAATGCGGCCGTAGCCGTCCAGCAGGGCGCGCATGCTGCCGGCCTGCATCAGGCCTTGCCAGGCGTGCTGGCCATGGATATCGACCAGCAGGGCACCGAGGGCGCGCAGCTGGGTGGCGGTAGCGGGAATACCGTTGATCCAGCCGCGGCTCTTGGCCTGGCTATCAATCGTGCGACGCAGCAGGATCTGATCTTCATCAGGATCAATGCCATATTCCTGAAGCAGTTCCAGTATTTGCGGGGTGGTGTCGAAGACGGCGCTGATATCGGCCTTGTCGCAGCCTTCGCGTACCAGGCCGGCATCGGCGCGCGCGCCCATGAGCTGTTGCAGGGCGTCGATCAGGATCGATTTGCCGGCACCGGTTTCGCCCGTGAGTACGGAAAAGCCGGAGGCCAGCTCAAGGTCCAGCGCTTCGACAATGACAAAATCCTTCAGGATGATGCGTCGCAGCGCCATGGTCAGTTGCTCCCGCTGTTCCAGTGCAGTTTTTCGCGCAGGGTGTCGTAGTAGTTCCAGCCGATCGGGTGCAGGAACACGGCCTCGTGGCGCGAACGGGTGACCATCACGCAGTCATCGGCCTGCAGCTGCGACAGGGATTGCGTATCGAAGTTGGCGCTGGCCTTGCGTCCGGCCACCAGGCGCACGGCAATCTCGGAGCTGCCGCTGAGCACGATAGGGCGGTTGGACAGGGTGTGCGGTGCAATCGGCACCAGCACCCAGCCTGGCACCGAGGGGTGCACCAGCGGGCCACCGGCCGACAGCGCATAGGCGGTGGAACCGGTAGGCGTGGCAATGATCAGGCCGTCGGCGCGCTGGTTGGAGACGAAGTGGCCGTCCACCTCGATGCGCAGTTCGACCATGCCGGCGGTGCTGCCACGGTTGATGCAGACATCGTTGAAGGCGAGCGCCTCGAACACCACTTCGCCTTCGCGCATGACGCGGCCCTGGATCATGGCGCGCCGGTCTTCCTGGTATTCGCCGCGCAGCATGGGCGGAATCGTCTCGTTGATGCGCGTGAGCGAAATGTCGGTGATGAAGCCGAGACGGCCCTGGTTGATGCCGATCAGCGGCACCTTGCTGGGAGCCAGCTGGCGCGCGGCGGCCAGCATGGTGCCGTCACCGCCCACCACTACCGCCAGGTCACAGTGGCGGCCGATCTGGTCCAGCGCCAGGGTCGGAAACATGTCACCCAAACCACTACGTTCGGCGGTGGCAGCTTCTACCGATACCTGACAGCCATGGGCCAGCAGACAGCCGATGACAGAGCGCAGAACCGTCTGTGGCGTCCCCTCGGAAGGGGAGGCTTGCGGACTGGGCGCCTGCAGGTATTTGCCAATGACAGCAACGTGGTGAAACTGTTTCTTCATGATTGGAATTAAACCATTAAAATGACATCCCATGCTGGATGAACGCGCGAAATTGCTCCTCAAAACCCTGGTCGACCGCTACCTGGCAGACGGCCAGCCGGTCGGTTCCCGCACCCTGTCGCAGGCCTCGGGGCTGGAGCTGTCGGCCGCCACCATCCGCAACGTCATGGCCGACCTGGAAGGCCTGGGCCTGATCGCCAGCCCGCACACCTCGGCCGGGCGTATTCCCACCAG